>NZ_JBTLMO010000001.1:0-434816 GCF_054462255.1 Streptomyces sp. SD15 | reverse complement strand
CCACCTCGGCCTACTCCAACTCGCCTGCAGCATCATCTGCTTGAGACGACTCCGAACCTCATTCTGAAACGATCAGTTAGGGCCTGTCCGGCGGATCATGCCGGACAGGCCCTAGTGTGCGATGTGCTCGTATCCCTTGACCTCCTGAGGCTTGCGCGGGCCGGGGCCCATATAGCGCGCGGACGGGCGTACGAGGCGTCCCGTGCGCTTCTGCTCCAGGATGTGCGCCGACCAGCCGGCTGTGCGGGCGCAGCTGAACATCGCCGTGAACATGTGTGCCGGGACCTCGGCGAAGTCGAGGACGATGGCCGCCCAGAACTCGACGTTCGTCGCCAGGACGCGGTCCGGGCGGCGGGCGTGCAGTTCGGCCAGGGCCGCTTTCTCCAGCGCCTCGGCGATCTCGTAGCGGGGGGCGCCGAGCTCGCGGACGGTGCGGCGCAGGACCCGCGCGCGCGGGTCCTCGGCGCGGTAGACCCGGTGGCCGAAGCCCATCAGGCGTTCGCCCTTGTCCAGTGCCTTCTTGACGTACGCCTCCGCGTCGCCGGTGCGTTCGATCTCCTCGATCATGCCGAGGACGCGGGAGGGGGCGCCGCCGTGCAGCGGCCCCGACATGGCGCCCACGGCTCCGGAGAGCGCGGCCGCCACGTCCGCGCCCGTCGAGGCGATGACGCGGGCGGTGAAGGTGGAGGGGTTCATGCCGTGCTCCGCCGCGGAGGTCCAGTAGGCGTCCACCGCGGCGACGTGCTTGGGGTCCGGTTCGCCGCGCCAGCGGATCATGAAGCGTTCGGTGATCGAGTGCGCCTTGTCGATCTCGCGCTGCGGAACCATGGGCAGACTCTGACCGCGGGCGGACTGGGCGACGTAGGAGAGGGCCATGACGGCGGCCCGGGCGAGGTCCTCGCGGGCCTGCGCCTCGTCGATGTCGAGCAGGGGTTTGAGGCCCCAGGCGGGGGCGAGCATGGCGAGCGCGGACTGGACGTCGACGCGGATGTCGCCGGAGTGCACGGGGATCGGGAACGGCTCGGCGGGCGGCAGGCCGGGGTTGAAGGCGCCGTCGACGAGGAGCCCCCAGACGTTTCCGAAGGTGACCTGGCCGACCAGATCCTCGATGTCGACGCCCCGGTACCGGAGGGCGCCGCCCTCCTTGTCCGGTTCGGCGATCTCCGTCTCGAACGCTACGACTCCTTCGAGTCCGGGTACGAAGTCGGACATCAGGCGGCTCCTCATGATGTGTGCGACAGGCGGTTTGCGGGGCGCTTGGCCGGCCGGGGGTTGCCGGGGGGATTCGATGCAGTGGAATCACGCGTCGGTGATGGGTGGTCGACATCCGGTTCCACGGTCGGCTCGTGAACTCGCGGTCCGGTACGTCATCCCGGTGATGCCCCGTGTCGCAGCACCATATCCCCGAGTGCCATCGCTGAGGAGACTGTGCGGCACTCAGTGCCACTGGGTGATGAACCCCACCCCGCCGGTTGGGGGCCTGGATACGGCAGGATGACCGCGTGACCGACCGCGACCGCTTCCCGGATGAATCCGCAGCCGATTCCACCGCCGACCCCATCGCCGACCCTGCCGCGATGCGCAAGCACTACCGCGCCGAGGGGCTCGCCGAGTCCGATCTGGCCGCGCATCCCATGGACCAGTTCGCCCGCTGGTTCAACCAGGCCGCGCAGGCCGCCGCGCGGGGGATGGTGTACGAGCCGAACGCGATGGTCGTCTCCACGGCGGACGCGGAGGGGCGGCCCAGCTCGCGCACGGTGCTGCTCAAGCAGTACGACGAACAGGGGTTCGTCTTCTACACCAACTACGACTCCCGCAAGGCCCGCGAGCTGGCCGAGAATCCGTACGTCTCGCTGCTCTTCCCCTGGCACCCGCTGGCCCGCCAGGTCATCGTCACCGGCACGGCGCGGCGCACCGGCCGTGACGAGACGGCCGCGTACTTCCGTACCCGCCCGCACGGCTCCCAGCTGGGCGCCTGGGCCAGCGCCCAGTCCTCGGTCATCTTCTCCCGCGCCGAACTCGACGCCGCGTACGAGGAGCTGAGCAACCGCTACCCGGAGGGCGAGCAGGTCCCGGCCCCGCCGAACTGGGGCGGCTTCCGCATCGCCGCGCAGACGGTCGAGTTCTGGCAGGGCCGCGAGAACCGACTGCACGACCGGCTGCGGTACGTGGCGGAACCGGACGGCAGCTGGCGGGTGGAGCGGCTCAGTCCGTGAGCGCCGGGGCGCTGAGCCCTCGAGCGCCGGGCGCTCTCAGTCCGTGAGCGCCGGGGGCCCTCAGTCCAGTACCCCGTTCAGGATCTCCCCCCACTGCGCCACCACTCCCTCCCGTCGTCCCCCGTCGTCCGTGAGGAGGTTGGCGAGGCCGAGGCCGCGGGCCATGTCCAGGAGGCCCTGGACCGTTTCCCGTACGCCCGGCCGTGACTCGTCCGCGGCCAGCAGTTCCACGGCTATCCGGTGGGTCTCGCGGCCGACGCGGGCCTCCAGCTCGGTGACCCTGGGGCGGAGCTGGTCCTCGTTGGAGGCGGCGACCCAGAGGTGGAGGGCGGCGCGGAAGAGGGGGCCGGTGTAGAGGTCGACCAGGGCCGCGACCACGGCGCGGCGGTCGGCGGCGCCCTCCGGGAAGAGCGCGCGCAGGGCTGTGGAGCGTTCTTCGGCCACGTACTCCACCGCCGCGGTGAACAGGTCCTCGCGGGTCGGGAAGTGGTGCTGGGCGGCGCCCCGGGAGACGCCGGCGCGTTCGGCGACGACGGAGACCGTCGAGCCCGCCCAGCCGTGTTCGGCGAGACAGGCCACGGCGGCCGCCAGGAGCCGCTGCCGGGTGGCCCGGCTGCGGTCCTGCTTGGGAACGCGCTCAACACGCTCAACACGGTCAACGCGCTCAACACGGTCAGCACGCTCGGCACGGTCGACACCGTCGGCGCGCTCGACACCGTCGACCGTGGTCATACCACCCATGCGGGATCCCGTCGTTCGAGGAAGGCCGTCATCCCCTCGGCGGCCTGCGCGGAGGAGAACAACTCGGCCGAGAGCGCGGTCAGGGCGGCCGCGTCCCGGTCGAAGGCCTCCAGCACCCTAGCCGTGAGCAGCTTCTTCGTCTCGGCCAGGCCCTGCGGGGACGCCCGGCGCAGACCGGCCAGGACAGGGGCGAGACTCGCGTCGACATCGTCGCCCGCCGCCGTCAGCAGGCCCGTCCGTACCGCCTCCGCCGCGTCGAAGCGTTCGCCGGTGAGGTAGTAGCGGGCGAGGGCGCGTGGGTCCGTACGGGACAGCAGGGGGAGGGAGATGACGGCGGGCGCGACGCCGACACGTACCTCCGTGAAGGCGAAAGTGGCCTCCCTGGAGGCGATCGCCATGTCGCACGCCCCTAGGAGACCCAGTCCGCCCGCCCGCACATGGCCCGTCACCCGGGCCACCACCGGCTTGTGCAGCTCGACGATCTGCCGCAGCAAGGCGACGAGCGAGTCCGGGTGCGGCGGGTCACGCAGATCCGCGCCCGCACAGAACGTGTTCCCGGTGTGGGTGAGGACGATCGCGCGGACGTCGCGGTCCCTGTCGCACCGCGTGAGCGCGTCCGACAGTCCGCCCACGAGGGCGGCCGAGAGGGCGTTGCGGTTGTGGGGCGAGTCGAGGGTGAGGGTGGTGATGGCGCGGTCGTGCGCCGGACGGACAACGGTGGGTGTGGGGACGGCGGTCACCGGCGGGCCCGCAGTTCCCGGCGCAGGATCTTCCCGGAGGCGGCCCGTGGCACGCCCTCGATGAAGGTGACGCCGCGCACCCTCTTGTACGGGGCGACGCGCTCGGCGACGTACATCATGACGTCTCCTTCGGAGAGGTCGGAGGAACCGGTGGCGGACGGCTGGCGCACCACGTAGGCGTGCGGGACTTCGTTGTTGTCGTCGTTGTAGACCCCGATGACGGCGGCGTCCGCGATGCCGGGGTGGGTCAGCAACAGGGCCTCGAGTTCGGCGGGCGCGACCTGGAAGCCCTTGTACTTGATGAGCTCCTTGACGCGGTCGACGACGAACAGCCAGCCGTCGGCGTCCACATGGCCGACGTCCCCGGTGTGCAGCCAGCCGTCCGGGTCGATCATCGCGGCGGTGGCGTCGGGGTGTCCCAGGTAGCCCTTCATGACCTGGGGACCGCGGATGACGATCTCGCCGGCCTCTCCGACGCCCACGTCCTGGGAGGGGTCGTCCAGGGACACGATGCGCATCTCCGTGCCGGCGATGAGCTTGCCGACTGTCCCTGGGGGCGGGTTTTCGGCGTCCAGGGGGACGACGTGCGTCCCGGGCGACAGCTCGGTCATGCCGTACGCCTGGCCGATCGGTGGCAGGCCGAGCCGCCGTGAGCAGGCGGCCGCCAAGGCGGCGTCCAGGGGGGCCGCGGAGCAGATGATGTACCTCAGCGACGACAGGTCGTACTGCGCGACAGCCGGGTGTTTGGCGAGGGCGAGGACGATCGGCGGGGCCACGTACAGGGCGTTGATGCGGTGCTGCTGGATGGCCGCGAGGAAGGTCTCGAGGTCGAAGCGGGGAAGTACGACGACGGTGGCGCCCTGCCGCAGCGGCGCGTTCATGAGGGCAGTGAGCCCGTATATGTGAAAGAAGGGCAGCACGGCGAGGACGCGGTCGCCGGGGCCCATCGGCATGGTCGGCGAGAGCTGCGCCAGGTTCGTGGCGATGGACCGGTGGGTGAGCATCACGCCCTTGGGTATGCCGGTGGTCCCGGAGGAGTACGGGAGGGCCGCGACGTCCGTCACCGGGTCGATGTCGATCTGCGGTTCGGGCGCGGTGGAGCCGAGCAGGTCGATCAGCGAGCGGTGCCCCGGCGCGCTGTCGCAGACGAAGATCTCCCGTACGCCGCCCGCGAGTTCGGCGGCCTGCCGCGCCGCCCCCAGGAGCGGCGAGACGGTCACGATCCAGCTCGCGGCACTGTCGCGCAGCTGCTTGGCGAACTCCTCGGGCGTGGCGAGCGGGTGCACGGTGGTGACCGACGCCCCCGCGCGCGTGGCGGCGTAGAATGCCGTGGGGAAGGCGATCGTGTTCGGGCTGTGCAGGGCCAGTACGTCGCCCTTGCGGACGCCCGCGTCGGCGAACGCGGCGGCCAGCCGGCGGTGGAAGTGGTCCAGTTGGGCGTAGGTGAGCGTGGTGCCGTCGACTCCGTCGACGAGTGCGGGTGTGTCGCCGCGCTCGGCCGCGCGGCCGAGGACCGCTTCGTGGATGGGTTCCTCGACGGCCGGAACGTCTGCGTACTGGCTGCGGAACACGGTTCCTCCTAGAGCGGCTGGGGCCTGTCGTCACATTCCCGTCGTCCGCCCGGAGGGCGGGCCTCGCGCCCGCTGCGGAGCGGCTGATGTTTAACGTAGGTGCGTGCTCTCGGCGCGCCGGGCGCAGGCCCTCGTACTGGTTGTACGTGGGTCTGTGCCCGGTGCGGCGAGAGTACGTGCAGGGCGTCGCGAGGCAGGCGGGAATTTGACGACAGGACCTAGTAGGACTTGGGCAGGCCCAGGGTCTGGTGGGAGACGTAGTTGAGAATCATCTCCCGGCTCACCGGGGCAATACGAGCCACGCGCGAGGCCGTTATCAGCGAGGCGAGACCGAACTCGCGCGTGAGGCCGTTGCCGCCGAGGGTGTGCACGGCCTGGTCGACCGCCTTCACGCAGGCCTCACCTGCCGCGTACTTGGCCATGTTCGCGGCCTCCCCGGCGCCGGCGTCGTCCCCGGAGTCGTACAGGAACGCCGCCTTCTGCATCATCAGGCGGGCGAGTTCGAGCTCGATGTGGGCCTGCGCGAGGGGATGGGCGACGGCCTGGTGGGCGCCGATGGGGTCCTTCCAGACGGTGCGCTCGCGGGCGTACTCGATGGCCCTGGAGAGCGCGAAGCGGCCCATGCCGATCGCGAACGCGGCCGTCATCACGCGCTCCGGGTTGAGCCCGGCGAAGAGCTGGAGCAGGCCCGCGTCCTCGTCTCCGACGAGCGCGTCGGCGGGCAGCCGCACCTCGTCGAGGGTCAGCTCGAACTGCTTCTCCGCGCTCCGGAGTTCCATCTCGATCCGCCGCCGCCCGAAGCCGTCCGCGTCGCGCGGGACGATGAACAGGCAGGGCTTGAGGCGGCCCGTACGTGAGTCTTCCGTTCGACCCACGATGAGCGTGGCGTCGGCGATGTCGACGCCGGAGATGAACACCTTGCGGCCGTTCAGGATCCAGTCGTCGCCGTCCCGGCGGGCCGTGGTGGTGATCCGGTGGGAGTTGGAGCCGGCGTCGGGTTCGGTGATGCCGAAGGCCATGGTGCGGGTGCCGTCGGCCATGCCGGGCAGCCATTGTTGTTTTTGGGCGTCCGTGCCGAAGCGGGCGATCACCGTGCCGCAGATCGCGGGCGAGACGACCATCATCAGGAGGGGGCAGCCCGCGGCGCCCAGCTCTTCGAGGACGAGGGAGAGTTCGGAGATGCCGCCGCCTCCGCCGCCGTATGCCTCTGGCAGGTTGACGCCCAGGTAGCCGAGCTTGGCCGCGTCGGACCAGAGGTCTTCGGGGTTGTGGTGGTGGCCGTGGCGTTTGCCCAGGGCGGCCACGGCGGTGCGGAGGGTGGCGTGTTCTTCGGTTTCTGTGACGGGGGGCATGGGGCTCCTGAGTGTGGACGGGTGCGGGCTGTATGTGGCTGGTCACGCCCATGCGGCGGAGCCGCATGGGCGTAACGGCGCCGCGCCCCTGAAGGGGCGCTTTTCTCACGGAGTCGGATCCACTACCGCCAGTAGCGCGCCTACCTCCACCTGTTGGCCGGGAGTCGCGTGCAGGGCACTGAGCGTGCCTGCGGTCGGCGCGGACACGCGGTGCTCCATCTTCATCGCCTCCAGCCACAGAAGGGGCTCTCCGGCCGCCACAGCGGCTCCGACGGCCAGGCCCTCGGCGACGCGGACGACCGTGCCGGGCATCGGGGCCAGGAGCGAGCCCGGAGCCTGCTGGGCTGTGGGGTCGGGGAAGCGGGGCAGGGCGGTGAGGGGGGTGGCGTTCACGAAGATCTGGGCGCCGTAGCGCGTCACCTCGAACTTCCTTCGTACGCCGTCCACTTCGAGTACGACGAGACGGGCGTCCGCGTGCAGCACGCGCACCCCGTCGGCCTCGGTGGTGGTCAGGCCGTCGCGGGTGTGGTGGTAGTGGACCTCGTGCTCGGTGCCGGCCCTGGCGTAGCGCTTGGTCTGCGGCTGGGAGGGGAGGTTCCGCCAGCCGCCGAACCGGGAACGGCCGTGCGCGTCCGCGAGGGCGGCGGCGAGAGGGGCGTACGGGTCCGGGGCGGGCGTCGTGAGCGTGGCGAGGTGGCGGTCGTAGAAGCCGGTGTCCATGCGGGCGTCGGCGAACTCCGGATGCCGCAGGGACCGTACGAGCAGCTCCCTGTTGGTGACCGGGCCGTGGATCGTCGCCCTCTCCAGGGCGCCCGCCAGTTTGCGCAGGGCCTCGGCGCGGGTGGGGGCGTGGGCGACGGCCTTGGCGAGCATCGGGTCGTAGTGGACGCCGATCGGATCGCCGTCGGTGTAGCCGGTGTCCAGGCGCACGTCCGGCACCGCGAGCCGGTGGAGCGTGCCGGTCTGTGGGGCCCACGCGTTCGCCGGGTCCTCGGCGTACAGGCGGGCCTCGATCGCGTGACCACGCGCGCGTGGAGGGTCGTTTTCGAGGGCTGCGCCCTCCGCCACCTGGATCTGGAGTGCGACGAGGTCGATGTCGAAGACCGCTTCCGTCACGGGGTGTTCGACCTGGAGGCGGGTGTTCATCTCCAGAAAGTGGGCCCTGCCGTCCGCGATCAGGAACTCGACCGTGCCGGCGCCCACGTAGTCGACGGCTCGGGCGGCGCGTACGGACAGGTCGTGGAGGGTCTGCGTGAGCTCTCCGAGTCCGGGGGCCGGAGCCTCCTCGATGACCTTCTGGTGACGCCGCTGGAGCGAGCAGTCGCGCGTGCCGAGCGCCCACACCGTGCCGTGCGTGTCGGCGAGGATCTGCACCTCGACGTGGCGACCGCCCTCCACGTAGGGCTCGACGAAGACCTCGCCGTCACCGAAGGCGCCGAGGGCCTCGGCGCGGGCGGCCGTCAGCTCGGCGTCGAGGTCGCCGAGTTCCCGTACGACGCGCATGCCGCGTCCGCCGCCGCCCGCGGCCGCCTTCACCAGCACGGGCAGGTCGTCCGCCGTCACCGTCGACAGGGCGTCGAGGCCCATCAGCTTCTTGGCGCGCGTCTTGGAGGCCATCGCCTCGATCGCCTCGGGCGGCGGCCCGATCCAGACCAGGCCCGCGTCGAGGACGGCGCGCGCGAAGTCGGCGTTCTCGGAGAGGAAGCCGTACCCCGGGTGCACGGCGTCCGCGCCCGCGCTCAGGGCCGCCTTCACGATCAGGTCGCCGCGCAGATACGTATCGGAGGGCGCCGCGCCGGGCAGCCGTACCGCCGCGTCGGCCACGCGCGCGTGGAGGGCGTTTTTGTCGGCGTCGGAGTGCACGGCGACCGTCCGGATCCCCAACTCACGGCACGTACGGAAGACACGGCAGGCGATTTCGCCGCGGTTGGCGACGAGCACACTGGCGATCAACAGGACACTCCTCACATGCGAAAGACGCCGAAGCCACCGCGCGCGCCCTCGTAGGGCGCCGTGTGGATCGCGGACAGGCACAGGCCGAGGACGGTGCGCGTGTCGCGCGGGTCGATGACCCCGTCGTCGTACAGCCGCCCGGACAGGAACATCGGCAGGGACTCCGACTCGATCTGCTGCTCCACCATGGCGCGCAGCGCGGCGTCGGCGTCCTCGTCGTACGGCTGTCCCTTGGCGACGGCCGACTGCCGGGCGACGATGGACAGCACGCCCGCGAGCTGCTGGGGGCCCATGACGGCGGACTTGGCGCTGGGCCAGGCGAAGAGGAAGCGCGGGTCGTAGGCCCGCCCGCACATGCCGTAGTGACCGGCTCCGTACGACGCCCCCATGAGCACGGACAGGTGTGGGACGCGGCTGTTGCTCACCGCGTTGATCATCATCGCGCCGTGCTTGATGATGCCGCCCTGCTCGTACTCCTTGCCGACCATGTAGCCGGTGGTGTTGTGCAGGAAGAGGAGGGGGATGTCGCGCTGGTTGGCCAGCTGGATGAACTGGGCCGCCTTCTGGGACTCGGCGCTGAAGAGCACCCCTTGGGCGTTGGCCAGCACGCCGACCGGGTAGCCGTGGAGCGTCGCCCAGCCGGTGGTCAGGCTCGTCCCGTAGAGGGGCTTGAACTCGTCGAAGTCGGAGTCGTCGACGACTCGGGCGATGACCTCGCGCGGGTCGAAGGGGTGTCTGAGATCGCCGGGGACGATGCCGAGCAGCTCGTCCGGGTCGTACTTGGGAGGGGACGCCGGGCCTGGATCGCCGTACGCCTTGCGGAGGTCGAGGCGGGCGACCACCCGCCGGGCCTGCCGGAGCGCGTCCTGCTCGTCGAGGGCGAAGTAGTCGGCGAGACCCGACACGCGCGCGTGCATCTCGGCGCCGCCCAGCGACTCGTCGTCGCTCTCCTCGCCGGTGGCCATCTTCACCAGCGGCGGCCCGCCCAGGAAGACCTTGGCGCGCTCCTTGACCATGATCACGTGGTCGGACATGCCCGGGATGTACGCGCCCCCGGCGGTGGAGTTCCCGAAGACGACGGCGACGGTCGGGATGCCGGCCGCCGACAGCCGCGTGAGGTCGCGGAAGATCGCGCCCCCGGGGATGAAGATCTCCTTCTGGGACGGCAGGTCGGCGCCGCCCGACTCGACGAGGCTGATGCAGGGCAGCCGGTTGGCGAGGGCGATGTCATTGGCCCGCAGCGCCTTCTTCAGGCTCCAGGGGTTGCTGGCACCGCCGCGTACGGTGGGATCGTTGGCGGTGATCAGGCATTCGACCCCTTCGACCACACCGATGCCGCTGACCAGCGAGGCGCCGACCGTGTAGTCGCTTCCCCAGGCCGCGAGCGGCGACAGTTCCAGGAACGGCGTGTCCGGGTCGAGCAGCAGTTCGATGCGCTCGCGGGCGAGCAGCTTGCCGCGCGCGCGGTGCCGGGCGACGTACTTCTCGCCGCCGCCCGCGAGCGCCTTGGCGTGCTCGGCGTCCAGCTCGGTGAGTTTCGCGAGCATGGCGGCGCGGTTCGCCGTGTACTCGGGGCTGTTGAGATCCAGCGCGGAGGAAAGGACGGTCACAGGAGGCTCTCCGGGATGTCCAGGTGACGGGAGCGGAGCCATTCGCCGAGGCCCTTGGCCTGGGGATCGAAACGGTGCTGGGCGGCGACGCCCTCGCCGAGGATCCCTTCGACGACGAAGTTGAGGGCGCGGAGGTTGGGGAGCAGATGTCGGACAACTTTCAGATGACGACTTTCAGTTATCAGATTCTGAAATCTGTCATCTGTCAGCTCATGGGCCAACCAACGCCAGGCGTCGTCCGTGCGGGCCCAGACGCCGACGTTCGCGTTGCCGCCCTTGTCGCCGCTGCGGGCGCCGGCGACCAGGCCGAGCGGGGCCCTGCGGGTCGGCGCGCCGGGGAGCGGGGGCTCGGGCAGGGACGGTTCCGGGGCGGGCTCCAGTTCGAGGGTGTGGAGGGCCGGGGCTACCGGGATGCGGCGTCCGTCGTGCAGGACCGCCACGTGATCCACGGCGCCTTGGTCGACGTACACGTCTTCGAAGACCCCGTAGGGCGCGCCCTTTCCGGGTGGTGAGAGCACATGGAAGCCGGGGTAGCCGGCGAGGGCCAGTTCCACGGCGGCGCCGCTCAGCGCGCGGCCCACGGCGTCCTGGTTCCGGTCCCGTACGACGAGGTGGAGCAGAGCGCTGGCCGTCTCCTCGGTGGGGGCGTCGGGGTGGTCGGTGCGGGCGAGGTCCCACCGCACGTCCGACGGGCGGGACTTGGCGGCGTCGAGCGCGGCGTCCACCTGGTCCCGTACGAGCGCGGCCTTCGCCTCGATGTCGAGCCCGGTCAGCACGAAGACGACTTCGTTGCGGAAGCCGCCGAGGCGGTTGAGGCCGACCTTGAGGGTGGGGGGCGGGGGCTCGCCCCGTACGCCGTCGATGCGGACCCGGTCGGGGCCGTCGTCGGTGAGCCGGATCGTGTCGAGGCGGGCGGTGACGTCGGGGCCCGCGTACCGGGCGCCGGAGGTCTCGTAGAGGAGTTGCGCGGTGACCGTGCCGATGCTGACGACGCCGCCGGTGCCGTCGTGTTTGGTGATGACGCTGGTGCCGTCCTCGTGGAGTTCGGCGAGCGGGAAGCCGGGATGGCGCAGCGCCGCCGGGTCGTGCTCGGCGAAGAAGGCGTAGTTGCCGCCCGTCGCCTGGGTGCCGCACTCCAGGACGTGCCCGGCGACGACGGCGCCCGCGAGCCGGTCGTAGGCGTCCGGGGCCCAGCCGAAGTGAGCGACGGCCGGGCCGGTGACCAGCGCCGCGTCCGTGACGCGCCCGGTGACGACGATGTCCGCGCCCTCGCGCAGGCAGGCAGTGATTCCGGCACCGCCGAGGTAGGCGTGGGCGGCGAGGCTCTCGGGGTGGCGGCGGGCGAGGTTGTCCCCCTCGACGTGGGCGACGCGTACGGGGATGCCGAGGCGGTCGGCCATTTCCCGTACGGCGTCCGCGAGTCCGGCGGGGTTGAGGCCCCCGGCGTTGACGACGATCCGTACGCGCCGCTCGTGCGCGAGGCCGAGGCACTCCTCCAGTTGGCGCAGGAAGGTGCGGGCGTACCCGGACGTGGGGTCCTTGAGCCGGTCGCGGCCCAGGATGAGCATGGTCAGCTCGGCGAGGTAGTCGCCGGTCAGGACGTCCAGCTCGCCGCCGGTGAGCATCTCGCGCATCGCGTCGAAGCGGTCGCCGTAGAAGCCGGAGGCGTTGGCTATGCGCAGGGGGCGGGTCACTCGGCCGCCGCCTCCTTCGGCTTCGGCTTCGGTTTCCGTCCGGCGCCCGGCGGCCCGGCGAAGGCCTGCGCGATGTCCAGCCACCGGTCCGCGTCGGGGCCCTGCGCCCGTACGGCGAGATCGGCACGGTGGGCCCGCTGGGCGACCAGCAGGCAGAAGTCGAGGGCGGGGCCGGTGACGCGCTGGGCGGCGCCCTCGGGGCCGTACGTCCACACCTCCCCTGCCGGACTGGTGACTTCGACGCGGAACTCCTCGTCGGGCGGCTCCAGCCCCCGTACCCCGAACGCGAAGTCCCGTGCCCGCACGCCGATGCGCACCACATGCCGGAGCCGGTCCGTGGCTGGGCGCACCGCACCCAGCGCGTCCGCCACGTCCTGGCCGTGGGCCCAGGTCTCCATGAGTCGGCCGGTGGCCATGGAGGCGGCCGACATGGGTGGCCCGTACCAGGGGAAGCGGGTTCCGGGTGGGGCCGCGCGGAGGGCGTCTTCCAGGGTCTTTCGTCCGGACCGCCAGTCGGCGAGCAGCGCGGCGGGCGGGAGCCCCGCGCCCTCCTCCGCGCCCTGGTCCACGAATCCGCCCGGCGAGGCGAGTGCCTTCTCGACCTCCTTCGCGAAGGCCTCGGCGTCGGTCACCGCGAGCAGTGCGGAGCGGTCGGTCCAGGCGAGATGGGCGATCTGGTGGGCGATGGTCCAGCCGGGGGCGGGGGTGGGCCGTGCCCAGCCGCTCCCCTCCAAGTCCCGCACCAGCAGGTCGAGTTCCTCGCTCTCCCGGTTCAGATCGTCGATCACGGGCGACGGGTCGGACACGATGGCGCTCCTGGGGGCACGACGGTGTGCGGTGCGGTGCGTTCTGGAGCATGGCAGGGGGCCAAGAAACAAGCAAGCAAGCATGCTTGAAATAATGGCGAGAGGAAGTCGATCTCGGACAAAGCGAGTCGGTCGCGCATCTTCCACACGCGAGCAGCCGCCCATGACGCGGGCGATATCGAGCGAGGCCGTGCCGCATCAGGAGATCGGCGGCAAGGCTGACCTCACGCGATGGGGTCGATGGTGATCTGCCAGATGGAGACGAGTTCCGTCCGCGGCGTGATCATGTAAACAAAGAAGCCGCCGTCCACGAACGCGTGCTTCGCACCCTCATCTGCTCCCTGGTAGGAAGGCCCATGGAGATGAAGGGCTTGGGCAGCCCTGACCAGTTCCTCCGCCCTCTTCTCCACCTCGACGATGAACGCGGGTGGAGCACCGGCCGCCACCGTCTCCTCGTCCGGGACGTATTCCCACTGCCAGGTCACGCGTCGTGCACCGCTTTGGCCGCGTCGCGATAGATTCCACCGGCCGTAGCCAGGTGCCTACGCGCCTCGTCCGGCACGGTCGCCACGTGGGCAAGGTACTCGGCGCGGTGGTACGCCTTCGCCGTCTCCGGGTGCCGCTCGATCTCGAGGAGTGCGGCCCAGTGGTCGAGATATGCATGGACGGGCTTGATGGAGCCGTGTTCCACGGCCTCCGCCAGGGCCTGATCCTTGGCCTGGTCGTAGGCAGCCAGGAGTTGTGGAGCGACCACATTGCAGGCGGCGCGGAGGGCTCCCGGAGTACGCTCCGGGCGGGGGATCAGCGGTCCGTCGCCTGCCGCTTCGGCGTGCTGCACGCTCACGCTGCCGTTCCCTTCGTCGCATCGGTGCCGGTAATGGACTTGCCCTTCCCCTGTTGCATCTGACGCAAGAGGTCCAGAGCATCAACCCGACTGTAGCGTTCACCGCCATCCCTATGCGGAACAGTTTGCGCTTTTCGCTCACCCGTCTCCGATATGCCCAGGCGCCGGTTCAACAGGCCTGTTCGGTATCCAGCCCCTTCGCACGCCCCCGGCCGACCTGCGTCCGCACCGCCCCCATGCTCGCCGCGATGACCAGGGCGATCGCGACGGCCTCCGTGGTGGAGAGGGCCTGGTCGAGGATCAGGAAGCCCGCCGTCGCCGCGATGGCCGGTTCCAGGCTCATCATGATCGCGAAGGTGGAGGCGGGCAGGCGGCGCAGGGCCAGCAGTTCAAGTGTGTACGGCAGGACCGAGGAGAGTACGGCGACGGCCGCGCCCAGGGCGACGGTGGTCGGGTCGAGCAGTCGGGTCCCCGACTCGATGATCCCCAGCGGCAGGAACAGCACCGCCGCGACCACCATGGCCAGCGCCAGCCCGTCGGCCTGCGGGAAGCGTCGCCCCGTACGGGCGCTGAAGACGATGTACGCCGTCCACATCGCGCCCGCGGACAGGGCGAAGGCGACGCCCACCGGGTCGAGGCTGCTGAAGCCTCCGCCGCCGAGCAGGAAGACGCCGCCGAGGGCGAGGCCGGCCCAGACCAGGTTCACGGCGCGGCGGGAGGCGAGTACCGAGAGGACGAGGGGGCCGAGGACCTCGAGGGTGACGGCGGGGCCCAGCGGGATGCGGGCGACCGACTGGTAGAAGAGCCCGTTCATCGCGGCCATGGTGATGCCGAAGACGACGACCGTGCCCCAGTCGGCCCGTGAGTGCCCGCGCACCTTGGGGCGGCAGACCACGAGCAGCACGATCGCCGCCACCAGCAGCCGCAGGGTCACGACACCCAGCGCCCCGGCGCGCGGCATGAGGGTCACGGCCAGCGCGCCGCCGAACTGTACGGAGATGCCTCCGGCGAGGACCAGGCCCACGGGTCCGAGAGCGCCTCGTCGGCCCGGGGCGTCGCCGCCTGTCGTGGGCGCGGGTGCCGCGCCCGGGGCGGCCGAGGCCGGAGACGTCGAGGCGGTCGGGGCGGCGCTGGGGGTGTTCACGGGGCCTTCCAGGGGGCTTGTCTCAGGATTCGTACATCTCACTGCACTGTCCGGTCCAGAGTAATGGACTCAGTCAGGCGTGTGAACCCTTTATGGGCCTGTCCTGTCTATCTCAGGCGCCGTCCCAGCGCACCTCGTCACGAGGGCACCCCAGGAAAGACCCCAGGAACTGTCCGTCGGCCCGCGGTACGTGATGTCAGCGGCGGGACATGTACAGGTCGAGCGCCTTGTGCAGCACGCGGTTGAGGGGGAAGTCCCACTCGCCGAGGTACTCGATGGCCTCGCCGCCCGCGCCGGACTTGAAGCGGAGCAGACCGAGGAGGTGGTTGCTCTCCTCCAGGGTGTCGGTGATGCCGCGGAAGTCGTAGACGGCGGCGCCGAGTTCGTGGGCGTCGGTCATCATGCGCCACTGGATGGCGTTGTTGGGCTGGACCTCGCGCTTGCGGCTGGTGGACGCGCCGTAGGAGTACCAGACGTGTTCGCCGACGGTCAGCATCGTGGCCGCGGCGAGGACGTCGCCGTCGTGGTGGGCGAGGTAGAGCCGCATGCGGTCGGGGTCCTCGGCGGTCAACGCGGTCCACATGCGCTGGAAGTAGGGCAGCGGGCGGGGGATGAAGCGGTCCCGCTCGGCGGTCTCCGCGTACAGCTCGTAGAAGGCGGGCAGGTCGTCGTGGCCGCCCCGCACCACCTTCACGCCCGCCTTCTCGGCCTTCTTGATGTTGCGCCGCCACTGCTGGTTGAGGCCGCGCTGGATCTCCTCCAACGACCGCCCGGCGAACGGCACTTGGAAGACATAGCGCGGCTGACCTGCCGCGAACCCGTCCTCGCCGCCCGCCTCGGTCTGCTGCCACCCCATGCCTCGCAGCCGCTCGGCGACGTCGAAGGCCCGCGGCTCGTACGTCGTCGGCTCCGCGTCCCGCAGCCGCCGCGCCGCCGGATCGGCGATCGCCGCCTTGACCGCGTCCGCGCTCCAACGTCGTACGACCACGGGTGGCCCCATCTTCACCGTGAACGCGCCGCGCGCCTTGAGGTACCCCAGCATCGGATCGAGCCAACGCTCGACGAGATCCGCGGCATACCAGTCGATGACCGGCCCCTCCGGCAGATACGCCAGATACCGCTTCACCTTCGGCAACGGCCGCAACAACACCAGCCCCGTCCCGACGAGCCGCCCCTCCTCGTCGAACCACCCCAGACTCTCCGCCCGCCAGTCCGGCTTCACCTCACCCCAGGACGGCACCTGCATATGGCTGGCCGATGGCCGCGTCCTGACGAACGCCAGATGCTCTTCACGGCTGATGGCCTGGAGACGGAGACTCCGGACACTCATACGCGGCACTCCTCATAAGGGGGGCGGGTGGCTTCGCCAGCGTACCTACGGGGCTTCGACGCCCCAGGCGCGCTCAGGTACGGTCCCCCTCCCCCAGCCCCTCCGCCAGCACCTCCGCCAGATGCCGCCCTCTGCGGCCCGCCAGTTGGTCCAGTTGGGTGCGGCAGGAGAAGCCGTCCGCCAGGATCACCGTGTCGTCGGTCGCCGACCGTACCGCCGGGAGGAGCTGCTCCTCCGCGCACGCGGTGGACACCTCATAGTGGCCTTTCTCGAAACCGAAGTTGCCCGCGAGGCCGCAGCAGCCGCCGGACAGAGTGCCGGTGAGGCCCGCCGCCTCGCGCAGCCGGCGGTCCGCCGCGTCGCCGAGGACGGCGTGCTGGTGGCAGTGGGTCTGGCCGACTGCCGGGCGGCCGATGGGCGGGGGTGACCAGTCCGGGGCGAGCTGTTCCAGCGCCTCGGCGAACGTCAGCACCGCCGACGCCAGGCGCGCCGCGCGCGGGTCGTCGTGGAGGAGCTCCGGGAGGTCCGTGCGCAGGGTGGCGGCGCAGCTCGGTTCCAGGACGACGACGGCGGGGGTCTCGGGGTGGATGTCGGGGTCCAGGAAGACGCCCATCAGGTCGAGCGTGCGGCGCATCACCGTGCGGGCGCGGTCCAGCTGGCCCGTGGAGACGTAGGTCAGACCGCAGCAGACCCGGCCCCGGCGGCCCACCGACCACGGGGTGGCCGAGGCCGACACGCCCTCGCCGGCCCCCGACTTCCGCATCGCCACCGTCGGCGTCAGCATCACGTCCACCCCCGCCGCCTCCAGCACCCGTACGGCCGCCTGCCCCACGGACGGCGAGAGGTGCTCCGTGAAGGTGTCCGGCCAGAGGAAGGCCACCCGACCCGCCTCGGTGCCCTGAGACTCGTACGCCCCCTCCCGCATCATCCGCCGCACCCGCTCCTTGAACCGCCGCCCCCACCACCGGCTGAACGTCTCCGCCGCCACCCGCGGAATCTCCCGCTCGGGCGCGATCCCGCCCAGCCGCTTGGCCACGGCGGCCAACGGGCGTACGGAGGCGAGGGTGTTGACGAATCGGGCCGATCTCGTGCGGTCGACCAGGCCCAGCCACACCGGCAGCCACCCCATCGCGTAGTGCGCGGCCGGGCGTCGCCGCCCCTCGTAGTGGTGGTGCAGGAACTCCGCCTTGTACGTGGCCATGTCGACGCCCACCGGGCAGTCGGACCGGCATCCCTTGCAGGACAGGCACAGGTCCAGCGCGTCACGGACCTCGGTCGACCGCCACCCGTCCGTCACCACCTCGCCCGCGAGCATCTCGTGCAGCAGCCGCGCCCGCCCCCGTGTGGAGTGCTCCTCCTCGCCCGTCGCCCGGAAGGACGGGCACATCACCCCCGAACCAGCAGCAGTCGTCGTACGGCATTTGGCGACGCCCACGCATCTGCGCACCGCCGCCGAGAAGTCCCCGCCGTCCGCCGGATAGCCGAACTCGACGTCGACCGGCTGCCGGGGCAACACCGCGAACCGCAGGTTCTCGTCCAGCCGGTGGGGCCGCACGAGCATCCCGGGGTTGAGGAGGCCGTCCGGGTCCCAGAGGTCCTTCGCCCGCGCGAAGAGCCCGACCAGCTCCCTCCCGTACATCCTCGGCAGCAGCTCGGCCCGCGCCTGTCCGTCGCCGTGCTCGCCCGAGAGCGAGCCCCCGTGGGACACCACCAGGTCCGCCAGCTCCTCCGAGAAGCGGCGGAAGCGGCCGAGCCCTTCGCCCGTCATCAGATCGAAGTCGATACGGACGTGGATGCAGCCGTCACCGAAGTGCCCGTACGGCGTGCCGCGCAGGCCGTGGGCCGTCAGCAGGCCCCGGAAGTCGCGGAGATACGGCCCGAGCCGGGCCGGCGGCACCGCGCAGTCCTCCCAGCCCGGCCACGCCTCACTCCCGTCCGGCATCCGCGTCGCCGTACCGCTCGCGTCCTCCCGCAGCCGCCACAGGGCGTGCTGTCCCGCGGGGTCGGTGACGACCAGGGAGTCGATGACGTCGGCGGCCCGCACGATCGCGTCCGCACGCGCGCGTGCCTCGGCTCCGGAGTCACCGCCGGTCTCCACGAACAGCCAGGCACCGCCCCGCGGCAGCCCCGCGTCGGGCGGTACGAGGTCCGCGGCCATCCCCTCCACGGTGAGCGGCCCGAGCGGCAGCAGGCCCGCCGCCGCTTCCGCCGCCGCGCTCTCGTCCGCGTACGCCAGCACGGCCAGCGCCCGCGCGCGCGGGGCCTCGACCAGGCGTACGACCGCCTCGGTCAGCACCCCGAGTGTGCCCTCGGAGCCGCAGAAGGACCGGGCGACGTCCGCTCCCTTCTCGGGGAGCAGCGCGTCCAGCGCGTAACCGGAGATACGGCGGGGCAGCTCCGGGAATCCGGTGCGCAGGCGGGCCAGGTCGCCCTCCACCAGGGACCGGAGGCCGGGCGGGGCGCCCTGCCAGTCCCGGCCGAGCGTCCGCGGCTCCCCCCGGCCGTCGAGGACGGTCAGCTCCCGCACGCTGTCCGCCGTCGTGCCCCAGGCGACCGAGTGCGAGCCGCACGAGTTGTTCCCGATCATCCCGCCGAGGGTGCAGCGGCTGTGGGTGGACGGGTCGGGGCCGAAGCGCAGGCCGTGCGGGGCGGCGGCCTCCTGGAGGCGGTCCAGGACGACGCCGGGCTGGACGAGGGCCGTCCGCGCGTCGGGGTCGAGCGCGACAATCCGGTTCATGTGACGCGTGAAGTCGAGGACGACGCCGGTGCCGGTCGCCTGTCCGGCGATCGACGTGCCGCCGCCGCGCGGCACGACCGGCACGCCGTGCGCGCGGCACACGGACAGGGCCGCCGCCACGTCGTCGGCGTCACGCGGGGCGACGACGCCGAGCGGGACGCGCCGGTAGTTGGACGCGTCCATGGTGGTCAGCGCCCGCGCGGTCACGTCGAAGGCGACCTCGCCGCGGACCTCCGCCGCGAGCCGTGCCGCAAGCGCGGCACGCAGTCCCGCCTCGCCCGTCCCACCCCTCGCCCCGAGATCCGTCATGCCCCCAAGGATGCCCCCGCCCACTGACAACGACCGAAGCCGTCACCCTCGAATCGCCGGACGCGGTGAGCGGAAGCGATCAGCGAACGTGATCACGCGATGCGATCGTCGGACGTGATCACTGGTTACACGTGTATCACGTGTCGATTATCGGCCCGGATCCGGAACCTCCCCAATGCGATCAGGAACTCTCATATAGTGACCGCAAGTTGAGCATCAGGTGGCGCCTCTCGCCCAAGGCACGACCCAAGGCACGACCGAGGACACGACCGAGGACACGATCATGACCGCGCCCACCCCCTCCGGCGAACGACCCGCCCTCCGCGCCGTCGCGCCCGCCCCTCTGATCACCGCCGTCCTGGCGGCGCTCGCGGTCGTCGTCGCGGTCGCCCAGTCCCCGAATTCCGTCCGCGCCCCCCTCGCCTGGGGCGCGGGCGCCGCCGCCGTACTGCTGAGTGTCGCCGTCGCGGTCGCCGCCCGCGCCGTCCAGGCGAGAAAGCTGGTACGCCGCCGCCTCGACGCCGTGACCCAGGACGCCGGACGGCTCCTCCAGGAACGGGCCCGGCTCGCCGAGGAGCTCAACCAGGAGCGGTCCCGGCTGGCGGAGGAGTCCGCCCGGGACCGGGCCCGCGTCGCAGACGCCGCGGCACGCGAACGCGCTCTCCTCACCCAGGAGTTCGAGGCCGAGCGCCGGCGCATGACCACCGAAGCCGAAGCGGAACAGCGGCGGTTCGCCGAACTCAAGGCCGAGAAGGAACGCCTGGCCGCGCAGATCCGGCAAGCCGCGAACGACCGGTCGGCCGCCATCTCGGCCACCGCCAACGCGGCCGGCCGCATGCAGGCCCTGGCCACCGGCATGCTCGCCGACCTGCGCGCCATGGAAGAGCGGCACTCCGACGAGGAAGTCCTCGCCGACCTGCTGTACCTCGACCACCGCACCGCGCAGGCGGGCCGTCTCGCCGACTCCGTCGCCGTCCTCGCGGGCGCCCGCTCCGGCCGCCGCTGGGCCCGTCCCATCGTCATGGAGTCGATCCTGCGCGGCGCGATGGGCCGCATCGGCGGCTACCAGCGTGTGCGCGTCCACTCCTCCAGCGACGCCGCCGTCGCCGGACACGCCGCCGAGGGCGTGATGCACGCGCTCGCCGAACTCCTCGACAACGCCGCGAACTTCTCGCCGCCGACCGCCGAGGTCCACGTGTACGTCGAGGAGGTCCCGGCCGGCGTCATCGTCTCCGTCGAGGACAGCGGTCTGGTGATGGGCGACGTCCAGTTGCGCCGCGCCGAGCGCGCCGTCTCCGGCGACGGTGCCGACCTGG
The DNA here is from genome assembly GCF_054462255.1 of Streptomyces sp. SD15. Lineage (NCBI taxonomy): Bacteria > Bacillati > Actinomycetota > Actinomycetes > Kitasatosporales > Streptomycetaceae > Streptomyces > Streptomyces sp. SD15. Next base: position 414,453 of record NZ_JBTLMO010000001.1, on the reverse strand, counting down.
GCGGCCTCACCGGCACCCGGCTCGGCCTCGCGGTGGTCGGCCGGCTCGCCCGCAAGCACGGCCTGAAGGTGTCCTTCCGGCCCTCCGCGCGCGGCGGCACCGGCGTCCTGGTGCTCATCCCCCAGGACCTCCTGGCACCGCAGGCCGCCCCGGCACCGGCGGCCCCCGAGGCCACGCCCACCGCGGTGGCCACCGCGACGCCCACCGTGCCGGCCACCGTCCCGGCCCCGGCCGCCGCCGAGGCGCTCCCACCGGCCTCGTACGCCGCCGCCCACGCCACCGCGGACCTCGACCCGGACCCGGTCCCCACCCACGAGTCGCCCCGGCACGACACCGTCGCCGACACCGTCGCGCCGTCGACCGACAGCCTCCCCAAGCGCCGCCGCGGCCGCACCCTCGCGCACGCCGAGCGCAGCCGCGCCCGCCTCGCGGACCGGACCGACCCCGAACCCCGTACCGCCGAGACCGCCAAGGCCGCCGCCGCCCGCTTCAGCAGCTTCCGCCAGGCCGTCCGCGGCACGGCACCGGACCAGCAGGGCACGGTCCCCGAAGAAACCGGACTCAGCACGTCGTACGACCCCGAAAGCACCCTGCGCACCACGGCGTACGCCCCCGAAGACGCCGTACGAGAAGAAGTAGCCGTACGGGACACCACCCCCGCCACCACCTCGCACCCGGAAGGCGACACCACTTCATGACCGGCACCACCACCGCCGACGAGAAGCTCTCCTGGCTCATCGAAGGCCTTCTCGAGCGCACTCCGGGCGCCCGGCACGCGCTTGTGCTCTCCCGCGACGGCCTGAAGCTGTGTCGCACGCCGGAGCTCACGGTCGACCGGGCCGACCAGCTCGCGGCGATCGCCGCCGGAATCCAGTCGCTGTCCCACGGAGCGTCCGTGGAGTTCGGCGACGGAACCGGGGGCGTGCGCTCGGCCATGGCCGAGTTCTACGGCGGAGTCCTGTTCATCGTGGAGGCGGGCGACGGCGCCCACCTCGCGGTGGTCACCGCCGAGGACGCGGACGCCGGGCTGGTCGGCCACAACATGAGCGAACTCGTGGAGCAACTCGGCGAGCACCTCAGCGCGCAGCCCCGGTCGTCATGAGCCGTCCGGGCAGGGACGACGCGCCCGACCGGCTGTACACCCTCACCGGGGGGCGCAGCCGGTCCGGGCCCGACACCCCGTTCGACCTGGTGACGCTCGTGGTCGCCGAATGCGATCCGGTGCTGGGCATGCAGTCGGAGCACGCCGCGATCCTGCGGCTGTGCGAACGGCCCACGGCGGTCGTGGAGATCGCCGCCGAGCTGAAGCTGCCGGTGTCCATCACCCGCGTCCTGCTCTCCGACCTCCTGGCCCTGGGACGCGTCAGCGCCCGTCACCCACGACCGTCCGCTCTTCCCGACCCCGACATCCTGGAGCAGGTGCTCGTTGGACTCCGTAACCTCTGACGCCCGTACGCCGCTGGAGGCGTCGGCCGACAACGGCCTGAAGATCGTGGTCGTCGGCGGCTTCGGCGTCGGCAAGACGACCCTGGTCCGCTCGGTGAGCGAGATACGTCCGCTCAACACCGAGGAGACGATGACCCGGGCCGGCGAGGCGATCGACGACATCAGCGAGGTGCGCGGCAAGTCCGCGACCACCGTCGCCTTCGACTTCGGCCGCATCACGCTCGACGCCCGCAATGTGCTGTACCTCTTCGGCGCGCCGGGGCAGGAACGCTTCTGGTTCCTCTGGGACCGCCTGTTCTCCGGCACCCTCGGCGCGGTCGTCCTCGTCGACACCCGCCGTATCGACGACTCCTGGTACGCGATCGACCGTCTGGAGCACCACGGCACGCCGTTCATCGTCGCCTGCAACGACTTCGGCGGCCCCACGCACACCCCCGCCCAGCTCCGCGAGGCCCTCGACCTCGACCCGCACGTCCCGCTGGTCGACTGCGACGCCCGCTCGCGGGAGTCCAGCAAGCGGGTGCTGATCACGCTGGTGGAACACCTGCAGACGACGTACGCCGCCGAAGCCGCCGCACTCGCCGACAGCCCCTCTAAATCCCCGGAGTTGGCCCTGTGACCCCCGCCCCCGTGCCCCTCAGCGGGCCCCGGTTCCAGACCGAACCCGCCGAGCTGTACCGGGAGATGCGGCGCGACCACGGTGCCGTGACGCCGGTCGTGCTGGACGGCGGCATCCCCGCCTGGCTGGTGCTCGGCTACCGCGAACTGCACCAGGTCACCGGCGATCCTGTGCTGTTCAGCCGCGACTCCGACCTGTGGAGCCAGTGGCCGAACATCCCGGACGACTGGCCGCTGCTGCCCATGATCGGCCGCAAGCAGCCCTCGATCCTCTACACCGTCGGCGAGCGCCACCGTGAGCGCGCCGCGATGATCAGCGAGGCGCTCGAGGCCGTCGACCCCTTCGAACTGCGCGCCCATGCCGAGAAGTTCGCCGACGAACTGATCGACGCGGTGTGCGCCAAGGGCGAGACGGACATCATCGGGGACTACGCCGCCCTGCTGCCCGTCCGCGTCCTCGCCACGCTCTACGGCTTCTCCGAGGAACAGGGCCCCGGCCTGGTCACCGCCCTGAACGACATGATCAACGGTCGTGAGAACGCCCTCGAGGGCCAGCAGCACCTGGCCGGCTCCATGGCGCGGCTGCTGGCCGACCGGAAGGCCGAGCCCGCGAACGACGTGGTGTCCCGGATGCTCGAGAACACCAGCGGCTTCACCGACGAAGAGATCATGCAGGACCTGATGGTCATGATGGCCGCCGGCCACCAGCCGACCGCCGACTGGATCGGCAACTCGCTGCGCCTGATGCTGACCGACGACCGTTTCGCGGCCTCCCTCTTCGGCGGCCGCCACAGCGTCGCCGAGGCCATGAACGAGGTCCTCTGGGAGGACACCCCCTCCCAGAACATCGCCGGCCGCTGGACCTCCCGCGACACCCAGCTCGGCGGCCGCCGCATCCGCGCGGGTGACCTCCTCATCCTCGGCCTCCAGGGCGCCAACTCCGACCCCCAGGTCCGCACCGACGGCTCCGCCCTCACCGGCGGCAACAACGCCCACTTCTCCTTCGGCCACGGCGAGCACCGCTGCCCGTTCCCGGCGCAGGAGGTCGCGGAGGTCATCGCCCGGACGGGGATCGAGGTCGTACTGGACCGGCTGCCGGACATCGACCTGGCCGTACCCGCCGAGTCGCTGACCCGGCGCCCCTCCCCGTGGCTGCGGGGCCTGACCGAACTTCCTGTGCGCTTTGCTCCGACGACGGCCTTGGGAGGCACCTCCGCATGACCGCTCCGACCTCTGCTACCTCTCCTCGTATCGTGCTCGATCCGTTCGTGTCCGACCTGGAGGGCGAGAGCGCCCGGCTCCGGGAAGCGGGACCCCTCGCCGCCGTGGAGCTGCCCGGCGGCGTCCCCGTGTGGGCGGTCACCCACCACGCCGAGGCCCGCGCGCTGCTCACGGACCCCCGGCTGGTGAAGGACATCAACGTGTGGGGCGCCTGGCAGCGCGGGGAAATACCCCCCGACTGGCCGCTGATCGGACTCGCCAACCCCGGCCGCTCCATGCTCACCGTGGACGGCGCGGACCACCGCCGGATGCGCACGCTCGTCGCCCAGGCGCTCACTCCGCGCCGTGTGGAGCAGATGCGGGAGCGCATCAGCAAACTGACGGAGGGCCTGCTGGACAACCTGGCGGGTGAGGTCGCCGTCGACCTCAAGGCGGACTTCGCCTACCCCCTCCCCATGTACGTCATCGCCGACCTCATGGGCATAGACGAATCCCGGCTCCCCCGCCTCCAGGAACTGTTCGAGAAGTTCTTCTCCACGCAGACCCCGCCCGCCGAAGTCATCGCCACCCTCACCGAGCTGGCCGGAATCATGGCCGACACGGTCGCGGCCAAGCGCGCCGAGCCGGGCGACGACCTCACGTCCGCGCTGATCCTCGCCTCCGAGGACGGCGACCACCTCACCGACGAGGAGATCGTCTCCACCCTCCAGCTGATGGTCGCGGCGGGCCACGAGACGACGATCTCCCTCATCGTCAACGCCGTGGTCAACCTCTCCACCCACCCCGAACAGCGCGCCCTCGTCCTCTCCGGCCAGGCGGACTGGTCGTCGGTGGTCGAGGAGACCCTGCGCCACTCCACCCCCACCTCCCACGTCCTGATCCGCTTCGCGACGGAGGACGTCCCGGTCGGGGACAAGGTCATCCCGGCGGGTGACGCGCTGATCGTGTCGTACGCCGCGATCGGCCGTGACGAGAAGGCGCACGGCCCTACCGCCGGGGACTTCGACATCACCCGTACGACCGAGAACCGGCACATCTCCTTCGGTCACGGCCCGCATGTCTGCCCCGGCGCGGCGCTGTCCCGCCTGGAGGCGGGGGTCGCTCTGCCCGCGCTGTACGAGCGGTTCCCCTCGCTCGATCTGGCGGTCCCGGCGTCCGAGCTCCGCAACAAGCCGGTGGTGACGCAGAACGACCTGTTCGAGCTTCCGGTGCGGCTGGTCGCGGACTGAGGGATTTCCGCCCCCGCCGCCCTTACCCGTCCCATCCCTGGGGGCTCCGCCCCCAGACCCCCGCCAGGGGCGCTGCGCCCCCTGGACCCCCGCCAGGTATCCCAGCCCGTCCGGCGTTTGAGGACGAGGCCGTCCAGGCCGAAGCGGGGGTCTGGGGCGGCAGCCCCCAGGGATGGGACGGGTAGGGGCGGCGGGGGCGCAAAACCCCACCACAGCCACCCCGCCCCCCGTCTCACCCGACGGACGATGTTTCACCCCCGTTTCCGGAAACGGCTAGGCTCCCACCGTGGCTGATATCCAGATCCCCGCTGACATCAAGCCCGCCGACGGACGATTCGGCGCGGGCCCCTCCAAGGTGCGTACGGAGGCGCTCGACGCGCTCGCCGCGACCGGCAGTTCCCTCCTCGGCACCTCCCACCGCCAAGCCCCGGTCAAGAACCTGGTCGGCAAGGTGCGCGAAGGCGTGCGAGACCTGTTCTCCCTGCCCGAGGGCTACGAGGTGATCCTCGGCAACGGCGGCTCCACCGCCTTCTGGGACATCGCGACCCACGGCCTGATCGACAACAAGTCGCAGCACCTCACCTTCGGCGAGTTCAGCTCGAAGTTCGCGAAGGCGGCCAAGCTCGCCCCCTGGCTGGCCGAGCCCACGGTCATCTCCTCCGACCCGGGCACACACCCGGAGCCGGCGGCCGAGGCGGGCGTCGACGTCTACGCCTTCACGCACAACGAGACGTCCACCGGTGTCGCCGCCCCCCTCAAGCGGGTCGCGGGCGCCGACGAGGGCGCGCTCGTCCTCGTGGACGCGACGAGCGGCGCCGGCGGTCTGCCCGTCGACATCGCCGAGACCGACGTCTACTACTTCGCCCCGCAGAAGTCCTTCGCCTCCGACGGTGGCCTGTGGATCGGCGTCTTCTCCCCGGCCGCGATCGAGCGCGCCGAGCGCATCCACGCGTCCGGCCGCCACGTCCCGGAGTTCTTCAGCCTCCCCACGGCGATCGACAACTCCCGCAAGAACCAGACGTACAACACCCCGGCGCTGGCCACTCTCTTCCTCCTCAACGAGCAGCTGGAGTGGATCAACGGCCAGGGTGGCCTGGACTGGTCCACGGCCCGCACCAAGGACTCCTCGGCCCGCCTGTACTCCTGGGCGGAGGACTCCAAGCACGCGACGCCGTTCGTCACCGACCCGGCCAAGCGCTCGCAGGTCATCGGCACGATCGACTTCGCGGACGAGATCGACGCCGCAGCCGTCGCCAAGGTGCTGCGCGCCAACGGCATCGTCGACACCGAGCCCTACCGCAAGCTCGGCCGTAACCAGCTCCGTGTCGCGATGTTCCCGGCGATCGACCCGGCGGACGTCGAGGCGCTGACGAAGTGCATCGACTACGTGATCGAGAAGCTGTAGAAGCTCCTTCCGATACGCCTGGTACATCTGATACGTCGACGGGGGCGCCCGGCACCACACAAGGTGCCGGGCGCCCCCGTTCCCGTACCGGAAAGATCAGCGGCTGAGTTTCCGGAACCGTCGCACAGCGAGCGGCAGGAACACGGCCGTGAGGATCAGCGGCCACACCCCCGACATCAGCAGGGCGTGCTGTTCGACCCACGAGTCGCCGCTGCCGACCGGGGTTCCGAACAGCTCCCGGGTGGCCGCGGCGGTGGAGGAGATCGGGTTCCAGGCCGCGACGAAGCCCAGCCAGTCCGGCATCAGCTGGGGCGCGACGAAGATGCTGGAGATCATGGTCAGCGGGAAGGCGACCGCGAACAGGCCGCCCGCCGCCTCCGGGTTGGGCACGAGAAGCCCGAGCCACACCCCGAGCCAGATCAGTGCGAACCGCAGCCACAGCAGCAGTCCGAAGGCGGCCACGAAGCCGAGCCCGCCGTCCGGCCGCCAGCCCATCACGAACGCCGTGAGCATCAGGATCGTCAACTCCGCGCAGGCGACGATCAGATCGGTGACGCCACGCCCGGCGACAACGGCGGACGGCGCCATCGGCATCGAACGGAACCGGTCGATGACACCCTTCGTGGCGTCGTACACGACGACCGTCGCGGTGTTGATGAACCCGAAGGCCATCGTCATCACGAACATGCCCGGCATCAGGAAGTCCTGGTAGTCCCCGCCGCCCGGCACCTTCATCGCGCTGCCGAACACATACCCGTACAGCAGCACGGACAGGATCGGGAAGCCCAACTGCCAGGCGATGTTGATGGGCTGGCGCTGGTAGTGGGTGAGCCCGCGGCGCACGATGTTCCAGCAGTCGGCGAGCGCCCAGTAGGCGCGGCCGTGCGTGGGCCGCTCGGCCAGGTCCACGGCGCTCATGCCGCGACTCCCTTCGTGTCGGTGGCGGCGGAAACCGGCTCCGTGCGATGCCCGGTCAGGCTCAGGAACACATCGTCCAGACTCGGCCTGCGCAGCCCGATGTCCTCGACCGCGATGCCCTCGTCCTGGAGGGTCCGCGCCACGTCGGTGAGCGCGGCCACCCGGTCGGTCACCGGCGCGTGCACCCTCGACTCGGCCTCGTCCGTCTCCGGTTCACCGTCCGCCACCCGGGCCACGACCTTGACCGCCCGCGGGATGTCCGCACGCTCCGTCACGACGACCTCGATACGGTCGCCGCCGATCGTGTTCTTCAGCCCGTCCGGGGTGTCGTCGGCGATGGCGCGCCCCTGGTCGATCACGGTGATGCGCGAGGCCAGCTTGTCGGCCTCCTCCAGGTACTGCGTGGTCAGCAGCACGGTCGTACCGCCTGCCACCAACGCCCGTACGGAATCCCAGACTTCACCCCGGCTGCGGGGGTCGAGCCCGGTCGTCGGCTCGTCGAGGAAGAGAACACTCGGGGCGAGGATCATGGAGGCGGCGAGGTCGAGACGCCGCCGCATGCCCCCGCTGTACTGCCCGACCCCCTTGTCCGCCGCGTCGACGAGATCGAACTGCTCCAGCAGCTCCCCGGCCCGCAGCCGGGCCCCCCTGCCGCCGAGGTGGAACAACCGTCCGAACATCTCCAGGTTCTGCCGTCCGGTGAGGACCTCGTCCACGGCCGCGTACTGCCCGGTGAGCCCGATGCGCTCCCGCACCTCGCGCGGCCGGCGCGCCACGTCGAGGCCCGCGACCCGCGCCCGTCCCCCGTCGAGCTTCACGAGCGTGGACAGGATGCGGACGGCGGTGGTCTTGCCCGCGCCGTTCGGACCCAGCAGCCCGTGCACCGTCCGCTCCCTGACGCCGAGGTCGAACCCGTCCAGCGCGCGCTTCTCCCCGTACCGCTTCTCCAGCCCTTCGGCCCACACCGCGTAACCGTCCACGCCACCCCTCCTGCTCGCCGACCACAAACTGAGTACGCCGTACTCTAAAGAGAGTACACCGTACCCAATTCCCCCGCAGGGATTATTCTGAGGCCCATGACGAGCGGTACGGAGACCAGCGGCAGCGGCGACATCGTCCGCACCCTCGCCCTGCTGTGGGACACCGGCAAACGCCCCAGCCGCGGCCCCAAACCGGGCCTGAGCCTCGACGCGATCGTGGAAGCGGCCATCCGGGTGGCGGACGCGGACGGCCTGGACGCGGTCTCGATGCGCCGCCTGTCCACCGAGCTCGGCACCGGCACCATGTCGCTGTACCGCTACGTCCCCGGCAAGGCCGAGCTGCTCGACCTGATGCTGGACCGCGTCCAGCGCCCCTCCGAGGACCCGGAGGTCTTCGGTGAGGGCTGGCGGGCGGCCCTGGAAGCCCTGGGCCGCGCGACGCTCGCCCTCTACCGACGCCACCCCTGGCTGCTCCAGGTCAACCAGACCCGCCCGATCCTCGGCCCGAGCGCACTCGACGGCATGGAGAAGATGCTCTCCCGCATCAAGCCGATGGGCCTGTCCGATCCGGAGCTGGTCTCGGCGATCATCATGATCGACGGATACGTCTTCGGGGCCGCCCGCACGCAGGTGTACCAGCAGGAGGCGGAGCGCAGAACCGGACTGACGGACGCCGAGTTCTGGCAGGCCCACATCCCCGTCATCGAGAAGGTCATGGCCGACGGCCGGCACCCCTTCCTCGCCTCCCTCAGCGAGGACGCCTTCGGCACGGACTTCGACCACTTCGAGTTCGGCCTGCAGCGGATGCTGGACGGGCTGGAATCGCTGGTCGCCCGGCGCGCCGAAAGCTGACAGCTGACAGCTGACAGCTGACAGCCAAGGGCTGACAACCGGGGGACGCCTCAGCCCTTGCGCAGCAGCCGCTTGATCCCGAACACCGCGGCCAGGCCGACGGCGAGGGCGAGCGCGCCGACCTTGAAGTCGGCGTTCATGTCGCCGCCGCCTCCGTCGGCGGCTGCCGAACCGCCGCTCTTCGAAGGTGACGCGGAGCTCTCACCGCCGCCCGGAGCGCTCTCCGCCGCCACGCCACTGCCCGCCCCCTCGCTCCCGTACATGAGCTTCGTCCCGTCGGCCGAATAGGTGACGGACTCCCCCTGCCCCTGCAAGGGAACATTCAGCCGCCCCTGCCGCTTGATCTTCCCGTCGTTCCAGGCGTACGAGATCCCGCCGAAGTACCCGCGTACGGCGAGCTGCTTGCCATCGGGAGAGAAGGCGCCGTCGGTGGTCCAGAGGTCGATGGCGGGCCCGCGCCGGAAGACGTTCGTACCGGAGGCGGAGAGCTGGGCGGGGCCCTCGTACAGATGCCCGCCGTCCTCGTCCTTGTCGACGATGTAGACCCGCCCGGTCTTCGGGTGCACCATCATCGCCTCCGCGTTGCGGGCCCCGTCCGCGTACTTCACCACGTACTGCGTGGCGCGGATCGTCTGGTCCTTCAGCACCTTCGGCTCGGGCAGCTCGTAGATCCACACGTACGGCCAGGTACCGCCGAGGTTGTCGCCGATGTCGCCGACGTAGAGGTGGCCGTCGGGCCCGATGGAGATGGCCTCGACATCCCGGGGCGCGCCGACCCCGCTCATGGTGATGGTGGCGACGGTCTCACCCGTCTTGCTCTCGACGGCGTACAGATAGGCCCCGTCGTCGCTGTCGTTGTGGGTCCAGTAGACGCCGGGGTGGAGGTGCGAGGCGGCGAGTCCGCTGGACTCGGTGATCCGGGGGTCCTTGATCGTGAACCCGTCGTCCCCGTCGTCGGCCACGGCCGGTGCCGACAGTACGAGGACGAGGGCGGCTCCGGCGAGGAACGGAAGCGATCGGCGCATGGCCCAAGCCTGCCATCCCGCGCGAGCGGAGTCCGGGCGTGTCCCCCACGGATGCACGCCCCCGGGCGTGTCCAGCCTCACACACTCACGGCCCATGGCGCCCGTACCGATCGTCCATGATGAGCGGATGCTCAGGTTCATGCCCGTCGGCGACTCCATGACGATCGGAAGCGCGGGCGAACACACGTGGCGTTACCGGATGTGGCAGCACCTGCGCGCGACGTACGGAGGCCCGTTCAAGATCGTCGGCCCACGCGAGGCGCTGTACGACAAAGCGACGGAGTCCCCCGACTCGTACGAGTACGCGGACCCGGACTTCCCCAGGTCCCACCTGGCCGGCTGGGGCGAGGGCTGGCTGCACATGGCCCCGCTGATCGGCGAGGCGGTCCGGGCGCAGCGGGCGGACGTGCTGCTGGTGTCACTGGGCCTGATCGACCTGGGCTTCTACACGAACGCGGCCCAGACCGCGGAGAACGCCCACACCTTCATCGAAGAGGCCCGCGCCGCGAACGCCCGGATCCGCATGGTCCTGCTCCCGGTGATTCCCAACGTCCGCGCCGAGTCCGACGCCCCCTTCGCCACCGAGGTCTCCGCCTTCAACGAACTCCTCGCGAAGACGGTCGCCGACCTCGACGAACCCCGTTCCCCCCTCCTCCTCGCCTCCCCACCCCCCTCCTACGACATCAACCTCGACACCTACGACGGCACCCACCCCAACGCGAGCGGCGAGCACAAGATCGCGGAGGGTTTCGCGGAGGCGATGTACCAGGCCTGGGACCTGGGCGAGCCCTACGCCCCCTGACCGGCCGTCCGCATACGCAGCGCCTGGACGGACCAGTCGAGTACGGGCGCCAGGCTCTCCGGGGCCGACCAGCCGTTGATCACCGCGAGCAGCTCCAAGTACCGCTCCCTGCGAGGGTCGTTGACGGTCTCGAGGCGGGTGAGAACGTCCGCCGACTGAGCGGTGAGCGCCTCGACGATCGGCTCGGCCTCGGACGACCCCGGTTCGATCCCCGCCGCCAGGGCCGGTCCGACCCGGTCACGCACGACGGCGACGAGGCCACGAAGCGGTCCGATGCCACCAGGGCCCCGAGCCACCCGCTCGGCCTCGTGATCCGCAACCAACCCCCGCACAACTGCACGGAACTCCAGGTCCCGTGACAACTCGGCCAACTCCACCCAGGCCTCGACCTGTTCGACCTCCGGGTGGTCGGGCAGCTCAGGCGTGAACGACCGCCTGATGCCTACGAGGGCGTCGGAACGACCAAAGACGGCGTCGAGGAAGTCATCGATCAGATGCCGGCGTTCGTCCTCGGAGAGCATGGCCAGGTGCTGCATAAGTTCCATCTCCTCAGGGGTGGACCCACGCCTGGCCACCGCCGTCAACACCGCGTGCCGCAAGCGCAGGACGCGAATCTGCACCGCCAGCGCGTCCGCGTGCGCCGCCGCGACCTCGACGAGCGAGAGCTCGCGGTCCAGCACCCTCCGGATGGCGGGCAGGCCCACCCCCAGGTCACGCAGGGTCCGTACGAGGCCCAGCCGGGCGACGGCGTCGATGTCGTAGAGGCGATAACCAGCCGGGCTACGGCCGGTCGGCGGCACGATCCCCTGATCGGAGTAGAACCGAATGGCCTTGACCGTCAGCCCGGTCCGCCGGGCCAGGTCGCCGATCGAGTAGAGCGAGTCGAGCGAGTCGAGGGTGCCGCCGTCCATGCCCCCACCCTGACGCCTCCCCCTACGGGAGACACAAGCCCCAGCCGCAAAGTGACCGTTGGGCTGGCGGTGCGCCCCGTCGGCCGAAGCTCCGTTCGTGAGCGTGGGTTTGCTGCACGAGGTGGTGGGACAGGTGCCCCGGGGACGGTGAAGTGACCGTGGGGGCCGCCCGCTTCTTGGTCAGTGTCGTGCTTCCACGTGCCGAGTAAAGGGCGCTCCGCTCCGCTACGCGTCGGCTACGCCGATCGGCCTGCGGCCGCCCCTTGACTAGGCACGTTCCAGCACGTGGGAGAAGCGAGCGGGCGGCCCGGAAAGACGGGTGGCCGAGGTCCGCCGACGGGTGAGGTGGGTTGGGCTGTGGGCCGGGGTGGACGGACGCGGACGCGCCTCGGCGGCACGCCGGGTCGGCTCAGCGGCTTGCGGTGAGTGGGTGGAGCGCGGTCGTGCTTCGGGGGCACGCCGGGCCCGCTTGGCGGCGGACGGGTGGTGGGGGCTGCGCGTCGGCGGGGTGGTGGCATGCCGGGTGGGCTTGGCGGCTTGCGGGTGGTGGGGGCTGCGCGTCGGCGGGGTGGTGGCATGCCGGGTGGGCTTGGCGGCTTGCGGGTGGTGGGTTCGAGGCGGGGGCGGGTTGCACCCGGAGGGTGGGAGCCGGGGGAGGGCGGCTCCTCATCTGCCACACCATCCTCACCGATCACGCCTCCGGGGGTAATTGGAAGATTTGGGCCACGCTTACGGCTGCTGACCTGGGGTTTTCCATGTGCGGGCTGGCCCAAAGTCGCCAATTACTGGGACATGGCCTGCTCTCCGCACCCCGGAAAGGTGCGGGGTGGGTTCGGAGAGGTTCGGAGGGGACTCCTTGCCGTCCGGAACGTCGCCCATCCCGCCACTGGCCGTACCCCACCGAACCGACCCGGTGTGCCGCCGCCGCGCCATGCTGGTGCGCTCCCCCTCCCCCTCCGCCTCCCGATCGGCCGTCTGTCGCCAAGCCGACCCAGCTGCCGCCACCCCGCCGACGCGCAGCCCCCACCGCCCGTCCGCCGCCAAGCCCACCCGGCGTGCCGCCACCCCGCCGACGCGCAGCCCCCACCGCCCGTCCGCCGCCAAGCCCACCCGGCGTGCCGCCACCCCGCCGGCGCGCAGCCCCCACCGGCCGCCCGCCGCTAAGCCGTCCCGGCGTGCAGGCGAGGCGCGAGCGCGGCTCCCGTCCACCCCGGCCCGCAACGCAACCCACCTCACCCGCAAACCGACCTGGGCCACCCGTCTTTCCGGGCCGCCCGCTCGCTTCTCCCACGTGCTGGAGCGAGCCGAGTCAAGGGTCGGCCGGAGGCCGATCGCCGAAGGCGACGCGCAGCGCCCTTTACTCGGATCGCGGAAGCACGACACTGACCAAGAAGCGGGCGGCCCCAACGGCCACTTCACCGCCCCCGGGTCACCTGTCCCACCACCTCGCACAGCAGCTCCGGGGCCACGAACGGAGCTTCCGCCGACGGAACGCACCGCCAGTCCAGCGGCCACGTCCTGCCCGTGAGCGCCGGTACGCCCACGTATGCCAGTCCCCGGTCACCGCGCGTCAGGGGGCGTACGCCGGGAGGCCAGGTGTAGGGGGACACGGTTTGCGGGGGCAACAGGAAGTAGTGGTTCAGCTCACCGGTCAGTTCACGGACGATCGGCCCGGCGTCGAAGTCCGTACACAGCATGAGTTCGGAGGCGACACGTTCGGCGAGCGGTGCGCCAATCCGTACGGCGTCGAAGTGGATGCCCGCGTGGCGCAGGGCGTGGCCGGTGGCAGGGATCCAGGGGTGGATGTCCGGGGGGAAGGTTCTCGCGTTCATGACGCAAATGCTTACGGTTGCTCACATACTGTGACCAGGGGTTCGTAAGGGCCGTGCGAGGCTGTGTACTTGGGGAGGTCTGTGTGCACTCCGGTGATCGTGGGTCGGAGTCCTTCGGCGCGCTGGTGCGGTTCTTCCGCGAACGCACCGGGATGACTCAGGAGGCCCTGGGCAACCACGTCGGCTACTCAAAGTCGCAGGTGGCGATGGTGGAGCGGGGTGAGCGGTCACCCAAGGGGAAGTTGATCGAAGTCGCGGACCAGGTGCTGGGTGCACAGGGTGCACTACTGGTGTTGGCGGAGAAGGAGTTCGGGAGCAACGGGCTGAGGCCGTGGACCGAGGACTACCTCGCAGAGGAGAAGAAGGCAGCTGCCTTGCACGTGTATCAGACCCATCTGATCCCAGGTTCGCTTCAGACCGAGACGTACGCGCGGGCGGTCTACACGTCCAACCGCTGCCCGAGTTTGGACGACGAGGAGATTGAGCGGCGGGTGACCTCCCGGATGGAACGCCAACAACTCTTCAAACGCAAGCCAACTCCCAGCTTCAGCTTCGTGCTTGAGGAGACCACGCTGACCCGCCCCCTGGGCGGTCCAGCCACGCTCAAGGAGCAGCTGCACCACATCCTCGCCATCGGCGAACTCCGCAATATCGAGATCCAGGTCATGCCACACGATCGGCAGGACCACGCCGGGCTCGCCGGCCGCATGAGCCTTTTGGAGACAGCCGAGCGTCACCAGCTCGCCTACGTCGAAGGTCACCGAGGCGGCTACTTCGTGAGCGAACAGCCCGACGTCGGAGACCTGTTCGGCAAATATGGCATTCTGCGGGCGCAGGCTCACACGCCCGAGGAGTCCGCAAAGCTGATCGAGAAGGTGGCACGGGAGCTATGAGCACGGACTTCCACTGGTTCAAGAGCAGCCACAGCGACGGCGAAGGCGAATGCGTCGAGATAGCCATAGCCCCCACCACCATCCACATCCGCGACTCCAAAACCCCCGAAGCCCCCACCCTCACCATCACCCCCACCACCTGGACCACCTTCCTGGCCGCGCTCACCTGACCCCGTGTCCCGGTCACCGTGCGTATCGTTGTACTGCGCGGCTCCACTCGACCGGGTTGCGGCCGGGGAGGAGCGCCACCATGACCGTCGTAGAGAACGACAGGATCGCCATGGCCACCATCAACGAACAGATCTTGGATGAGATGTTCGACCAGATGACCGTCCCCGAGGGCTACAAGGCCGAGATCGTCGAGGGGGCCATCTACATGTCGCCGCAGCGCCACGTTCACTGGCAGACCATCCGCAGGATCGTCCGGGCGCTGGAGGACACATTCGGCATGGACGTGCTCGTCACCTCGGACGAGCGCATCGACTTTCCCGGGCACCTGAACGGCTTGGCGCCTGACGTAGTGAAACTGCGCAACGGAGCCCAGCAGAACGCAAAGGGTCACTGGCTCCACCAAGACGCCGAGTTCGTCGCAGAAGTCATCTCCAAGGACACCGCCAGGAACGACTACGGCCCCAAGAAAACCGCCTACGCGCTCGCCGAGGTCCCCGTCTACCTCATCGCCGACCCGTACCAGGGCAGGTGCCACCTCTTCACCCAGCCCAAGGACGGCGGCTACATCAGCGAGCTCTCCATCTCCTACGGGGGAGACGTCGACTTGACCACCACCCTCGGCCTCACTCTCAAGACCGACGAGTTCCCCCGCGACTAGCACCCTCCTCGCCGAACGAGGCCAAGCCGGCGCCAAGAAGCTCCGCCGCGCGGCGCACGTCGGCGGTCACGGCCTCAAGGAGCCGCGCGGGCGTACCGGCGCTCTCCAAATGCTTCCGCATGCTCTGCGACTGGACGTCCCACAGCCCGAGCAGGGCGATGGCCGCGATCCGTGACTCCGGGGCATCCGGGGTCGTACCGGCCGCGGAGACGAGCCGGACGGTCGTGTCGCGATGGTGGGCGCGCATGCTGACCGTGGGGCTGCCCGCGGTGCTGGACGACCTGGACACGTAACCAGGTCACCGTGCGTATCGTTGTACCGCGCGGCTGCACTCGACCGGGTTGCGGCCGGGGAGGAGCGCCACGATGACCGTCCTTGAAGACAGGATCGAGATGGCCGAGGAAAGCGGCGCACTGACTCTGGACGTCATGTTCGAGTGTCTCGAGAAGATGCCCATCCCCGAGGGAACGAAGGTCGAGATCGTCGGGGGGAACATCTTCATGTCACCGCAGCGGCAGCACCACTGGGAGATCATCCTCGACATCGTGGAACAACTGCGTGGCAAGTACCCGCGCAAGCGGCTGGCGTCGGACGTACGCATCGACTTCCCCGGACACCTGAACGGTTTCGCCTGCGACGTGGCCGCGATGGCCGAGCGATCGGTGAAGGACAGCAGGGGCCGTTGGCGCTACCAGGACGTCGAGTTCGTGGCCGAGGTGATCTCCAAGGACACCGCCGCCAACGACTACGGCCCCAAGAAGCTCACCTACGCCCTCGCCGAAGTCCCTGTCTACCTCATCGCCGACCCCTACCAGGGCAGGTGTCACCTCTTCACCGAGCCCAAGCGCGGCGACTACACAGTCGAGGCGAAGATCGTCTTCGGTGACCCCGTGGACCTCGCCACCACCGTGGTCGGCCTCACCCTCCAAACCGAAGAGTTCCCCCGCGACTGACCCGCCACACGGGGTTTCTCCCTTGCCTAGAGCGCACTCCACCCCGTTGGCTAGGGGGTCATGAAGTACACGCAGCTCGGACGCACGGGACTCAAGGTCAGCCGGCTCGTCCTCGGCACCATGAACTTCGGACCGCAGACAGACGAGGCCGACAGCCACGCCATCATGGACGCGGCGCTGGACGCGGGCATCAATTACTTCGACACGGCGAACGTGTACGGCTGGGGCGAGAACAAGG
This sequence comes from Streptomyces sp. SD15, assembly GCF_054462255.1. NCBI lineage: Bacteria > Bacillati > Actinomycetota > Actinomycetes > Kitasatosporales > Streptomycetaceae > Streptomyces > Streptomyces sp. SD15. Next base: position 398,301 of record NZ_JBTLMO010000001.1, on the reverse strand, counting down.
GCCGCACGGAATCGATCATCGGCAACTGGTTCGCGAAGGGCGGCGAGCGGCGCGACAAGGTCGTGCTCGCCACCAAGGTGTACGGGAACATGGCCGGGGAGGGGGACCCCTGGCCCAACCACGACAAGCTCTCCGCGCTCAACATCCGCCGGGCGGTCGACGCCAGTCTCCAGCGGCTCCAGACCGACTACATCGACATCTACCAGTTCCACCACGTCGACCGCAGCACTCCCTTCGAGGAGATCTGGCAGGCGATCGACGTCCTGGTGCAGCAGGGGAAGATCCTTTACGTCGGGTCCTCCAACTTCCCCGGCTACAAGATCGCCCAGGCCAACGAGATCGCCGCCCGGCGCGGCGGCACCATCGGCCTCGTCAGCGAGCAGTGCCTCTACAACCTCGCCGAGCGCCGCGCCGAGATGGAGGTCATCCCGGCCGCGCAGGAGTACGGGCTCGGAGTCATCCCCTGGTCGCCGCTGAACGGCGGAATGCTCGGCGGGATCATCAAGAAGGAGGTCGAGGGCGGACGCAGGGCGAGCGGCCGGGCCGCCGACACCCTCGCCAACCCCTCCGCACGCGCGCAGATCCAGTCGTACGAGGATCTGCTCGACAAGCACGGGATCGAGCCCGGCGAGGCCGCACTGGCCTGGCTGCTGACCCGGCCCGGCGTCACCGGCCCCATCGTGGGCCCGCGCACCGCGCAGCAGCTCGAGTCGGCGTTGCGGGCCGTCGAGCTGGAGTTGAGCGTGGAGCTGCTGGCCGGGCTCGACGAGATCTTCCCGGGGACGGGGCCGTCCCCGGAGGCGTTCGCCTGGTAGGGCACTCGTAGTGCGGCACGGCGGGGGTGGTCGGCTACTTGACCGCCCCCGCCAGCGCCACTACGACGAACATCAGCACGAGCACACTGGCCATGATCCGGTTTCGGGTCTTCGGGTTCACGCCATCGAGGTTAACCGGCCGCCGCAAACCGTCTTCAGGCGCCCGCCTCCAGTGGCCACCGCGCCACCGTCTCGTACCGCGGTTGTTCCCCCGGCACCCCCGACTTCGGCAGATTGCTGCGGACGAGACACAGGTCCGCCACCGTCCACTCCCGCCCGGCGAAGGCGAACAGGGTGGTGACGTACGTCTCGAAGTCCGTGGTGGTGCGGCTGCGGGCGACCGTCAGGTGGGGGCGGTAGCGGCGGTGCTCGCCCATCGGGACGCCCGCCTTCCGGGCCGCCGCCTCCGCGCGGTCGGCCAGCAGGCGCATCGTGCGGACGTCTCCCGAGACCCCGGTCCACAGCGCCCGGCCGCCGAAGTGGCCGCCGCCGTGGAGGGCGAGCGGGAAGGGGGCGGTGCGGTGGGCCGCGCGGGCCAGGCGGTCGGAGAGGTCCGGGATCGTCTCGTCGTCCACCTCGCCGTAGAAGGCCAGGGTGAAGTGCCAGCCGGGGCGGCCCGTCCACCTCAAGTCGGCCGCGCCCGGCAGGCGGTGCAACTCGTCCACCATTGCGCCGAGTTCACGTACCGCATCCTCCGGTGGCAGCACGGCCGCGAAGAGTCTCATGACGTCACCCTTCCAGGGAATGGATCAGCGGGCGAGCGTCCCCGCACCATGGATCGATCGAGATACGTCGACGGGGGACGTCCGCATGCCTGTGCTCGCCGGATACATACAGGCCCTGGGCCGGCCGCCGTACTCACGCCACAGCGGCCAGCTGCTCCCTCGGCACGAAGCGGACCTGGGGATGGCCGTGGTGCCAGCCGACCGAGACGCGCAGGTTGCCCATGCGGGCCAGGACCAGGCCGATGGTGGTCGCCGCGGCGGCCGAGACCAGCCCGCCGAGGGCGAAGCCGACGCGCGGGCCGTAGGTGTCGGTGACCCAGCCGACGAGGGGCGCCCCGAGCGGCGAACCGCCCATGAAGACCATCATGAACAGCGCCATGACGCGGCCGCGCATCGCGGGGTCGGTGGCCATCTGGACCGCGGTGTTCGCCGTGACGTTGACCGTCAGGCCGAAGATTCCGATCGGGACCATGAGGAGCGAGAACAGCCAGAGGGAGGGGGCCGCGGCCGCCACCACTTCCAGGATGCCGAAGGCCACGGCCGCCGCGATCAGAACGCGCAGCCGGGCCGTGCCGCGGCGGGCGGCGAGCAGCGCGCCGGTCACCGAGCCGAGTGCCATCAGCGTGTTGAAGAGGCTGTACGCGCCGGCGCCCGCGTGGAAGATGTCGTCCGCGTACGCCGACAGGAAGACCGGGAAGTTGAAGCCGAAGGTGCCGATGAAGCCGACGAGGACGATCGGCCAGATCAGCTCGGGGCGGCCGGCGACATAGCGCAGGCCCTCCCGGAGCTGGCCCTTGCCGCGGGGTGCCCGCTCGATCGCGTGCAGGTCGCGGGCGCGCATCAGCAGCAGTCCGGCGATGGGGGCCACGAAGGACAGGCCGTTGAAGAGGAACGCCCAGCCGGTGCCCACACCGGTGATCAGCACGCCCGCGACGGCGGGGCCGATGAGGCGGGCGGACTGGAAGTTGGCGGAGTTGAGGCTGACCGCGTTCTGGAGCTGGTCCGGGCCGACCATCTCGGAGACGAAGGACTGGCGGGCCGGGTTGTCGACGACCGTGACGAGGCCTACGGCGAAGGCCGCGAGGTACACGTGCCAGACCTGGACATGGCCGGAGAGGGTCAGGAGGGCGAGCGCGAGGCCGGTGACGCCCATGGCGGTCTGGGTGGCCAGGAGGGTCGGGCGCTTGGGGAGGCGGTCGACGAGGACGCCGCCGTACAGCCCGAAGAGCAGCATCGGCAGGAACTGCAGCGCGGTGGTGATGCCGACCGCGGCGGAGGAGCCCGTGAGGCTCAGTACCAGCCAGTCCTGGGCGATGCGCTGCATCCAGGTGCCGGTGTTGGAGACGACCTGGCCCATGAAGAACAGGCGGTAGTTCCTGACCTTCAGGGAGCTGAACATCGAGGAGGAGCGGGAAGGGCGCTCGGAGATCGGGTCGGGGGTGGGCAGGGTGTCGGGGGTGGCTGGTCCGGGGGCGGAGTCTGCTCCGGGTCCCGTACTCAAAAGGGCTCGCCTCCTTGGCTTCGCCGGCGTCGCGTCCGGGAGGGCGTCGGCGTCATGGGTGCGGCCCTCGTGAGGGAGGGCCGCCGGGGTGTCACAGATGCGCGAGTTTCTCCAGGACAGGAGCAGCCTCGCGGAGCTTTGCCCACTCGTCGTCGTCGAGGGCCTCGACCAGGCCGGCCAGCCACGCGTTCCGCTTGCGGCGGCTCTCTTCGAGCATCACTTCCGCCTCGTCGGTCTGTGTGACGACCTTCTGGCGCCGGTCCTCGGGGTGCGGTTCCAGCCTGACCAGGCCCTTGGCTTCGAGCAGCGCCACGATGCGGGTCATCGAGGGCGGCTGCACATGCTCCTTGCGGGCGAGCTCGCCCGGCGTGGCGGTGCCACAGCGGGAGAGGGTGCCGAGCACCGAGATCTCGGTGGGGCTCAGCGATTCGTCGACTCGCTGGTGCTTGAGTCGACGCGACAACCGCATCACTGCGGAGCGCAGAGCGTTCACGGCGGCAGCGTCGTCGCCATGGGTGAGGTCAGCCATGTCCTTAGGGTAACTCATTACTCTCGCTAAAGAGCCACCGGGTGCCCGTGATCCAGGCCACCGAACCCCTACATCACTCATACGAGTGAGGCGGGTCCAGAAAGTGACCCGTCCCCCGCCGGTGTCCGGCGACCCTCGACTCCATGGGGACCAGCGTGCTCAGCCTGCGGATAGACGGGGAGCTGCTCGACCGGCTCCGGCACCATGCCGCCAAACGCGGAATGAGCGTCCAGGACTATGTGGTCCGGACGCTCATTCGCGACGACTTCGACGAGCGGTTCCAGACCGCGGTCGAGGAGACGGAGAAGTTCTACGGGGTCACGTGACCCCTGGCTGTCAGGTCAGACCCAGCGCCGGCATCAGGTAGTAGAAGGCGAACACCGCCGAGACGGCGTACATCGCGACCGGGATCTCGCGGCCGCGACCCGCCGCCAGGCGCAGCACCACGAAGGTGATGAAGCCCATGCCGATGCCGTTCGTGATCGAGTAGGTGAACGGCATCATCATCATCGTCACGAAGGCCGGGATGGCGATCGTGTAGTCCGCCCAGTCGATCTCCTTGACCGAGTGGGACATGATCAGGAAGCCGACCGCGAGGAGCGCGGGGGTGGCGGCCTGGGACGGGACCATCGTGGCGATGGGGGTCAGGAAGAGGGCCACGGCGAAGAGCGAGCCGGTGATGACGTTGGCGAAGCCGGTGCGGGCGCCCTCGCCGACGCCCGCCGTGGACTCCACGAAGCAGGTGGTGGCCGAGGAGGAGGTGGCGCCACCCGCGGCGACGGCGATGCCGTCGACGAAGAGGACCTTGTTGATGCCGGGCATGTTGCCCTGGCCGTCGGTCAGCTTGGCCTCGTCGCCGATGCCCATGATCGTGCCCATCGCGTCGAAGAAGCACGACAGCAGCACGGTGAAGACGAAGAGGATGCCGGTCAGCAGGCCGACCTTGTCGAAGCCGCCGAACAGGCTGACCTGGCCGACGAGACCGAAGTCCGGGGTGGCGACCGGGTTGCCGGGCCACTTCGGGGTGGTCAGGCCCCAGGACGGGATCGTCGCGACGGCGTTGATGATCACCGCGACGACCGTCATCGCGACGATCGAGATCAGGATCGCGCCCGGCACCTTGCGCACCATCAGCGCGAGGGTGAGCAGCGTGCCCAGGACAAAGATCAGGACGGGCCAGCCGTTGAGGTGACCGTCGGCGCCGAGCTGGAGCGGGACCGTGGTCTGGGCGATGTCCGGGATGCGCGTGACGAAGCCGGAGTCGACCAGGCCGATCAGCATGATGAACAGGCCGATGCCGATCGCGATGCCCTTGCGCAGACCCAGCGGCACGGCGTTCATGACCCGCTCACGCAGACCGGTGGCGACCAGCAGCATCACGACGAAGCCGGCCAGCACCACCATGCCCATGGCGTCCGGCCAGGACATCCGCGGGGCGAGCTGGAGGGCGACGACCGTGTTCACGCCGAGGCCGGCGGCCAGCGCGATCGGCACATTGCCGATGACGCCCATGAGCAGCGTCGTGAAGGCGGCGGTCAGGGCGGTCGCGGTGACCAGCTGGCCGTTGTCCAGCTGGTTCCCGTACATGTCCTTCGCGCTGCCCAGGATGATCGGGTTCAGCACGATGATGTAGGCCATCGCGAAGAAGGTGGCGAAACCGCCGCGGATCTCGCGCGACAGCGTGCTGCCCCGCTCGGAGATCTTGAAGTAGCGGTCCAGGGCACCCTGTCCGGGGCCGGGCTCCGGCTGCTCCGGGGTGGGGGCCTTGGTGAGGGCCGAGGTGGACATGCGTGACCTCATACGTGCGGGGCCGTGGTGGCCAGAGGGCGCCGGGCGGGACGGCGCGCGGCTGGGAACTTGATCGAGTCTGGCTGTCGAGCGATCACCAGGAGGTTTCCTGAATGTTTCCATTGGTGTTTCGTACGAACAGAAGTAGCCAGGCTCAGGCCGTTTCAGTATGAACATATGAGTCCGAAATCGCCATCTCCGCGCGTAGACCCTTGGTATACAAGGGAGCCGACAGGGTCGGGCGAAGCCCCGGCCAGGGCCTCGTAAGCTGTGCTCATGGCGAAGTGGACCCCCAAGCACGAGGCGCCGGAGCCCCTGGAGGGGCCCGTCGTCGCCACCATCACGGGCGGCACGATCCTCTGGTTCGTCCTCTTCCTGGCGCAGCTGCCGTTCTACGGCTGGTTCGACGACCACGGACACCTCTGGTGGGTGTGGACCCCGCTGGCCGGCGCGGGCCTCGGACTGATCGGCATCTGGTACGTCCGCAAGCGGGACGCGGCCCTCAAGCGAGCCGCGGCGGCCGACGCGGGTGCCGCGAGTGACCCGGAGCAGTCGGCCACTGCTGCGGAGTAACCAGCCCCGCCTACCACCACGGCATCACTGTCCGCCGCTCCCGTCCTCCCCTGGTCGGATCTTTGGGTCACTCGGCATGTGAAGCCCTATTTCCGCACGTACCGTCGAATGCATGACCCACATCGACGCGGGCGCCGAACTCGATCCTGTGCACCCCGTGCCCCTGCCCGCCCCCGCGCGGGCGCACGGACTGTCCGCCGCCGAAGTGGCCGAACGGGTCGCGCGCGGCGAGGTGAACGACGTCCCGGTGCGCAGCAGCCGCTCCATGGGCGAGATCGTCCGCGCCAACGTCTTCACCCGGTTCAACGCGATCATCGGCGTGCTCTGGCTGATCATGCTGGTCGTGGCGCCGTTCCAGGACAGCCTCTTCGGATACGTGATCATCGCCAACACCGGGATCGGCATCATCCAGGAGTGGCGGGCCAAGAAGACCCTGGACTCGCTCGCGGTGATCGGCGAGGCGAAACCGACGGTTCGCAGGGACGGAGTCGCCGCCGAGGTCAGTACGTCTCAGATCGTGCTCGGGGACGTGATCGAGATCGGGCCAGGGGACAAGATCGTCGTCGATGGCAGGTGCGTCGAGGTCGACGGGCTCGAGATCGACGAGTCGCTGCTCACCGGTGAGGCCGACCCGGTGATCAAGCAGCGCGGCGACGAGGTGATGTCAGGCAGCTTCGTGGTCGCGGGCGGCGGCGCGTTCACGGCGACGAAGGTGGGCCGGGAGGCCTACGCGGCGCAGCTCGCCGAGGAGGCGTCACGGTTCACGCTGGTCCAGTCCGAGCTGCGGTCCGGTATCTCCACCATCCTCAAGTACGTGACGTGGATGATGATCCCGACCGCGATCGGCCTGGTCATCAGCCAGCTCGTGGTCAAGGAGCACGGCTTCAAGGAGGCCATCGCGCGGACGGTCGGCGGGATCGTGCCGATGGTCCCGGAGGGCCTGGTCCTGCTCACCTCCGTCGCCTTCGCGATCGGCGTCATCAGACTTGGCCGGAAACAGTGCCTTGTGCAGGAACTTCCCGCCATCGAGGGGCTCGCCCGCGTCGACATCGTCTGCCTCGACAAGACCGGCACGCTCACCGAGGGCGGCATGGACGTCACCGAGCTGCGGCCGCTCCAGGGCGCCGACGAGACATACGTACGAAGCGTCCTCGGAGCGCTCGGCGAGTCGGATCCGCGGCCGAACGCCTCCCTCCAGGCGATCATCAACGCCTACCCCGACAGCGAGGAGTGGCGCTGCACCGAGTCGCTGCCCTTTTCCTCCGCCCGCAAGTACAGCGGCGCGTCCTTCAGCGAGGGGAACGGGGAGACGAGTACGTGGCTGCTCGGCGCCCCCGACGTCCTGCTGCCCGCCGCGGACCCGGCGCTCGCCGAGACCGAGCGGCTGAACGAGGAGGGGCTGCGGGTGCTGCTGCTCGCCCGGGCGTCGAAGGACCTCGACCATCCCGGGGTGGCGGAAGGCGCGCGGCCCGCCGCCCTGGTCGTACTGGAGCAGCGGCTGCGCCCGGACGCGGCGGACACCCTGCGCTACTTCGCCGAGCAGAACGTCAAGGCGAAGGTCATCTCCGGCGACAACGCGGTCTCGGTCGGCGCGGTGGCCGGCAAGCTCGGGCTGACCGGCAAGGTCGTGGACGCGCGTCACCTCCCCGACGAGAAGGAGGAGATGGCGAAGTCGCTGAACAAGGGCACGGTGTTCGGGCGGGTCACTCCGCAGCAGAAGCGCGACATGGTGGGCGCGCTGCAGTCGCGCGGTCACACGGTGGCGATGACCGGCGACGGTGTGAACGACGTGCTGGCCCTGAAGGACGCCGACATCGGCGTCAGCATGGGCTCGGGGTCGGAGGCGACCCGGGCGGTGGCGCAGATCGTGCTGCTCAACAACAGCTTCTCGACGTTGCCCTCGGTGGTCGCGGAGGGCCGCAGGGTCATCGGCAACATCACGCGGGTCGCGACCCTGTTCCTGGTGAAGACGGTCTATTCCGTACTGCTGGGCGTGCTGGTGGTGTGCTGGCGGGTCGAGTACCCCTTCCTGCCACGGCACCTGACCCTGCTGTCCACCCTGACGATCGGCGTTCCGGCGTTCTTCCTCGCGCTCGCCCCCAACAAGGAGCGGGCAAAACCCCACTTCGTGCGGCGGGTCATGCGGTACTCGATACCGGGCGGCCTCATCGCGGGCACGGCCACCTTCGTGACCTATCTGGTGGCCCGTCACTACTACACGGGGGAAGAGCAGCTGGACGCGGAGACGAGCGCCGCGACGCTGACACTGTTCCTGATCTCGATGTGGGTGCTGGCGATCATCGCCCGGCCGTACACCTGGTGGCGGCTCGCCCTGGTCGCCACGATGGGCGCGGGGTTCCTGCTGGTGCTCGTGGTGCCGGGGCTGCAGGACTTCTTCGCGCTGAAGCTGGTGGGCACGACGATGCCGTGGATCGCGGTGGGTATCGCCGCGGTGGCGGCGGCCACCCTGGAGTTCCTGTGGAAGTGGGTCGACCGCCGCTTTCCCGCGTAGTTCTCTTACGGGTCGTGTTACGGGTCGTGCGGGTTACTGCACGTCGATGGCGTCACCCGTGGCGCTGACGGCTGCCGTGGAGGCGATGCCCGCGTAGGAGTAGCGGTAGGTGCCGTCGACCGACGCCGTGACCGTCGTCTTCAGGGCGCCACCCGTGGTCGACTTGATCGTCTTGACCGTGGTGTAGGTGGTGGTGCCCTTCTTCTTGAACTGGAGCTTCACCGACTGGCCGGAGAGGCCCGCGTACTTGCCGGACTCCCAGTTGGCACGGGTCAGGGCACCGGTGACCGTGATGGTCTTGCCCTTCTTCACCGGCTCCGGAGAGGCGTTGACCGTCAGCTTGGAGGCGCGCTGCAGCTTGAAGCTGCCCGCCTTCTCCTTCCAGATGAAGTTCGAGTCGTCGCCCTTGGCGTCGACCCAGGCGTCGACGTACCAGGTGCCCGCCTCGTCGTTCACGACGTCGTACACCCGCGGGTCGACGGTGAAGCTGCCGGAGCAGGTCGACGTCGTGGTGTTGGCGGCGACGCACTTCACGGAGGCCGTGGTGAGCATGCCGTAGTTCGGGCCGTAGAGGTCGATCTCGGCGGAGGCGATGCCCTTGTTGTCGGTGGCCGTGACGGACACCGTGAACGTCTTGACGGTGGTCGCGCCGATGACGACGTTCTTGCCGCCGTTCACCACGACCTTGGTGATCTTGGTGTCGCCCTGGACGCCGTCGGCGTGGGCCGCGGGAGCCAGGACGGCTCCGGCGGCGGCGATGGACGCTATCAGGGCAACGGTGGTGGTGCGCTTGCGCATGGATTCCCCCTGGAAACGGAGATGGAGATACAGATGGAGCTGGAGATGCAGAGGAGAGAAGCGGTGATTACTGCACGTCGATGGCGTCACCCACGGCGCTGACCGCCGGGGTGCTCGCGATGCCCGCGTAGGAGTAGCGGTAGTTGCCGTCGACCGACGCCGTGACCGTCGTCTTCAGGGCGCCACCCGTGGTCGACTTGATCGTCTTGACCGTGGTGTAGGTGGTGGTGCCCTTCTTCTTGAACTGGAGCTTCACCGACTGGCCGGAGAGGCCCGCGTACTTGCCGGACTCCCAGTTGGCACGGGTCAGGGCACCGGTGACCGTGATGGTCTTGCCCTTCTTCACCGGCTCCGGAGAGGCGTTGACCGTCAGCTTCGACAGGCGCTGGGCCAGGAAGCTCTTGGCGTTGTCCTTCTGCACGTAGTCGGCGTCCTTGCCTGCGGCGATCGCCCAGACCTTCCAGCCGCCGGCCACCGAGTTGATCAGGTTGGAGCCCGGCGTCAGGTCGAAGGTCGACTTGCAGGTCGACGTCGTGGCGTTGACCACGGTGCAAGTGGCACGGCCACTGCTGCCGTTGGCGACGGCACCACTGTCGGACGACTCGATGTCCGTGCCGTGGTACAGGATCGCCTGCGCCCAGTCGACGCCCGAGCCGTCCTTGACGGTGAAGCTGACGGTGATGGTCTTCTTCGTGGTCGCACCGACGACGACCGGCTTGCCGCCGTTCACCACGACGTTCGAGATCGTGGTGTCCCCTTCGACCTCGTCGGCCTGCGCCGCAGGTACCGCGAAGGCGGAGAGGGCCAGGGCGCCGGTGACAACGCCGAGGGTGGCACGCATACGCATGTGTTCCCCAGGTCGAGATGGGGCCCCGAGGCTCGTCTTTCCACGGCTCGTGGTCACGTACGGGGCCCAAGTGATCGTGGAGTCTGTTGACTCGGGTGATCAGATCTACGACGGGAGTGAATGGTTGTACGAGTGGGGGAGCCTTTGTACAGGTATGACGAAGGTCACAGCACAGGCCTGCCGGAGGGGCCGTACATCCTCACCGTGTACGACCCCAGGGCGCGCCGCCGGTCTCAGTCGAACCAGCGGTCCCGCGCCAACTCCTCCGTTCGGGACGGGTCTTCCAGCAGGGCCGCCACCTCGAAGCGGCGCGGCCACTGCCCGGCCGCCCAGGCGAGGCCCGCCGCGACCCCCTCCAGCGTGGACGCGTGCAGGACACCGTCCCGCGTACGCCGCCAGTCGAGCTCGGTGCCGTCGACGACGAGCTCCTCGTGCTCGACGTACGACGCGGGGGTCGAGGGGCCCAGCAGGACCCGTACGGACTCCGGTACGTCGTGCTCGGTGCCCTGCGAGGTCACCTCGCCGGTCACCGACTCGCTGAGCCGCCGCACCTGGAACAGTTCGGCGAGATCGGCGGCGCGGGACGGCCGTACGGGGAGCAGCAGCATGCCGCCGGTGAAGGGCAGCAGGTCCGGCGAGTCGACGACCACGGCGTCGGCCGCGTCCACGACCACCACCTCACCGTCGACGACGGCTCGCAACTCGTCCGGCAGGGTCACCTGCTCGGGCTCGAGGTCGGCCAGGAAGCCGTAGAGGGCGTGCAGTTGGGTGCCCGACACCTCGCGGTCGGGGTCGGCGAGCCGGTCGAGCAGCTCGGCCGCGCCGCCGGGTTCGTCGAGGAGGGCGGCCACGGAGGTGCGTACGCCGAGCGCCCGCAGCACCTGCTCGTCGTCGAAGCCGGTCGCGTCCGCCTCGTCGTACAGGCCGTGCAGGAGCGGGTCGCCGCCCGCGGCGCGCAGCCCGGCGGGGCGGCGCCCGTCGAGGACGGGATGGCCGCGCAGCCACCACGCCGTGTACGGCCGGGCGATCTCGTGCGTGCCGTCCGGCAGCAGGATCCGCACCGGCTGGGTGAGCGCGTCCCGCAGCGGCGGCCGGGACAGCAGCGCGAGCGCCTGCGGCCACCGCTCGTCGTCCACGAGGTCCAGGTCCCGTACGGCGACGATCTCGGTGGCGACCGGCGGCACCGCCGCGTGGGGCAACCGGTCCAGAACGTCCTCGCACCACACGTCCACGGCGTCCAGCAGACCCGCGTCGTCGGGTTCGGCGAAGTCGGAGTCGCGCGGCTCCAGTTCGTCCGGGTCGAGGACGACATCGGTGGCGCGTACGAGCGTGAAGTCGGCCAGCACACCGCAGGCGGCGAGGGGCTGCTCGCCCCAGCGCTCGGCCCACTCGGTGTCGACGAAGGCCAGCTCGTCCTCGCGCATGACCTGGGCGAACGGGCTGCCGGGCAGCACCAGTTCACCGGCGGGCGCGAGTTCGCCCTCCTCGTCCGGGAGGGCGAGGGCGCCGAGCCAGGGTTCGTCGCCGGGGTCGAGGGCGGCGTCACGGACGAGGGTGAGCACGGTGTCCGCGAGCTCCTCGGCGTCCGGGGCGCTGCCGTCCCAGTCGTCCAGGCCGCTCCAGCCGCCCTCGTCGTCGAGGGATGCCGCGACGGCCGCGCGCACCTGCGGGGTGGTGAGGACCGCGCGGGGCGTGGCCGGGAGGGCGCCCAGCTTCTCCAGGAGGGGGTGGGCGGCGTCCGGGTGGGCGACCTTGAGGCCGAGGCGGGCGAGGGTGTCGGGGGCCGCCTGGGCGCCCTCCGCGGTGGGCAGGAGGACCTGGCGGGGGCCGATCGTCGTACGGCCGTCGGCGAGGGGTACGGGCAGCCCGGACAGCCGGTCGGGGTCGACACCGGCGAGGCTGTCGTACAGGCGGTGCCACCAGGCCGGGTCCTTCTCCAGACCGGCCAGCCGGTCCACGGCCTCGGTGAGCGGGACGCGGGCGACACCCAGGGTCCGCAGCTCCACCCGGCGTTCCAGCCCGGCGGGCAGCAAGCTGGGCAGCACCTCGGCGAGGACCTGGACGGTCTCGGCGCCCGCCCCTTCGACGACCTCGGCGTCACGGGGGCGCAGGGCGGCGGGGGTCTGGGCGGCGTCCGTGTCGGGCCAGTCGGTGGGGGCGTTCTGGTCGCCTTCCTCCGGCGGGATGGCGGGCGGCAGGAAGGCGGTACGCGGCAGCCGGTCGAGGATCGCCTGGCGCAGCGCGCCGTCCAGCTCGCCCTTGCCGAGCGGGCCGGGCACGAGGTCGATGATCCCGGCGTCCACCGGGCGCCAGGCGGCGAGCAGTTCGGCGTACGCGTCCGCCGCGCGCTCCACGAGGAAGTCGGTGAGCGGGCCGGGGGCGGCGTGCCGACGGGTGGTGTCGAGCGGGAGCGAGGCGATGAGGAGAGCCGGGACGCCGAGGGGCTCGTCACTGGGGGTCGGCGCGTGCACGACCGGGCTGGTACGGGGGCGGGCCGGGGTGCCGTCGGCGTCGACGGGTGCGGCCCAGGTCACGGACCAGTGCGGGCGCAGGCGCTCCTCGACGGGGCGGTCAGCGAGGAGGGCGGGGTCCAGGGGGCCGTGGTGGGAGACGGTGCGCCAGCGGGTGGTGCCGTCCCGGGAGTCTTCGAGGAGGACGGTGGAGGTGAGGGCGGAGGTGCTGCTTTCGGTGGGCTGTGGCGCGCTGTCGGGGGCTGTCTCCGTGCGGCGTCGCAGCGTCCGGGCCGGGGTGTCGCCGATCTCGACGACGACCTCCTCGAGGCCGGGCAGCGCGAGCAGGAGGGCGTCGTCCAGGCCGTGCAGCAGGCGTTCCGCGAGATCCTCGGCCGCGGTGTCCCGCAGCGGCAGGATGACGGCGGTGTCGTAGGGGTCCGGGGCGGTGCCCTGGGCGGCGAACGGCAGCCGGAGCAGCGGCACATGGCTGTCGCGGCGGCGGATCTCGTCCCCCAGCCCCGGGCTGTGGCGGGCGGTGTCCACCGCCAGCTCGCGGGCCTCGGCGAGGGACCAGCGGACGCCGCCGTGCCGGCCCACGACGGCAGGCTCGTCGCTCACCGCGAGGACGGCGGCGAATCCGACGCCGAAACGGCCGACGGCGGTGTCGTGCGTGTCCCGCTTGGCGGAGGCGCGGAGCGTAGAGAGCGATTCGACGCCGGCCGCGTCGAGGGGGGCGCCGGTGTTGGCCGCGACGAGCACGCCTTCGCGGAGGGTGAGCCGGAGGCGACCCGGCACTCCGGCGCGGGCGGCGGCGTCGGCGGCGTTCTGGGCGAGCTCGACGACCAGGCGGTCGCGGTAGCCGCCGAGGACGAGGTCCTCCTCGGCGTTGGCGTCCTCGCGGAACCGGGCCGGGCTGGTGGCCCAGGCATCCAGCACGCCGCGTCGCAGGCGGGCCGTCCCGAACGGGTCCGCGCCCTCGGGTGCCGGCCGCACGAACTTGCTCACGGGTTCACTCTCCTTCTCGCGGCCCGCGACTGCACGCTGGGCTCGACCGCCGCATGAAGGTACCGCGCGGGGGGTGGGGTGGGGTTTGCACGCCCCCGCCGCCCCTACCCGTCCCATCCGTCTGGGGCTCCGCCCCAGACCCCGCCAGGGGCGCTGCGCCCCCTGGACCCCCGCCAGGCATCTCAGCCCGTCCGGCGTTTGAGGACGAGGCCGTCCAGGCCGAAGCGGGGGTCTGGGGCGGCAGCCCCCAGGGACGGGACGGGTAGGGGCGGCGGGGGCGAGAAAAAGCCTCGGCCTACGAGTGGCCCAGTTCCGCCGTCTCGTCCGTCACGATCGAGACCGAACCGGAGTCCGCGGCAGGACGAAGCGGGAACGGGTCGACCCGGGTTTCGTCGATCACCGGCGGAGCCGGCCGCGGCGGTTTCGGCATGACCGCGGCCTCGGAGTGACCGCCACAGCCGTACGAGAGGGAGACGACACGCCCATCAGCCGGCGAGAACTCATTCGCACATACTCCGAACGCCTGACCGAGCGAGCCCCCGATCGGGTTCAGGAAGCCACAGCTCACGCACGCCGCGGGCGCCGCCTGAGCCATCGCCGTCTTGGGCCCGTACGACTCCTCCCAGCGGTCGGCCGCGACGTGCAGGCCGTAGCGGGAGAGGACGCGGGCGCGGCGCAGACCGAGCTCCTCCGCGACCGCCGCGATCGAACCGCGCCTCGGCGCGACCGGCAGGTTCGCGGGGCTGCCCGCGGTGACCTCCGCGTCCTCCGCCTCCACCAGTTCGGCCATGTCATGGGAGACCGCGGAGTTCGGCGCGGGCTCGTCCTCGCCGGAGAAACCGGGCTCCAGACGCAGATCCTCGGCGTCCGTCGGGAGCAGGTCGCCGGGACCCATGTCTCCCGGGCGCAGCCGCTCGCTCCACGGCACCCACTCGGGGGCGAGGAGGGCGTCGGGGCCGGGCAGCAGCACCGCCTCGTCGAGGGTGACGACCTTCGCGCGGGAGGCACGGGCGACGGTCACGGCCCAGCGCCAGCCGCGGTACCCGAATTCCATGCACTCGAAGAAGTGCGTGACAACGCGGTCCCCCTCGGAGACCAGTTCCACGTGCTCGCCGACGACGCCGGGGGCGGCGGCCTCCTCGGCGGCGCCGCGCGCGAGGTCGACGGCCTCGGCGCACAGGCGGTCGGGGGTGCGGCTTCGCGTTGTCGCTGCGCTCACAGGTATCGCTTCTCTCCTACGCCGTCTCACGGGTGCGCCATCCCTCGGCGGAGGTGCGGACGGAGCGGACCGGTGGGCCGCGTCGACGTCCGCGCCCGATCGCGCTCGGGCGCACCTACGCCATCCATTCTGCGGGATGGCCGAGAGGCGCGCGGCCGAGAACAACCGCCGCAGGCGCGCTACGCACGCTACCTTCTCCTGGCGCCTGGGCCCACACCGGCGGGGCGCTTCTGCACTCGGTGCCAGGGTTCTCCGCCTGTCCGCGGCGCCGTTTCCCACGCGTACACCCGTCTCGACGGGCGGGAAACCAGAGGGAAAATCGCCCCTCCCGACCCTCGCGGTTGGCCGGAATGGATCCCCATCAACCCCTCGGTCGACCGGAAAGAACCCCTATCGCGGCTCCCGGCCCACCGGCACAGGATCTCCGCCGCGCCCCTCGGTAGACCAGGACAGGATTCCTACCGCATCCCTCGGTAGACCAGGACAGGATCCCTACCACATCCCTCGATCGACCGGCCCAGAATCCCTACCGCATCCCTCGACCGACCAGGACAGGACCCCCACCGCATCCCTCGATCGACCGGCCCAGAATCCCTACCGCACCCCTCGATCGACCAAGACAAGATCCCTACGGCCTCTCCGGTCGACCGGAATGCCCCCTCCGCCTCTCTCGTCCACCTGGCACCAACCCCAGCCGTCCCTCCCGGCCGACGATTCCGCCCCTCCCCAGCGACCCCACTCGGCCGCTATACGCGCGGTAACCGCACTATGTACGTCCTTCTCGGGGCACTATTGCGGAGTGGCAGCCGCGAGGTCGCCCCAAGGAGCCACGGGTATCGGTGGTGACAAGGGGAGCATCCGAAGTGGCGGTACGGGCCGGAGGACCGGATCCGTCCGCGCGGTAGGGCGTGCCCTGCACTTCCCGGTGACGGGCCCGGCCCGCGGAATCCGGAAGGCGACGCACGCGCACGGGGCAGGCGAGTCGGGGCTCGGGAAACTGATCGAGCTGCACGCGGTGAACGGCGCCGGCGACGTCATGATCACCGTCGCCCTCGCCTCCACGGTGTTCTTCTCCGTGCCCACGGACGAGGCCCGCGGCCGCGTCGCCCTCTACCTCGCCATCACCATGGCGCCCTTCACCCTCCTCGCCCCCGTGATCGGCCCGCTCCTGGACCGCCTCCCGCACGGCCGCCGGGCCGCGATGGCGGGCGCGATGTTCGCCCGGGCCATGCTCGCGCTGCTGCTGTCGGGCGCGGTCGTCACCGGCGGTATCGAGCTGTATCCCGCCGCGCTGGGCGTGCTGGTCGCGTCCAAGGCGTACGGGGTGGTGAGAAGTGCCGTCGTGCCACGGCTGCTGCCGCCCCGGTTCTCCCTCGTGAAGGCCAACTCGCGGGTCACTCTCGGCGGACTCCTCGCCACCGGCGTCGCCGCGCCGATCGGGGCGGGGCTGCAGGCCCTCGGGCCCCGCTACCCGCTCTACGGCGCCTTTGTGATCTTCATCGCGGGTACGTTCCTGTCGTTCACACTGCCGCCCAAGGTCGACTCGGCCAAGGGCGAGGACAAGGCGCTGCTGGCCGCGGACGAGGAGCATCTGCACGGGCCGCGCGTGAAGAAGACCCCACGCCCCGGACTGCGTACCGTCGGTACGGCCGTCACGCACGCCCTCGCCGCCAACGCGTCCCTGCGCTGCCTCTCCGGCTTTCTGATCTTCTTCCTCGCCTTCCTCCTGCGCGAGCACCCGCTCACCGGCGAGAGCGCGGCGGTCTCGCTCGGGATAGTGGGTGTCTCGGCGGGCGCGGGCAACGCGCTCGGCACGGCGTGCGGGGCCTGGCTCAAGTCACGCGCTCCGGAGATCATCATCGTGACGGTCGTCGCGTGCGTGCTGGGGGCCGCGATCACCGCCGCCCTGTTCTTCGGGGCGCTCCTCGTGGCCTGTCTGGCGGCGGTCGCCGGGTTCTCCCAGGCCCTCTCCAAGCTGTCCCTGGACGCGCTGATCCAGCGGGACGTGCCGGAGTCCGTCCGTACGTCCGCGTTCGCCCGCTCCGAGACCTGTCTGCAGGTGGCCTGGGTGATCGGCGGCGCGATCGGCATCGTGCTGCCCCTCAACGGAACGCTCGGCCTGTCCGTGGCCGCCGCGATCGTCGCCACCGGGTGGCTCACCACCGTGCGCGGACTGCTCGGCGCCGCCCGGCACGGAGGACCGGCCCGGCAGCGGGTGTCATAGGGCCGGGACGCACGGCCACGCGGGGGCCGCCCGCGGCACGCCGCACCCCACGTGGGGAGAGCGCTGGACGTGCCCGATAGCCTTCGGCCATGACCTCCCTGCCCCGCGGCAGAGCCGCTAATGGACTCAGTGTTGCGCGCCGCCGTCGTCGTGCCGTCGCCGTCACCGGCGCCGTATCCGCCGGGCTTCTCGCCCTGTCCGCCTGTGACAAGCCGTCGCCGCTGGCCACCATCACGGTCGGCAGCAACTCGGTGAGCTCCGAGACCGACTGCTACAACGACGGCAAGGAGGTGAAGGCTGCGGATCTGGCCAAGTGCCTCAAGGCCAAGGACATCAAGTCCATCTCGGTCGACCCCGACGAGACCGTGCGGTTCGGCGTGGATCCGGAGATCGCGGACGAGGGCTGGACGATCTTGATGAACGGTCAGCCGCTGACCGACTCCAGCAAGAAGACGTACCGGACGATCCCGGGGAGCGTGTTCTTCAACGCCCAGTACGGCGCCAGCGGAAACTCCACGCTCGTCTCCATCAAGGAGGGCGACGAGACGGTGACCGGTCTGTGGTCCTTCAAGCTCAAGAAGGACGCCTGATCGCTGCCGCTGGGCTGAGAGTGCTTGTGGCCACCGCCGTTCCGGTCGAACGGGACGCGGTGGCTGGAGCGTTCGCGGTCCCGCGCCATGAGGTGACGCTGCCCGGACTGGCCCTTGAGCGGCTGTCCCCGGCACCTGCGGCCCCCTCCGCCGCCGGCCTGACCCTCGATCTGCTGGCCGCCGGCGTCGGACCCGCCCTCGCCGCCGCCTCCGCGGCCACCGCGCTCACCGCGCGCGCCCTCGAAGGCGCCCCGTACGACCTCGTGGTCTGCGCCGGTATCGCCGGCGGTTTCCAGCCGGACGCCCCCGTCGGGTCCCTCGTCGTCGCCGACGCGATCACCGTGGCGGATCTGGGCGCCGAGACCGTGGACGGGTTCCTCCCCGTCACCGAGCTCGGTTTCGGAGTCGTCAACCACCGCCCGCCAAAAACACTCGTACGAGACGTCGTGGCGGCGACGGGTGGACGCGCCGGAACCGTACTGACCGTGTCCACCGTGACCGGTACCGCCGAGCGTGCCGCCGAGCTGCGGGCCCGGCACCCCCGCGCGCTCGCCGAGGCCATGGAGGGCTTCGGGGTCGCCGAGGCGGCCGCCGCGCACGGTGTGCCCGTACTGGAACTGCGCGCGGTCTCCAACCCCGTCGGCCCGCGCGACCGTGCCGCCTGGCGCATCGGCGACGCTCTCGCGGCCCTCACCGGGGCCTTCGGGAAGCTCGCGCCCGTCCTGGAGAGTTGGAACCCACATGAGTCCTGAGCCTGAGAACGTTCGTATCGCCTACTCCCCCTGCCCGAACGACACCTTCGTCTTCGACGCCTGGGCCCACGGCCGCGTCCCGGGCACGCCCGCCCCCGACGTCACCTTCGCGGACATCGACATCACCAACGGCATGGCCGAGCGCGGCGAGCTCGACGTCCTGAAGGTGTCGTACGCCGTGCTGCCGTACGTCCTCGACGAGTACGCGCTACTGCCCTGCGGCGGCGCGCTGGGCCGGGGCTGCGGCCCGCTGGTGCTGACGAGGGAGGCCGACGCCGACCTCACGGGCCGTACCGTCGCCGTCCCGAGCGAGCGGTCGACGGCGTATCTGCTCTTCCGCCTCTGGGCCGCGGACACGATCCCCGGCGGGGTCGGCGAGATCGTGGTCATGCCGTTCCACGAGATCATGCCGGCCGTGCGGGACGGCAAGGTGGACGCCGGACTCGTCATCCACGAGGCCCGTTTCACCTACCAGAACTACGGCCTGCACAAGCTCGCCGACATGGGCGAGCACTGGGAACACACCACCGGACTGCCCATCCCCCTCGGCGCGATCATCGCCAAGCGCTCGCTGGGCGAGGAGCGGCTGAAGGGCCTCGCCGAGACGATTCGCGCCTCGGTCCGCGCCGCCTGGGACGACCCCGAGGCCTCCCGCCCGTACGTCCTCGAACACGCCCAGGAGATGGACCCCGCCGTCGCCGACCAGCACATCGGTCTGTACGTCAACGAGTTCACGGCCGACCTCGGCGAGGACGGGTACGCAGCGATCCGGGGTCTGCTCACACGCGCGGCGGCCGAGGGGCTGGTGCCGCCCCTCGGCCCCGATGCGCTGAACTTCCCCTGAAGAATCACCAAGACGTCGTACGTCATACGTCGAGCTGGTCGGCGACCGCTCGCAACAGGCCCGCGATCTGCTTGCCGGAGGCCTTGTCCGGGTAGCGGCCCTTCTCCAGCATCGGCGTGATGTTTTCGAGAAGGGTCGTCAGGTCCTGGACGATGGAGGCCAGTTCGTCCGGCTTGCGGCGCTGGGCTGCCGCGACGGAGGGGGTCGGGTCCAGGATGGTCACCGAGAGCGCCTGGTCGCCGCGCTGGCCTGCGACGACGCCGAACTCCACGCGCTGGCCGGGCTTGAGAGCATCGACTCCGTCAGGCAGGACCGAGGAATGAACGAAGACGTCGCCGCCGTCGTCGCGGGAGAGAAAGCCGAAGCCCTTCTCACTGTTGAACCATTTGACCTTGCCGGTAGGCACGTCTGTCCTCGTCCTCGTACTCGTCGGAAACTGCTCTGAAAACTGCTCTGGATAGCACTACAGCGGGTCGTCTGACCCGCCGGTACCAAGGCTAATGGTCCACAGGCCGGTGACAAGACGTCGCCGGATTGTTCCTACGCGCTGGGAACTACCCTGGTCCGGTGCGTGACAAAACCCAAGCGAATTCCACAGAACCAGGGGACCGGCTGATCCGTGCCGGTGCCCTTGTGTTCTTCATCGGAGCTCTGGCCACACTCGTCACCGTGGCCCCACTGCTGCTGGATACGACGCCCTTTCCGACGTACATGTTCGGCTTGAGCATGCTCATGGGCGTCGGCTTCCTGCTGGCCGGAGCGGGGGTGCTTCAATCGGTCGCGGCCGGCCGACGTCAGGCCCGCGCCGCCTCCCCCGCCCCCCGGTAGTCGCCCAGCCACGCCGGGAACTCCGTCAGGTCGCCGAGGACCACGTCCGCGCCCGCCGTGCGCAGTTCCGCCGCGTCGCACGGGCCGGTGGCCACCGCGACGGAGTACGCGTCCGCGGTGCGTGCGCCGCGTACGTCGCCGGTGTGGTCGCCGACGTACACGCTCGCGCCGTGCTCGCGCAGCGCCTCCGCCTTCTGCTCGGCCCACAGGTTGCCGACCACCGCGTCGGCGTCGATGCGCAGGTGCTCGAGGTGCAGCTTGGCGTTGGGCTCCCACTTCGCGGTGACGACGACGGCACGCCCGCCCGCCGCCCGCACGGCCTCGACGGCCTCGCGCGCGCCGGGCATCGCGAGCGTGCCGGTGATGGCGTGGGCGGGGTACATCTCGCGGTAGAGATCGGCGATGGCGGCCACCCGCTCGGCCGGGAACCAGTTGATCAGCTCTTCCTCCAGCGGCGGCCCGAGCCGCGTCACGACGAGATCGCAGTCGATGTACGTCCCCGTGCGCGCCGAAAGCGCCTGGTAGCAGGCGTGGATGCCAGGGCGGGAGTCGATCAGGGTCATGTCGAGATCGAAGCCGACGGTCAGCGGGCGCGAGGTCGTATGCATAAGGGCCATTGTGCCCAGCGGAGGAGACCGGCAGCCGCGCCCCTGCGCGGAGCCCCCTCGTGCGCCCTCAGTGCCCCTCAGCGCCTGCTCAGCGTCTGCGCTGTGAGCGCCACACCAGGTACAGCGCCGAGGCCAGCGCCGCGCCGCGCACCACCCACGGCCAGGTTTCCGTGACCGCGTCGTTCATGTGGCCCTTGGCGATCGGGTCGCCCCAGCGGCCGTCCGTACGACCCCACAGCCAGACGACGGCGGCCATGGCCACCACGCCGGGCATGCCGAGGACCGCCCACTTCGACTCCGCGGGGCTCAGCCGCCGTGAGGCGTAGGCGATGAGCCAGCCGAGGCCGAGGGCGAACCAGTTGCCGAGCACGGCGCCCACGACGAGGAGGACGGCGGCGAGCAGGAGGAGGGGGTTGCTCCAGTTGCCCGGGCGGGGGAGGCGACGACGGGGCGCGGCCTCGTCGGCGGGGACGGCTTTGGCGGCCTTCTTCGCCTTCCCCGTCGGGTTCTTCGTCGGGTTCTTCGTCGGGTTCTTCGTCGGGCTCGCTTTTGCGTCGTGCGCGTCGTCCTCGTCGTCCTCGTCGTCCTCGTCCGCGTCCTTCCGCTCCGGCGGCGGCTTGAGCAGATCGGGGATCTCCACGCCTCCGACGAAGCCCGGCACGCTGTCGCCGAGCCCGAACGGGCTGCTGTCCACGCGCCACCAGTCCGGTGGGGCGGAGCTGTCGCCCAGTTCGTGCGTGCTCGCGAGGTGCGGCGGGGACGGGGCGTCGTCGGCGGTGGTGCGGACGGGCTTCGGTTCTTCCGCCGGGCGCGCCCTCGGGACGACTCGGCGCAGGCCCTTGGGACGGTCCTGGCGCTCGCCGTCGGCGCGCTGGGTGGGGACGGCGGCCCGCGTGTCCGTTCCGGCCTCGGGGGCGCCCTCGCGGGCGCCGGTGACGATCTCGTCCGGGGTGCCGAGACGGGAGAGGATGCGGCGGACGGCGGCCGGGCTGTCGACCGGGGTCTTCGCCCTGCGGCGGTCGATCTCGTTGCGCAGCTCCGACACGAGCCGCATGCGGGTCGCCGACGGCAGCTGGCGCTGCTGGGCCAGGTCGCCGACGCGGCTCAGATAGTCGAACACGAGCTGGTCGCTCTCAATCCCCACGAGTCCCCTCCGGGGCAGGCGCGTTGGATACCCCGTGGCCACGAAGGTACCGGGTTTTCCGCCCTCGCCGCCCCTACCCATTCCCGTCCCTTGGGGGCTCCGCCCCCAAACCCCCGCCAGGGGCGCTGCGCCCCCTGGACCCCCGCCTTCGCCCGAAGGGCTCGTCCTCAAACGCCGGACGGGCTGAAGATTGCCGGATATCCAGCCCGTCCGGCGTTTGAGGACGAGGCCGTCCAGGCCGAAGCGGGGGTCTGGGGGCGGCAGCCCCCGGGGATGGGACGGGTAGGGGCGGCGGGGGCGAGGAAACACCCCCGGAGAGCGCCCCCGAAGAGCGCCCCCGGATATGAGTTTGCCCAGTACCCCCGCCTCCCCGGAGAATGCCTCCCCATGGGACACCTCGAAGCCGCGCACCTTGAGTACTACCTCCCCGACGGGAGGGCATTGCTCGGCGACGTGTCGTTCCGGGTGGGAGAAGGGGCCGTCGTCGCCCTGGTGGGCCCCAACGGCGCCGGCAAGACGACGCTGCTGCGGCTGATCTCGGGGGAGCTGAAACCGCACGGGGGGACGGTCACCGTCGGAGGCGGACTGGGAGTGATGCGGCAGTTCGTGGGGTCGGTCCGGGACGAGACGACCGTACGGGACCTGCTCGTGTCCGTGGCGTCGCCCCGGATCCAGGAAGCCGCGAAAGCCGTCGACGTGGCCGAGCACGCGATCATGACCGTCGACGACGAGGCCGCCCAGCTGCGCTACGCCCAGGCCCTCTCCGACTGGGCCGAGGTCCGCGGGTACGAGTTCGAGACGCTCTGGGACATGTGCACCACGGCCGCGCTCGGCATCCCGTACGAGAAGGCGCAGTGGCGCCAGGTGCGGACGCTCTCCGGAGGAGAGCAGAAGCGGCTCGTGCTCGAGGCGCTGCTGCGTGGCACGGACGAGGTGCTGCTCCTCGACGAGCCGGACAACTATCTCGACGTCCCCGGAAAGCGCTGGCTGGAGGAGCGGCTCAAGGAGACCCGCAAGACCGTCCTGTTCGTGTCGCACGACCGCGAGCTCCTCGCCCGCGCCGCCGAGAAGATCGTGAGCGTCGAGCCCAGCCCGACCGGCGCCGACGCCTGGGTGCACGGCGGCGGCTTCGCGACGTACCACGAGGCCCGGCGGGAGCGATTCGCGCGCTTCGAGGAGCTGCGCAGGCGTTGGGACGAGAAGCACGCACAGTTGAAGAAGCTGGTGCTGAATCTGCGTCAGGCGGCGTCCATCAGCCACGAGTTGGCCTCGCGCTACCAGGCCGCGCAGACCAGGCTCAGGAAGTTCGAGGAGGCGGGCCCGCCTCCGGAGCCGCCGCGCGAGCAGGACATCAGGATGCGACTGCACGGCGGGCGTACGGGCGTACGGGCGATCACCTGCAAGGGACTTGAGCTCACCGGCTTGATGAACCCGTTCGACCTGGAGGTCTTCTACGGCGAACGGGTCGCCGTGCTCGGATCCAACGGCTCCGGCAAGTCGCACTTCCTGCGCCTGCTCGCCGGCGGCACCGTCGCGCACACCGGCGAGTGGAAGCTCGGCGCGCGGGTCGTCGCCGGGCACTTCGCCCAGACGCACGCCCACCCGGAGCTGGAGGGCCGCGCACTCCTCGACATCCTGTGGACCGAGCACGCCCAGGACCGCGGCGCCGCCATGTCCCGGCTGCGCCGCTACGAGCTGACCGCCCAGGCCGAGCAGCGCTTCGACAAGCTCTCGGGCGGCCAGCAGGCCCGCTTCCAGATCCTCCTGCTGGAGCTGGAGGGCTCCACGGCCCTGCTGCTGGACGAGCCGACCGACAACCTCGACCTGGAGTCGGCGGAGGCCCTCCAGGAGGGCTTGGAGGCGTACGAGGGGACGGTCCTCGCGGTCACGCACGACCGCTGGTTCGCCCGCTCCTTCGACCGCTATCTGGTCTTCGGCTCCGACGGCCGGCTCCGGGAGACGACGGAGCCGGTGTGGGACGAGCGGCGCGTGGAGCGGGCCCGGTAGTCCTGGGCTCGCGGGCACTTCCCGGAGGCCCGGGACCCCGGATGTTCGTAGAGTGGAGGGAGGACGGCGAGATCCATGGCTCCCTCCCGGACGCCGCTCGGGTACCCCGCGGGGCAGCGCCTCCCCCTCGGGCACCGGACCGCGCCGCAGGACACGACGAGCGGGGTATCACGATGACCGGAGTCGACCCTGAACGGCTGGACGACCAGCAGCTGATGAAAGAGCTGGAGACGATCCACCGCACGCGCCACGACACGCTGCTCCACGGTTCGAACGACGCGCTGCGCACCCACAACCTGCGCATGGCGCAGCTGGAGGGCGAGTACCTGCGCCGCCATCCACGCCGTCCGGTCACGGCGGGCCGGACGCGCGAGGGAGCCCGGGAGCGGGGACCCGGAGAAGACTGACCGGCGCGAAGAACACCCCTTCGGCGCGGCCGCACTTGCCGCCCGGGCCCGCGCGTCGCAGCGCGGCGCAGTGCATCGCGCCGTACCGGAAGGTGCCACCGCCGGGGCCCGGTGGTGCGGCCTCGCACAGGCGGCGACCGCGCCCGGTGCCGCTCACGCGAGGGGCGTGCCCGGCCACCCCTCCGGCTCGGCGCGGCTGATGTCGGCGAGCGCCGAGCCGGGGTCCTGGGAGACGGCCAGGTCGCCGAGGCTCACCATGCCCACCGGGTGCCCGTCGTCGACGACCGGCAGCCGGCGCACGGCGTGCTCGCGCATCAGCCGTACCGCTTCGGACACGGCGTCGTCGGGCCCGACGACCACCGGGTTGGGAGTGCACACCGCGTGGGCGCTCACGGTCAGCGGATCGGCACCGTCCGCGACGGCGCGCACCGTGATGTCGCGATCCGTGAGCACCCCTATGACCTGGTGGTCGCCGGCCACCAGGACGTCGCCGATGTCCTGGGCGCGCATCAGCTGCGCGGCTTCGACGAGCGAGGCGTCCGGGCGGACCGCGACGACGCCTGGCGTCATGACTTCCCTCACGAAATCAGCCATGGCTGTGGGCCTTTCCTGAGTTCCCCGGCTGCCGGGGGTACGGATGTATCGGCTGCCGTCGCCCGCAGTACCCCCGAGTCCGCGGCCCATGCCGCCGCGGACGAGTGCCGCGCCCGTTGTTTGCCGCGCATACGGCGGGGCAGGTGCCATCACAGTGCTTCGGACAGGAGGCACGTCCGTGGGAGCGGGGAAGTCCTCGCCACGGGTGTGCCCGTCCGGGCCCCCGCGTGCTCCCACGGTGACCGTCCAACCCAAGGCACCTGCAAGGGAGTTACGAGGCACCATGGGAAATCGAGTGAGTGCGAAGCATCATCCGCACGACGACGCCCCCGACACCGCGGAGGCATTCCGCAGGCTCGCCAAGCTCCCCCCGGGCCGACAGCGCGACGCACTCCGTACGGAGATCGTCGAGTCCTGGCTGCCGATGGCCGACCGGCTCGCGGGCCGGTTCCGCAGCCGCGGCGAGAACTTAGAGGATCTGCGCCAGGTCGCCGCGCTCGGCCTGGTCAAGGCCGTCGACCGATACGACCCCGAGCTCGGCAGCGCCTTCGAGAGCTACGCCGTGCCGACCGTGACCGGTGAGATCAAACGGCACTTCCGCGACCACATGTGGACCGTCCATGTGCCGCGCCGCGTCCAGGACCTGCGCAACCGCGTGCGGTCCGCCGGCCAGGAACTGTCGGGGACCGTGTCGGGCCGCAGGCCCACCGTCGCCGAGATCGCCGAGCACGCCCGGATGAGCGAGGAGGACGCCCTGACCGGCCTGGCGGCCCTGGAGAGCTTCGCCGCGCTCTCCCTCGACGCCGAACTGCCGGGCAGCGAGGACGGATACTCACTCAGCGACGCCCTCGGCTCACCCGATCCGGCCCTCGACGTCGTCATCGACCGCGAGGCCGTCAAGCCCCGGCTGCGGGCCCTGCCCGAGCGCGAACGCGCCATCCTCTACATGCGGTTCTTCGGCGACATGACCCAAAACCGCATCGCCGAACAGCTCGGCATCTCCCAGATGCATGTCTCGCGGCTGATCAGCCGCAGTTGCAGGCGGCTGCGCAACGAGGTCATGCGCGACGCGGCGTAGGGGCTCCGCCGGGGTGGGGGAGGGGGTGCGGGGAGGGTGCGGGGCCGTTGTGGCTCGTCGCGCCGTTCCCCGCGCCCCTGACGGGGCGCCCCCTTACCGCTCGTTCATCGCCAGCGCTATGTGACGGGACATCATGTCCATCGCCTGTGCCTCGGCCATCGAGAACGCCAGCCGGGCGCCGCTGCGGAACAGCGTCAACACCCCCCGCACGGAGCCGGACGCGGTGATCAGGGGCACGCACAGCAGCGACGTCGCATTCGCGCGTACGAGTACGGGGGCGCCCGAGGTGTCACGGCCGAAGGCGTCCGGATCCTCGGGGCGCACCTGCAGCGCCGTGGATCCGCCGCGTGCCGCCTCGACGACGAGAGGGCACGCGGCGGGATCCTGTGCGGCCACCGCCGCCACCCCTTCGGCACCGTCGGAAGGGCCCAGCACGGTCGTACGGGTCAGCCGCGCCGAACCCGAGTCGGCCACCACCCAGTCCGCGAACCGCCCGTGCAGCACCCCGGCCGCCCGGTCCAGCACCGAGGACGGATCCCCGGCGGGGGCGCTGAGCAGCGCCGTGGTCATGGCGTCCAGCAGGTCCATCAGCGCCGCGTGCCGTGTCGTCTCGGTGAGGCTCGGCACCGGACCCGGCACGTTCTCGTCCGGCGGCACCCGGGAGCTCGCGGGCTGCAGGACGACGAGGACGGCGGTCCGGGGTTCGCCGCTGGGCCGCAGCGCGGTGAGGGTCGCGCGCACCGGCACCGAGGGGTGTCGCTGGACGTGCACGGTGAGGCTGCGGTCGCCCTCGCCACGCGCCACCGCCGCCGCCTGCGAGCGGAACGCGGCGCGGTCGGCATGCGCGAGGAACCCCGTCAGCGGCCGGCCCGTCGCATAGCCCGCCCGGACACCGGTGAAGGAGGTCGCCGCGAAGTTCAGCCTGCGCACCACCGTCTCGCGGTCCACCAGCGCGACGGGCACCGGAACCCGCTGGAAGAGGGCCTTGAGGAGCTGCTGTTCCTGGCGGTCGACCGAGGCGACGCCGGGCGGACCGCCCGCGGACAGGCGCTCGTACCAGGGCCACAACTGGCCGGCCACATGGTCGAGTTCGAAGATCGCCGCGTCGAGCACCGTCGGCAGGTCGTCGGCCGGCACGGCACGCGCCGTCTTGAGCTCGGCCACGCGGCGTACGAAATCCGCGAGTTCTTCACCGAATTCGTCCGTCTGTGCCATGGGATGAACGTAACCCGAGGGACGGGTTCCGGGTGCGGGACGAGCGTAACCCGCGGAAGTCGTTTTCTGCGCAGGTGAGCGGGAAGGTGCGGGGAGAGGAGGTGTGAACCATGCAGGACACCGGTCAACTTGAGCAGGGAAGGCGGTTGTCGGAGCTCGCCGAACAGGCCACCCGCTGCACACCCGACTGCTGCGGCGCCAGTTGCCTGGTCTCCGAGGAAGGTCCGGAACGGCCCGCCGCGGTGACCCACCCCGACCTCGCCGGACTCGTCTCGGTCCAGCTCCGCTCCGGCGACGGGCCGATACCGGCCGCGCTGGAACACGGTGGGCCCGTCGACTCGGCGGACCTGCTGCGCGAGAAGCGCTGGCCGGCGTACCGCGCGATGGCCCTCGACTCGGGCGTGCGCTCCAGCGTGACGATCCCCTTCCGCCGCTCCGGCCTGACCGTGACCCTCAGCCTCTACAGCTTCCGGCCGGGCGCCCTCGACGACGCCCCGCACGGCGCCGCCCGCGCCCTCGGCGACCTCGCCGTGACCTGCCTGGTCCGCGACCGCTCCTACCGCGCCGCGCTCACCGAGCTCGACCAGCTGGGCACCGCGCTGCGCACCCGGCCCGTCGTCGACCAGGCGTGCGGCATCGTCATGCATGTCCTGGGCTGCGACGCGGACGCGGCCTTCGGGGTGCTGCGCCGCATCTCGCAGGGAACCCAGCGCAAACTGTCCGACGTCGCCTCGGCCGTCGTGGACAAGCGCGGACGCGGCCTGGAGGGGGAACTGGTCTCCCTGTCGAACTGACCGACCCCATGTCACCCACTCGGGCGTCCGTGTCCCGCGAATGGTGCCCGGCCGCGCGCGCCCGACGGGTGGGCGGGCTGTGATGGGCCCGGGGGCACGACGGCTGTGCCCCCCTTCAGAGTCACTCCGAAGGAGCCCAGCCCATGCCTTGCACCGCCCGTGTCCTGACCGCCACAGCCCTGGCCGGTGTCGCGCTGGGCGCCGCCGCCTCGGCCGCGTTCGCGGATCCGGGCGCGGAGGTCGAACCGCGCTCCGTCGAACCGGGCGGCATCGTCACCGTCTCCGTCACCTGCGACGCGATCGGCGAACCACCGCCCGAATTCATCGACGCCACCTCGCAGGGCTTCGAGGAGGGCACGATCCAGCTGCGCCGGGTCACGGGGGACAACGAGAGCGCGGCGAGTGCGGCGAGTGCGGCGCTCACGGAGTACCGAGGTACGGCCCGTATCCCGTCCGGCGGGAACGCCGACGGCGGCTCCGACGCGGTGGGTCCTGAGTCCGAGTGGGGCGTCGACGGGGTGTGTCCCGTGGAGCCGGGCGGCCGGCAAAAGCCGTGGACCGCCTCGTACACCGTGGCGCGCCCCTCCAGTGCCGCCCAAGAAACGGTGGAGGGACCGGGAACGGTGGAGCGTCCCGGAGGGGGAACGGAGGAGGGCCCGGGCACGGGGGAGGGAGCGGGAACGGAGGAGGGCCCGGGAACGGGGGAGGGGCTGGGCACGGAGGAGGGAGCGGGAACGGTGGAGCGTCCCGGAACGGGGGAGGGAATGGGCACGGAGGAGCGTCCCGGAACGGGGGAGGGAATGGGCACGGAGGAGCGTCCCGGAACGGAGGAGGGCCCGGGCACGGAGGAGGGAGCGGGAACGGGAACGGGAACGGTGGAGCGTCCCGGAACGGAGGAGGGAGCGGGAACGGAGGAGGGAGCGGGAACGGAGGAGGGAGCGGGAACGGAGGAGGGAGCGGGAACGGAGGAGGGAGCGGGAACGGAGGAGGGAGCGGGAACGGAGGAGGGAGCGGGAACGGAGGAGGGAGCGGGAACGGAGGAGGGCCCGGGAACGGAGGAGGGCCCGGGAACGGAGGAGGGCCCGGGCACGGAGGAGCGTCCCGGAACAGAAGAGCGACCGGGCACGGAGGAGCGACCGGGAATGGAGGAGCGTCCCGGCACGGAGGAGCGTCCCGGCACGGAGGAGCGTCCCGTCGGTGTCCAGTACGGGGTGCGCGCCGGTGAGGGCGCCGCCTTCACCGGGTCCGTCCCGGCCCTGGTCGCCGGAAGTGTCCTCATCGCGGGCGCGCTGGCCGCGGCCGTCCACCGCGTGCTCCACAAGCGCGCGTCCGCCGACCGCTGACCCGGTGACGGGCGCGGCCGGGACCGTACGAGGGACGAAGGCACGGCACGGGACACTGAGTGAACGCACTGGCGACAGGGCACGGCACCACGGACTGCGCGGAGGCACCTATGCGGCGGACGGTTCCGGAAGGGCACGGGCCGGTCCGCTACGGCCCGCCGATTCCCGATCAGGGCCTGCCCGTGCTGCCGGAGCTGCGGGCCGTACTCGCCGCGGCTGCGGACCGCGCCGAGGCAGCGCCCTCCGGCGGCGGCCCCGCGCTCCTCGACGCCGCCTGCGGCTACTGGACCCGACGGGGCCTCGCCGCCGAACGCGACCGGGTGGTCGCCGCCCCCGGCGCCCCCGCACTGCTCCTCGCGCTGACCGGCGCACTCGGCGGCGACGTCCTCGTGCCGCGCCCCTGCGCCGCGTGGTGGGCTCCGCAGGTCCGCCTGCTCGGCAGGTCCGCGTTCCATGTCCCGACGCCCGCGGAGTGCGGCGGCCTGCCGGATCCGTACGCTCTCCTGGAGACCGTCCGCAGAGTCCGTGCCGAAGGCGGCGACCCGCGCCTGCTCGTGCTCTCCGTCGCCGACGACCCGACCGCCACCGTCGCGCCGCCCGAGGTGGTGCACGAGACCGTCGAGGCCGCGATGGGCGAGGGACTGCACGTGGTCAGCGACGAGACCTGGCGCGACACCCTGCACCAGCCGCACGACACCGTGCTGCTGAGCCCCGCCGAGATGCTCCCCGACGAGGTCACCGTCGTCACGGACCTCTCGGGTGCCTTCCTGCCGGAGAGCTGGCCCGCCGCCGTGGCCCGCTTCCCGGACACCGACGCGGGCGCCGGGCTGCGCGCCCGCGTCCTCGACGTTCTCACCGCGCTGGGCGCCCGGGTCGCCGAACCGGTCGCCGCGGCGGCCGGGTACGCGCTCGGCGAGCCCGACGGGATCACCGAACGACTGACGGCCGCGGTACGCCTGCACGCGCGCGTGGCCATCGCCGCGCACCGCGCGGTGGTCGGCGCCGGGGCCCTCGCGCGGCCGCCGCAGGCCGGGAGACATCTGTACGTGGATCTCGGCCCGTTGCGTTCCGCGCTCACCGCGCACGACGTCGGCGACGCACAGGAACTGGAGGACTTCCTCACCGCCCGGCTCGGTATGCCCGCGCCGGGCGGCCACCGCTTCGGGGACGACCTCGGGGCGCTTCGGGTGCGGCTGGGGACGGGGCCGCTGCTCGGGGCGACCGATGAGGAGCGGGAGGAATGCCTCACGTCTCCCACACCGTTGGAACTGCCGCAGATGCAACGCGCGTTGACCCTCCTGGGGTCGGTGTTCGACGATCTCCGCGACGACGCTCAGCGATGGGAGCCTCCTCGATGACGCAGCAGTCCCAGTCGACGACGAGCACGAGCACGAGCACGCAGGACGGCGACGATCCGGCGTCCTCCTCGGCACCCCGGCCCGGGTCACGCCGGTCGGCGTGGCCTGGAGCGCGCTGCCGCGCATCGACGCGGTCGTCATCAGCCACAACCACCACGACCACCTGGACGCGCCGACGCGGCGGAGCCGCAAAATGTCACAGCCCGCGCCCCTGACGGGGCGCTGTTGCCCGCGCTCCTATCCAGGCGCCGTTCTGCGAACCCTGCGCCATACCCCCGGTGCCACGCTGATCGCCACGGTCAGTACGACCGCTGCCACCACGCCCTCCCAGGGTTCGCTGAAGAGGGAACCGCCGAGGATGCCGATGACTTGGTAGGTCGCCGCCCAGGCGAGGCAGGCCGGGATGTCGCCGCGGGCGAAGGAGCGCAGGGGCATCTTCGCCATCAGGCAGGCGAGCATCACCGGGATGCGGCCCGCCGGGACGAGACGGGAGAGGACGAGGACGGTGACGCCATGGTCGCTCAACTTCTGCTGGGCCTGGGCGAGACGCTCCTCGGGAGCGCGCACGCGGATGGCCTCCAGCCAGCGTGAGCCGTTCTTGGAACCCATGCCGCGCCGGCCGAGCCAGTAGAGCGCGACGTCGCCGAGGAACGCCGCGAGCGCGGCCACCAAGAAGACCAGCAGCAGCGCGAACGGTGCCGTCTGGTGAAAGGCCACCACGGCCGCCGAACTCACCAGCGCCCCCGTCGGCACCACTGGCACCAGCGCGCCGATCAGCACCAGCAGAAACAGCGACGGATAGCCGATCGCCTGCTGGGTGCTCTCCGGCGTCACGGCCGCCCCCGTGGCCGACACGAATATCACCGGGGTCGCGCTCGTGGCGGACAGCGCGGAGAACGCGGGCAGCAGTGTCACCGCGCGACCTCCGGCCGTACGCTCTCGCCATGCTCGAGTCGGTGCACCGCCACCTGGGGCGCATACTCGGCGGCCAGGCGCACGAATTCATCGCCCGGCGCATGGAATTCATGGGGGCGCACGCCGTCCATCCCGATCGGCCAGTACGTGCCGTAGTGCACCGGCACCGCGCTCCTCGGCATCAGCTGGGCCAGCGCCTGCGCGGCCCGCCCCGCGTCCAGGTGCCCCTCGCCGAGAAACGGTCCCCATCCGCCGACCGGCAGCAGCGCCACGTCGACCGGTCCGACCTCCTCGGCCATCGACTCGAACAGACCGGTGTCCCCGGCGAAATACGTGCGTGCCTCGCCCTCGATCACGAAGCCCAGCGCGGGTGCGCGGTGCGGTCCGACCGGCAGTCGCCGTCCGTCGTGCCGCGCCGATACGGCACGTACCACCAGGTCACCGACCTGTGTCCGGTCCCCGGGTGCGACCTCGGTGAGCCGCAGATGGTCCAGCCTGCGCAGTGCGGGCACCGCGAGCGGCGCGCCCTTGG
This sequence comes from Streptomyces sp. SD15, assembly GCF_054462255.1. NCBI lineage: Bacteria > Bacillati > Actinomycetota > Actinomycetes > Kitasatosporales > Streptomycetaceae > Streptomyces > Streptomyces sp. SD15. The sequence goes on along the minus strand of NZ_JBTLMO010000001.1, from coordinate 366,303 downwards.
GCACGAGCAGCAGCGTGCCCGGCGCGAGCTGCTGCAGGGACGGCAGATGCAGATGGTCGGCGTGCAGATGCGAGACCAATGCCGCGTCCGCGACCGCCGCCTCGGGCGGGGGCGGCGCCCCGCGCCTGCGCCGCAGATGCGCGAGCCGGCGTGCGAAGAGCGGGTCGGTGAGCACGCGTGTGCCGGAGTCCGCCAGCGTGCAGGTGGCGTGCCCCCACCAGGTGATCTGCACCGGCACTTCTTTGCCTCCTTCGCGCGACTCCCCCCGAGCCTACGGGCAGGAGTAGGGTCGGCGGCGAAACCCGGAGGTGAGGGGGACGCCATGACCAACGCGCGCAGCGCCTCCGCCATGCCCACCACAGTCCGCGTCACGACCATCGCGAGCCTGACGCCCCTGGAGGAACTCGACGTGGACCCCTTCCTCGTCGACTCCCGCAGCCAGCACGCGATGTGCGCCCGCTGGGCCGCCGAGCGCGGCTATGTCGTCACCCGGGAGCTGCTCGTCCGCGGTCTGCGCCCCGACCATCACACCCTGTGGGCCGATGTCGAGGCGGGCCTCGTCGACCTGTTCGTCGCGCCGAGTCACCGCGTCCTGGAGCGAGCCCTCGCCTCTGTCGACGAGTTCACCGCCGAGTGCGCCCGCCGCGGCGTACGGATCGAGACGGTCGGGAGCGCGGAACCGTCGTACGACGCCCAGATGAAGGCCCGGGTCCATCGCCGCCTGTCGATGCCGACCGCGGGGTACGACGGCCGCTGAACCGTGACCGGGGGAGATCCGCCCGCACGTGGTGACGGGGACATCAGGCTCTCCCCGCACGTGGTGACGGGGACATCAGGCCCTGCCCGCACGTTGTGACAGGGTGGGAACAGGCCACGCGGACCGGGCGGGCCGGGACGTGAGGTGGACAGGGCGTGGGTGGAGGGCGTTGGCGGCGGGTCCTCAGCGGAGTCTGGCGGAGCATCGCGGTGTGGGCCGTGTCCACGGTCACGATGCTTGTCCTCGCCGGTGCGCTGCCCGACTTCCAGTTGCAGTCCGACGACGGGGACAGCGCCACGCAGATCGCTATCACCGCGGCCGTCGGCGCGGGCGCCTTCGGTCTGCTGTCGTCCCTCGTGTGGCCGCTGCTGGTGCGGGCGCTGCTCCTGGTGCCCGCGCTCGTGCTCGGGCTGCTCGTCTTCTTCCTGAACGGCTCCTTGCTGCTGGTCGCGCTGCGCGTCACCCCCTCCGGACAGGGCGAGGCAGCGCCCGAGACCGCCGTGGTCGTCGCCGCCGTGATGTCCGCCGTGGCCTCGGCCACCGGTGGCGCCCTCGCCGTACGGGACGACGACGCGTACCGGCGCAGGCTCTACCGGCTCGCCGACCGGCGCCGCGGGCGCGGCGCCGGACAGGCCGGGCCCGTGACCCCCGGCTCGGTCTTCCTCCAGCTCGACGGTGTGGGCCACGACGTCCTCGAGGGAGCTGTCGGCAAGGGGCTCATGCCGACCGTGGCGGGATGGCTCGACGGCGACCGCCTCAACCGACGCCCCACGCACCGGCTCACCCCCTGGCGCACCGACTGGTCCAGTCAGACCGGCGCCAGCCAGCTCGGCATCCTGCACGGCAGCAATCACGACATCCCGGCCTTCCGGTGGTACGAGAAGGACAGCCACGAGGTCATGGTCTGCAACCGTCCCTCCAGCGCCGCCGAACTCCAGCGCCGGGCCATCGAGTACACCGGCGACGGGGGACTGCTCACCGTCGACGGCGCCAGCCGCGGCAACCTCTTCAGCGGCGGCGCCGACCAGTTGGCCCTCGTGCTGTCCATGGCGGCGCGACGGGGCAAGGAGAACCGCTCCCGGTCGGGCTACTTCGCGTACTTCTGCGATCCCGCCAACGCCGTCCGTACGGCCATGTCCTTCGTCGCCGAGGTCTTCCGGGAGATCGGCCAGTCCGTCCGGGCCCGGCTGAAGAAGCGGCGGCCACGCGTCAGCCGCGGCGGGCTGTACCCCTTCGTCCGCGCCTTCGCGACCGTCGTCGAGCGGGACGTCGTCGCCGCCGCGGTGATCGGCGACATGCTGGCCGGGCGCAACGCGATCTACGCGGACCTGGTGGCGTACGACGAGGTGGCGCACCACTCGGGGCCGTGCGGCCGGGACGCCGAGAAGGTGCTGGAGCGGCTCGACCGTTCGCTCGCGCTGATCGCCAAGGTCGCCGAGCACGCCCCGCGGCCGTACCGGATCGTCGTACTGTCGGACCATGGCCAGAGCCCCGGCGAGACCTTCCTGACCCGCTACGGCCTCAGCCTCGGCAATCTGGTCCGGGCCGGCTGTGGGCTGCCCGTACCGCGCAAGGCGCAGCGCACGCACAGTGGAGCCGAGGCGCGGGCGGCGGTGCGGGCCGCGCTGCGCAGGCCCGTCGAGGAGGGCGGCGAGCGGCACCGCCCCTCGCGCCGCTCCGAGCCCATCGTGCTGGCCTCCGGAAACCTCGGGCTGATCTCCTTCCCCGATGTGCCGCACCGGATGAGCCGGGAGGAGATCGACCGGCGCCACCCCGCGCTGCTGTCCACGCTCGCCAACCATCCGGGCGTCGGTTTCGTGCTCGTGCGCAGCGAGGAGCACGGCGGACTCGTGCTCGGTGCGCACGGGGCGGAGGCGTCGGTGGACGAGCTCGACGACGAGCACCCGGGGCCGCTCGCCGACTTCGGCCCGGGTGCCGCGGCGGCCGTACGACGGACGCACTCCTTCCCGCACGTCGCCGACATCATGGTCAACTCCTGGTACGACCCGAAGGAGGGCGAAGTCCTCGCCTTCGAGGAGCAGATCGGCTCGCACGGCGGCCTCGGCGGCCCCCAGGGACGCCCCTTCCTGCTGTCGCCGGTGGCGCTGTCCGCGCCGGTCGAGGACGAAGCCGAACTGGTCGGCGCCGAGCAGGTGCACCAGGTGCTGCGGCGCTGGCTGCGCGAGTGCGACGGACCCCAAGTGCCGCTGCCGGTGAGCTCGGACGAGCGCGCCGCCTGAGCCCCGGCTCATCGGCGTCCCGCAGATCTGCGACGGGCGCTCGGTGTTCTGCCCGCCGGAGGCGATCGCCCGCGACGAGCCGTACTGCTTGTTCCTGGACGAGTTGAACGCGGCGACGCCGGAGTGCAGAAGGCCTTCTACTCCCTGATCCCGGACCGCCGCATCGGCAACTACGAGCTGCCCGCGGGCTCGATCGTGATCGGCGCGGGCAACCGCGCGACGGACAACGCTCTGGCCCGCCCGATCGCCTCCGCGCTCATCAACCGCCTCGCCCATGTGCATCTGGAGGCGTCGCCGAAGGACTGGCTCAACTGGGCTGCCGCCAACGGCATCCACCCGTGGACGTGCCGGCCGCACGCGTCGTGTTCTGCGAGGCGGCGCCGCACGACGCGGGCTGTCTGCCGGTCACGGAGAGCGCCATGGGGGCGCCCCCTGGTCGAGCGGAGTCGAGAGCTTGGGGGAGGGTTCGGGTGCGCGGCCGCGGCGGTACGGTCCTGCGGCCGGGCATCGACCTGCTGCACCGCGCGGACGGCTTCCCGCCGGATGCGCCCGTGTTGGTGATCACGGACGGCTGGTGCGACGTGCTGCGGGTGCGGCGCGAGCACGCGTACCTGTTTCCGCAGGGCGCGCGGCTCCCGTTCACCGCGCGCGGACCGGTCTTCCGGGTGCGCTGAGCCCAGGTGTGATCGGATGGTGGATACGGACCCCGAAAACGGGACCTCATCGAAGGGATTCATCGTGGCAACCACGCGCACCGCACACACCGTGTGGGAAGGCAACCTGCTCGAGGGCAACGGCGTCGTCACCTTCGACTCCTCCGGCATCGGCCAGCAGCCGGTGACGTGGGCGTCGCGGGCCCAGGACGCGAACGGCAAGACCAGCCCCGAGGAGCTGATCGCGGCCGCCCACTCCAGCTGCTTCTCCATGGCGCTGTCGCACGCCCTTGCGGGAGCCGGCACCCCGCCCACCAAGCTCGTCACCAACGCCGACGTCACCTTCCAGCCCGGCGAGGGCATCACCGGCATCCACCTCACCGTCGAGGGCACGGTGCCGGGCCTCGACAACGACGGCTTCGTCGCGGCGGCCGAGGACGCGAAGAAGGGCTGCCCGGTCAGCCAGGCCCTGACCGGCACGACGATCACCCTGTCGGCCAAGCTCGCCTGACGCGCGTCCGTACCCCATGCCGCGCTCTCTCCCCGGGAGGGCGCGGCACTGTCATGTCCAGGCCCGCGCGGGGGCACGCCCCATTGACAAGTGGGCACTCAAGTTTTGTGCTGAGAGTGGGCAGCGCCCTGGCGGAAGGGGACGGACATGGCACGTGCGGTCGGGATCGACCTCGGTACGACGAACTCGGTGGTGGCCGTCCTCGAAGGCGGCGACCCCACCGTCGTCGCCAACGCGGAGGGTGCGCGCACCACACCCTCCGTGGTGGCCTTCGCCAAGAACGGCGAGGTGCTCGTCGGTGAGGTCGCCAAGCGGCAGACCGTGACGAACGTGGAGCGCACCGCGCGCTCGGTGAAGCGGTACATGGGCGACGCGAGCTGGCGGTTTCCCGAACAGGGCTCCGTCGACGGCACCCGCTACCGCGCCCAGGAGCTGTCGGCGCGGGTGCTGCAGAAGCTGAAGCGGGACGCGGAGGCCTATCTCGGCGAGGACGTCACGGACGCCGTGATCACCGTGCCCGCCTATTTCGACGACGCCCAGCGCCAGGCCACCAAGGAGGCCGGCGAGATCGCGGGCCTGAAGGTTCTGCGGATCATCAACGAGCCGACGGCCGCCGCCCTCGCGTACGGGCTCGACCGCGGTGAGGAGCAGACCGTCCTCGTCTTCGACCTGGGCGGTGGCACCTTCGACGTCTCGCTCCTGGAGATCGGCGACGGCGTCATCGAGGTCAAGGCCACCAACGGCGACACCCGGCTCGGCGGCGACGACTGGGACCAGCGGATCGTCGAACACCTCGCGCAACGCTTCAAGGCGTCGTACGGCATCGACCTCGGCCACGACAAGATGGCGCTGCAACGGCTGCGCGAGGGCGCCGAGAAGGCCAAGGTCGAGCTGTCCAGCTCCTCCGAGACCAGCATCAACCTGCCTTACATCACCGCCACCGCCGACGGCCCGCTGCACCTGGAGGAGAGACTGACGCGAGCTCAGTTCCAGGAGCTGACCGCCGACCTGCTCGACCGCTGCAGGACCCCCTTCCACCAGGCGGTGAAGGACGCGGGCGTGAAGATCGCCGTGATCGACCACGTCATCCTGGTCGGCGGCTCGACCCGGATGCCCGCGGTCGCCGACCTGGTCAAGGAGCTCACCGGCAAGGACCCGCACAAGGGCGTCAACCCCGATGAGGTGGTGGCCGTGGGCGCCGTGCTCCAGGCGGGCGTCATCCGCGGCGACGTCAAGGACGTGCTGCTCCTCGACGTCACCCCGCTGTCCCTCGGCATCGAGACCAAGGGCGGCATCATGACCAAGCTCATCGAGCGCAACACGACGATCCCGACACGGCGTTCGGAGATCTTCACCACCGCCGCGGACAACCAGCCCTCGGTGGGCATCCAGGTCTACCAGGGCGAGCGCGAGATCGCCGCGTACAACAAGAAGCTCGGCGTCTTCGACCTCACCGGTCTGCCGCCCGCGCCGCGCGGGGTCCCGCAGATCGAGGTCGCCTTCGACATCGACGCCAACGGAATCATGCACGTCTCCGCGAAGGACCTCGGGACCGGCCGCGAGCAGAAGATGACGGTGACGGGCGGTTCGGCGCTGCCCAAGGACGACATCGACCGCATGATGCGGGACGCCGAGCAGTACGCGGAGGAGGACCGCAAGCGCCGGGAGACGGTGGAGACCCGCAACCAGGCCGAGCAACTCGTCTACCAGACCGAGAAGTTCATCCGCGACAACGACGAACGCATACCCTCCGACACCAAACCGGAGGTCGAGTCCGCGATCGCCGACCTGAAGCGCCTCCTGGCGGACTCCGCCACCGACACGGCCGCCCTGCGGGCCGGCGTCGAGAAACTCGCCACCGTCAGCCAGAAGATGGGCCAGGCGATGTACGCGCAGACCCAGCAGACCCCCCGGGAGGAGCCGCCCGCCGAGCACACCCCGGCCGAGGAGGAAGGCGTGGTGGACGCGGAGATCATCGACGACGAGAGGGAGGCGAGAGGCGGCACGACCGGCACGTGAAGGGGCCGCGGGCGTACGGGGGCAGGGCCGCGGCCCTGCGGCTCAGTACTCGTCGCGGAGCTTGCGGAGGATGTCCTTGGTGCGCGGGACGGAGGCGGCCTGGGCCGCCATGTGGTCCAGGACCTCCAGGTGCATGGCCACCTCACGGCGCGAGTCGAGATAGAGCGCGCCCGTCAGATACTCGCTGTAGACCATGTCGGGCAGTTCCGGCTCGGCGAAGCGGAACAGAGCGAAGGACGTGTATGTCCCCGGGTGCGGGCCGCTCGCGTACTCGGCGATCTGGAGCGTGATGTCGTCGCTCTCCATCTCGTCCAGGAGCCGGTCGATCTGGTCCCGCATGACCTCGCCGTGAATGCTCACGGGCCGCCGCAGCGCGGTCTCGTCCATGATCACCCAGAGACGGGGCCGATTCTCCCGCCCCAGCAGCAGCTGCTGCCGGGTCATGCGCAGTGTCACATGCCGCTCGATGGCGTCGGGCCCCGCCTGTCCCACCGTCCCGGCCTTCAGCACGGCGCGCGCGTACTGCTCGGTCTGCAGCAGCCCCGGCACGAAGTGCGGTTCGTACGACCGGATCAGGCGGGCGGCTCCCTCCAGGCTGACGTGCATGCTGAACCAGTCCGGCAGCACGTCGTGGAACCGCTGCCACCAGCCCGGCTGGTTCGCCTCCTCGGCCAGCGCGACGAAGGCGGCGACCTCGTCGTCGGCCACGCCGTACGTCGTCAACAGCACTTGCAGGTACGGGATCTTGAGGGAGACCTCCGCCATCTCCATCCGCCGCACGGTCGCCGGGGCGACGCGCAGCACACGCGCGGCCTCCTCGCGCTTGAGCCCGGTGGCCTCGCGCAACTCCTGCAACCGCCGCCCGAGCACCACCTGACCCACGGTGGGCGCAGCCCGCCGCTCACTCACGCAACGCCCTCCCCACGCGCCGAAAAACTCCGCGCAGTGTGTCATGTTCCCCTCGGACTCTCATGGGTCCGACGGAAGCATTGACTCAAACGGATCAGCGACGCTCCGTCAAGAGACGAGTGACTGAAAGTATTTGGTCGTGGCTGGATCCGCGGGCAGGAACGTCTCGATGGCCAGCTCGGCGACCGTCACGTCCATGGGGGTGTTGAAGGTGGAGATCGACGACGTGAAGGACAGGATCCGACCCTCGTGCTCGATCCGCATCGGCAGCGCGAAATAGGCGGTCGGCTCGTTGGCTGCCTCTTCGGTCGGATCCGGATCTCCTACCGGGTACGCCGCCACCTCCTCGTACAGCGCGCGCAGCGGCTCGGAGCGGTGCAGGGCGATCTGGCGCTCCATCTGCGCGAGCAGGTGGTCGCGCCACTCGCGGTGATTGCGGATCCGCGGCGCCAGACCCTCCGGGTGCAGCGTCAGCCGCATCGCGTTGAGCGGCGGCGCGAGCAGCGACTCGGGGATGCCGTCCAGGAGCATGGCGATGCCCCGGTTGGCGGCGAGCACGGTGTACGTGGCGTCGACCACCAGCGCCGGGTAGGGCTCGTAGCCCTGGATCAGCCGCTCCACGCCCTGGCGCAGGGCCTCCATCGACGGGTCGTCGAGCGGGGTCTCCGGGTAGTGGGGTGCGTAGCCGGCGGCCAGCAGCAGCGCGTTGCGTTCCCGCACCGGGACGTCGAGGTGTTCGGCCAGACGCAGCACCATCTCCTCGCTGGGGCGGGAGCGGCCGGTCTCGATGAAGCTGATGTGCCGGGCCGAGGAGCCGGCTCGCGACGCGAGCTCCAGCTGGCTGACCCGACGCCGCTCCCGCCAGCCGCGCAGCAGGGGGCCGACGCCCTTGCCGGCAGGGCTGGTTGGGGGCGTGCTGGGACCGGACGCGACAATGGCCATACGAGGACCGTAGTCGAGGGAGTGGTGCGTGAACGACCTGTGGAACCGTCGCCTGTCCTGGGAGGCCGAGGCCGTCTACCGGGCACGCGTGCGCGGCTGTCTGCTCGGCGGGGCGATCGGTGACGCGCTCGGCTACCCGATCGAGTTCGCGTCCCTGGACCGCATCCGCGTCGACCACGGCCCCAAAGGCGTCACGGGCCTGGTGCCCGACGGCGAGGGCGTCGTGGGGCGCGTCAGCGACGACACCCAGATGACCCTGTTCACCGCCGAAGCCGTCGCCCAGGCCCACCGGCGCGAGCGCCTCAAGGGAATCGGCGGCGGCGCGGCGCGGCTGGCACGGTGGGCGTACGAGCGCTGGCTGCACACACAACAGAAGCCGGGACCGGAGGCGAGCGCGATGGCCGTTGCGCGAACTGCCGGCACACCCGCCCACGGGTCCGGCACGTACGCCGGCCCCACCGGCGGTCTCGTCGCCCAATCCTGGCTGTACGCCCGTCGCGCCCCCGGCAACGCCTGTCTCTCCGGGCTCGCGCAGGAGGACTACGTCCCCGACCCGCTCCTCGAACTGGGCCCGCCCGGAAGGATCAACCCCGACTCCAAGGGGTGCGGCGCCGTGATGCGCTCGGCGCCCTTCGGGCTCGCCCCGGCGTCGGACGACTTCGCGTTCGGCCTCGCCGCCCGCTGCGCCCAGATGACCCACGGACATCCCACCGGCTACTACGCCGCCGGCGCTCTGGCCGCCATCGTCGTCCATCTGGTCGCAGGTGACTCCCTGGAGGGCGCGGTGCTGCGCGCGATGCGCCTGCTGGCCCGGCACCCCGGTCACGAGGAGACGACGGCCGCCCTGCGACGCGCCCTGGACCTGGCCGGCGAGGGTGACCCCGGCGCCGAGAAGGTGGAGACGCTGGGCGCCGGCTGGATCGCCGAGGAGGCCCTGGCCATCGGGGTGTACTGCGCCCTTGCCACACCCCGCGTCCGCGACGCCCTCCTCCTCTCCGTGAACCACTCGGGTGACAGCGACTCCACCGGGTCCATCTGCGGCAACCTCCTGGGCGCCCGCCACGGCGACCACGGGCTTCCGCACGACTGGCTGGAGCGGGTCGAGGGCCGCGCACAGATCGCCGCACTGGCGGACGACTTCGCCACGGAGTGCGTACGGCGCTGATCGTTGCCGCGACCGGGCGGCCACCCTGTGGCAGGCTGAAGATCAGTCGCACCGTAGAGCGTAAGACGTAGGAAAGGAGCGAGGCCATGCCCGTCGAACCGCTGTCGCAACAGGAGATCGAGGAGCGGCTGACGGAGCTGCTCGGCTGGTCGCTGGACGGAGACCGCCTCGCCCGCTCCTACCGGCTCGCCTCGCACTTCGCGGCGACCGCGATGGTCGTGCACATCGCGCAGGTGCAGGAGGAGCTCGACCACCACTCCGACCTCACCCTCGGCTACAACACGGTCTCCCTCACCGTGAACACGCACAGCGTCGGCGGCGCCGTCACCGAGCTCGACTTCCATCTCGCCCGCAGGGTGGAGGCACTCTCTCAGGATCACGGTGCAAGCTGACTCCTGTGCTGGACTACGAGCGGTGAACCCCGGGCCGCCGCGGCCGCGGACGCCGTGCTCCGCCTTGTCGGCGCAGGTGAGCGGGGTCTGGTGCGCGCATCTGCGGCGTTGTCGTCACTCTCCCCCACGCTCGGCTTCGCTCGCGCGGGGGGACCCCCATCGCTCCGCGTCGACTCCCTCCTCCGCCTTGCAGCTGCACGCACCACACCCCGCTCACCTGCTGCGAGGGGCAGGGGAGGATCCCACGCCGTTTCGCCCGCCGCGTCCGCGGCGGAGTCGTCCACGCGGCCGGCGGCACCGCGCTCTCCGACCGCATCGAGGCGCTGCCGCACCCGGACGCACCCCGCCCGGAACCGGAGTTCACCCTGCGGGCGTTCCGCTAGGGGGCTTCTGATGGATCTCCGTGGGAGAAGGAGCGGCGTTCGGTGCGTGCTCTCGGCGTGCCGGGCGGAAGCCCTCGTAGCGGAGCTACTAGGGCTTTTGTCCGGTGCGGCGAGAGGGCGTGCCGGGCGTCGCGACGCCGCGGAGATCCATCAGAAGCCCCCTAGGGCCTGAGCCTCCCGATCCCGCGCGCTCAGGACGCCTTCCGCCGGGTGAACTCCATGACCCAGTTGGTCACCCACGTCTTGTCCCCGTCCACGGAGAAGGCCTGTTCCCAGCGGGCCGTGGACGCCGAGATCCCCGACCACACGAACCGCACCCGCACGTCCTTCCCGGCGTGCGTGTCGTCCCCGAGGAACACGCCGCGCCCGTCGGGCTCGAACCGCCCGACCACCGGCGGGAACAGTTTCCCGCTGCGGCTGGAGGACCAGTTCAGCGACCACTGCCGCGCCGCGGGATCGAAGAGCCGCAGGGTGAGCCCCGCCCATCCCTGACCCGGCACCGTCAACTCGTCGATGTTCGCGGCCCCTTCGAACAGGCTCCAGCAGCGGCTTGTGGCCAAGAACTCCTCCCAGCCGCTGTCGGCATCGAGGAAGTCCGTCAGACGGCGATGGTGGACGTCCCACTCGCCGTGAAGGAAGTCGAAGTCGTGTGCGGTGCTCATGAGCGGTCTCCCGTCGTGCCGTCGGGGAGCGAGTCGGCGAGGTAGGCGTCGAGGTCGGGGGTGTCGGGCGCGAGCATGTGCCGCACCCAGGCGTCGCGTTCGTGCAGGATCGGCGGCAGCTCCCAGACACAGCCGATCCAGGGCAGGTCGGGGGTGACGAAGTGCGAGGGGTCCCGGTCCGGGCAGCCCAGCACCGGCTGGCCCGCCGCCGCGCCCCGGAAGTGCAGGACGTTGTCCCACACCCAGCTGTACGCGTTGAGGTATGCGCCGTCGTCGCCGCCCCGGTGCAGCACGACGAAGGTCGCGGGCGGGGTGCCGTCCGGCTCCGGGAGCAGCTTCGGCAGTATCGCGTACGCCGCCCGCTCGACGTCGGGCGCGATCCCGGCCGGGTCCGCGGTGACGTGGTAGCGCTTGATGTGCCGCCCCGCCACCTCGATGGGCGGCGGCGCGGTCAGGAGTTTCTCGGTGAACGGCATGGCAGGACGCTAGGCCCGCTTCACTGACATCCTGTGTCAGTGAAGTCCAGCCGATTGGTGTCCATCCTGCTGCTCCTGCAGACCCGTGGCCGCATGACAGCCGCCCAGCTCGCCGACGAGCTGGAGGTGTCGGTGCGGACGGTGTACCGGGATGTGGAGTCGCTGCACGCGGCGGGCGTCCCGCTGTACGGGGACGCGGGCCACGCGGGCGGCTACCAGCTCCTCGACGGCTACCGCACCCGCCTCACCGGCCTCACCACCGACGAAGCCGAGGCCCTTTTCCTCGCGGGCGTCCCCGGCCCCGCCGCCGAGCTCGGCCTCGGGTCGGTGCTTGCCGCCGCCCAGCTGAAAGTGCGCGCCGCCCTCCCGCGCGAGCTGCGTGAGCACGCCGACCGGATCAGCGGCCGCTTCCACCTCGACGCGCCCGGCTGGTACGCGGACGCCGACGTGACCCCGCATCTCCCCGCCGTCGCCGACGCCGTATGGAACTGCCGCGTCCTGCACGTCCGGTACCGCCGCTGGCGCGAACCCACCGACGTGGAGCGCCGCCTGGAACCGTACGGCCTCGTCCTGAAGGCGGGCCGCTGGTACGCCGTGGCGGGACCCGGACCACGTACGTTCCGTGTCGACCAGATCCTCGAACTCGCCACCTTCGGCGAGGAGTTCACCCGTCCCGCCGACTTCGATCTGGCCGCGTACTGGACCGCGTACCAACGAGATTTCCATGACCGGCTGCACCGCGGTGAGGCGGTGGTCCGGGTGGCGCCGGGAACCGGGCTCACCGGTCCGGCGGCCCGTGCCGTCGAGACCAACGGCCGTACGGAGGCGGACGGTTGGACCCGTGCCACCGTCCCCATCGAGTCCGTCGACCATGCCCACGACGAGTTCCTGCGCCTGGGCGCGGCGATCGAGGTGCTGGAGCCGGCCGAGCTGCGGAACCGCATCGCGCGCACCGTCGCCGCGCTGGCTCGCCTGTATACGTAGAGAGCGCTTGCTAAAAGGCGGCAACTTCTTTGCCCGCGGCGGCGACTGAGGGAACAGAAGCAGTCTGTCCTCTCAGGAGGTAACCACCGTGCAGCACCCGCAAAGGCAGCACCGCAGACGCGTGATCGGGTCGGCGATGGCGGCGACGGCCGCGCTCATCGCCGCCGGGCTCACCGCCCTCGGCACCGGAACCGCCCAGGCGGCCACCGCCCGGCAGGTCGAGGCGCTCGACCGGGGCGTCGTCAGCGTCCACACCGACAGTGGCAACCTGGTCAGCTGGCGCTGGCTCGGCACCGACGCGAACGACGTCTCGTTCAACGTCTACCGAGCCGGTACGAAGGTCAACTCGACCCCGATCACCGGCTCCACGAACTACTTCCACGCGGGAGCGCCCGCGCAGGCCGACTACACGGTCCGCGCGATCGTGGGCGGCGTGGAGCAGGCCGACTCCGTCCACGCGATCCAGTTCCGCACCGGATACAAGGACGTGCCCATCACCCCGCCCGCGGGCGGCACCACCCCCGATGGAGTCGCCTACACCTACGAGGCCAACGACGCCTCCGTCGGCGACCTCGACGGCGACGGCGCGCTCGACTTCGTCCTCAAGTGGCAGCCCACCAACGCCAAGGACAACTCCCAGTCCGGCTACACCGGCAACACGATCATCGACGGCATCAAGCTCGACGGCACCCGGCTGTGGCGTATCGACCTCGGCCGGAACATCCGCTCGGGTGCGCACTACACGCAGTTCCAGGTGTACGACTACGACGGCGACCGCAAGGCCGAGGTCGCCCTGAAGACGGCCGACGGGACGACGGACGGCCGGGGCACGGTCATCGGCAGCTCGTCCGCCGACTACCGGAACTCGAGCGGGTACGTGCTGTCCGGGCCCGAGTACCTGACCATGTTCAACGGTCAGACGGGCGCGGCCATGGGCACCGTCGACTACGTCCCGGCGCGCGGCACGGTCTCCTCCTGGGGCGACTCGTACGGCAACCGCGTCGACCGCTTCCTCGCCGGAACCGCCTACCTCGACGGCGCCCGACCGTCCCTGATCATGGCGCGGGGCTACTACACCCGTAGCGTCATCGCCGCCTGGGACTGGCGGAACGGAACCTTCACGCGCCGCTGGACCTTCGACACCAACTCCTCGACCAACACCGGCAAGGGGTACGACGGTCAGGGCTCGCACAGCCTGTCCGTCGGGGACGTCGACAACGACGGCAAGGACGAGATCGTCTACGGAGCGATGGCCGTCGACGACAACGGCAACGCCCTGTGGACCACCAGGACCGGGCACGGCGACGCCCAGCACCTGGGTGACCTCGACCCGTCGCACGCGGGCCTGGAGTACTTCAAGGTCTCGGAGTCGACCTCCCAGCCGGCCGAGCTCTACATCAACCCGGCCAACGGTACGGTCAACTGGAGCCTCGCGGCCTGCTGCGACAACGGGCGCGGAGTCGCCGGGGACATCTACGCGGGCAACGACGGTGCCGAGGTGTGGTCCGCCTCCGACACCTCCATCCGTGACGAGGCCGGCGCCACCAAGGGCCGGGAGCCGTCCTCCGCCAACTTCCTGTCCTGGTGGGACGGCGACACCGTCCGCGAACTCCTCGACGGCACCCACATCGACAAGTACGGCACGTCGTCGGACACCCGCCTGCTGACCGGAGCCTCGGTCCACTCCAACAACAGCACCAAGGCGACACCGTCCCTGTCCGGCGACCTCTTCGGCGACTGGCGCGAGGAGGTCGTCTGGCCGACCAGCGACAACACGGCACTGAGGATCTATTCGACGCCGTACGAGACCAGCACGAAGATCACGACCCTGCTGCACGACACGATGTACCGCACGGGTCTGGCCTGGCAAAACACCGCCTACAACCAGCCGCCGCACCCGAGCTTCTTCCTCGGCAACGGCATGCCGACGGCACCGCGGCCGACGGTCTACACGCCGTGAACGACGGTGGGTGCGTGCCTCGTTCATGCGGCACGCACCCACCCGGTCGGCTCTCCTCGCACCGGCTCTGCGGCTCCTGGAAACGACGCGCGCCCTCGGAGCTCAACTCACCGTGCAGGTCTGGTCGCCCAGCTGGAAAGCCGTCGGTTCCGTGTTCGATCCCGACCAGCTTCCGGTGAATCCGAAGCTCACCGACGAACCCGCCGCCACGTTGCCGTTCCAGCCGACGTTCCTCGCCGTCATCGCCGCACCCGACTGCGTGTAGTCCGCGTTCCACAGTTGGGAGACCGTCTGTCCGTTCGGGAACGTCCAGTTCAGGGACCAGCCCGACCAAGCGCCCGTCCCCGTGTTGCTGAGCTGGACATCGGCCTGGAAACCGCCCGACCACTGGTTGGTGATGGTGTACGTCACCGCGCAGGCGCCGGTCGGTGTCGGCGTCGGATCCGTGCCGCCGTCCCCTTCGCCGCTGTCGGAGGAGTCACCGTAGATCACCCCGCGGCCGTTCGTCGCCACGTACACGCGGCCGTACACCCGAGGGTCACCTGTGATCGCCGCGCCCGTCCAACCCCACTGGTGGGTGTCGTCGTTGATGCGGGTCCAGGTCGCGCCCTTGTCCGTGGAACGGAAGATGCCGCGTACGCCGGCGATCTTCGCGCTGGTGTACAGGGTCTGGTACGAGGCTCCCGTCGCCGCCTTGCCGAAGCCGATCGTGTCGGCCTGTTCGACGTTCGACAACTTGGCGAAGGTGGCGCCACCGTCCGTCGAGTGCCACAGGCCGTACGCCCCGTCGCTCGCACCGCCCGCCAGCCAGACGTCGCCCTTCGTGCCGGGCAGCGCCTTGAAGCGCACACTGTCGCCATTGGGCAGGCCGGTCGCCGCGGAGGCGGTGAAGGTGGCCCCGCCGTCCGAACTGACATAGAACTTCCCCGACTTGAAGCCGTAGAAAGTCCTCGGGTCCACCCGGTCCGACTCCACGATCGCGCCCGCCGGGATGCCGCTCGACGCCGACCAGGACGTACCGAAGCCCGTCGTGTACTGCACACCGGTGCCCGCCGGGCTCCACACGAAGCGGCTGCCGTCGGACGCCGCCGCGACCGTGCCGCCGCCGCTCACGCCCGAAGGGTCGCTGCCCGCGAACCAGTTGGCGCCGTTGTCCGTCGAGAACGCCACATGCGGACCCGAGTCCAGGTTGCCGACGCGCACCACCGTGTTCGGGTTCGACTCGGCGTGGTCCAGGCTGGTCGTCGAGGTGAAGTTCGGCGAGGTGTACATCATCGACGGCACCTT
Source organism: Streptomyces sp. SD15 (assembly GCF_054462255.1). Classification (NCBI taxonomy): domain Bacteria; kingdom Bacillati; phylum Actinomycetota; class Actinomycetes; order Kitasatosporales; family Streptomycetaceae; genus Streptomyces; species Streptomyces sp. SD15. The sequence continues at coordinate 350,963 of NZ_JBTLMO010000001.1, read as the reverse complement.
GGTGAGATCGGTGTGCCGGAAGCCGCCGATGTCACCGAGCGCACTGAGCAGCGGGGCTCCCGACGGCGGAGAGGCGAGGTCGTTGACCGCCGTCTCCTCCAGGCCCTGCACCATCGGCTTGATGGTGAACTGGCCGCCGCTGTCCCAGTTCGTCAGATTCTCGGTACCGTAGATCGTCGCGCCCGTTCCGTACATCATCCGGGCCGAGTTGAACGGGTCGATCTCCAACGCCTCGGTCATCCACCCGAGTTTCGGGGACTGTTCGGGCGGTGAGGGGTTCGCGCCGAAGGTCAGCCACGGCGACGACGAGACGTCCATCGTGTAGCGGTTCGAGCGGTTGGGGTACGAGGTGTAGTCCCAGGCCTTCGTCCAGGTGCCGCCGCTGTCCGTGGAGCGGAAGATCTGTGTGTCCGGCCACCAGGAGCTGTACGCCGTCGCCATCACGGTGCCGGGGTGCTGCCGGTCGACGGTCAGCCCGCTGAAGCCGTAGTAGGTGTCGGCCTCCGCGACCGGGCTGATGTTCGTCCAGGTCCCGGTGCCGGTCGCGTACCGCCACAGCTGGCCCTTGCCGCCGTCGTACGGCCCGCCCTTGTCGCTGTACGCGAGATAGAGGTAGCCGTTCGTGGCGTCGAGGACACCCTTGTGGGCGAGATAGCCGGTGGGCTGGCCCGCCAGGCGGGACCAGGTGGCTCCCGCGTCCGTCGAGCGGTAGACCGCGTTGTCCCTGTCGGCGACCCCGACGTAGAGGGTCTGGGTCGCGTTCCCGGGGGTACCCGTCGACTCGTCGAAGGTGACCCAGGCGATGCCCTGGTTGTCGGAGGCATAGCCGCTGGTGTCGGTGGGATCCTGCACGTAGTTGCCGACGTTGGGGAAGTTGGTCACCTGCGACCACGAAGCGCCCGAGTTCGTCGAACGCCACAGACCCTTGCCGCTCGGCGCGCCGAGATACAGCACGCTGTTCTTGTGGGGGTCGACCGCGAGCCGCTCGCCCATGCCGCGGCCCGGCATGTTCCCGCCCAGCTTGAAGGGCAGGTCGGCCTTCTGCCAGCTCGCGCCCCGGTCGGAGGAACGCAGCACGGCCCCGTTACCGGGGTCCCAGCTGTTGGTGTACGTGCCGACCGCGGCGTACACCTTGTTCGGGTCGACAGAGTCCGAGGCGAGGCTGACCACTCCGGTGTGGCCCCAGTCGTTCCAGCCGATCGAGTCGAGCAGGGGAGTCCAGGTCTTCGTCGACTCCGCCCAGCGGTAGGCGCCGCCGATGTCGGTACGGGCGTAGGCGAGGTTCTTCTCGGAGCGGTTGAAGACGATGCCGGGGACGAAGCCGCCGCCGTCGATCCGGGCGTTCTTCCAGGTGTACGTGTCGGCGGCGAGAGCTGCCTTCGGGGTGCTCGCGGCGAGGGCGGGCGGGCTGCCCGCCAGTAAGCCGGCGGCCAGCGCCAGCACGGCCGTGAGGATACGGGTTCTTCGCACGGGTGGGGGGTCCTCTCTTGAGGAGAACGGCACGATGGCCGGGCGGCCCTCAGTGCGGATGAGGAACCGCCCGGCCCGGTACACGGAGCCCCAGGCCCAAAAGGGCCTGGCGGGGACTATTCGAGGAGCTCCGCGTACGAGCCCATGGCGAGGGCGATGTCCGCCTGGGCCCAGAACCGGTGGTACGTGAAGGAGGGCGCGGCTCCGCCCGCCAGATAGCTCTCGATCTTCGACCAGGCCGGGTCGTCCTCGTAGAAGGACCTGAGCGAGGCGAAGGTCGAGGAGGAGTTGATCGTGTCGCCGTTCGGCATCGTGCCGCTCCAACCGCTCGGCACGTACACGTTGTCGTCGAAACGGTTGTAGTCGGCGCGGGTCTCCGGGACGGCGATGCCCAGCGCGTCCTGGTTGTGCTCCCACATGCCGTCGAGCAGCGCCTTCGCCGTCGTCGCCGCCTGCGTGTCACCGGAGCGGTCGGCGTAGTACGTCAGGGTCTTGGCGTACGCGGCCGCCACCCCGACGTCGTTCGTGTAGTCGGCGACGGTGACATGAAGTCCGTTGTTGGCACCCGGACTTGAGGCGTTCCAGGTGTCCGGGGCACCGGACCACTGGAGCGTGGAGGGAATCTGGTAGGTGCCGTCCGGGTTGATCGTGGTCTTGGACAGCGCCCAGTCCACCCACTTGTCGAGGACCGCCTTCGCGCTCGCGTTCCCCGTCTGCTGGTAGTACTCGGCGACCCGCTCCATGGACCACGCCTGGAAGCCGAACCACTGGTTGGACGGCGGGTCGTGGTAGACCGGCTGCTGGTCGTAGTACATCCCGTAGAAGGTCGGCGTGCCGGTGGGAGGCGTCGCGTAGCGGCCCGCCCAACTGTTGGTCGCGCCGCCCGCGATGGCGCCCTCGTTCGACTGGAGCCAGCGGTAGAACTCGATCTGCCGCTCCAGCGACTTGGCCCAGTCCGCCTGCCCCGTCGCCGACTTGGGCTTCAGGTCCGCGTACGAGCTGAGCGCGTACGCGGCAAGCGGGTTCTGGTAGCCGCCGTGGGTGTGGCTGGAGCCGATGCGCCAGGACCAGCCCGCCGAGGTGTCGGTGGCGCCACCCCAGGCGTAGTACCAGGACATCAGATAGTGCGAGGCGTCCTTGCCGGTGCCGGCCGGACACGTCGAGGGCCCCACGCAGTTGCCGACCTTCTTGAAGTACTTGTCGTACATGGCGTAGCGCAGATAGTCGCCCATCTTCGCGGCCTTGCCGACGGTCGCCGACACATCGCCGCCCTTGCCCTGCGCCTTGGCCCACACGTCGGCCCAGTACGCGGCCTGCACGGCCCGCGCGTCGGCGTCCGGCGCGTTGGTGAACTTCCACTGCTTGGCGTACGACGCGTCCCGGGTGAAGAGGTCCAGGTAGCCGTTCGTGCCGCCGTACTTGAAGGCGTCACAGGTCGGCTGCGGAACCGTCTCCCACACCGACTCCTGCGCGCCGCGCTGGAAGGTGTTGATGTACGACGGGCCGGTGTCCGTCGGACCCGCCTCGCACTTGCCGGGCGAGTTGCCGTAGCCGTAGACGTTGTCGACGTCCTGCAGCCAGTGCATGCCGTACACGTCGTCCGTGCCGTACGCGCTCTTCAGCTCCGCCGCGATCGGGTCCGAGCCGGCCGAGACCGAGGGTTCGAGCTTCGCCGGGTACTCGTTCGGAGTGTCCAGCTCGGGGGCGTACGTCGCCGGTTTCGAGGCGTTGTAGAAGGAGCTCGTCGGCTGGTCGGCGTGCGTGGGGATCATGTACGTCTCCATGGTCGTCCACGCGGCGTTGAACTTCGACCAGTCGCCGGTGATCTTCCCGTACATGGCCTGCAGCCAGATCAGGTAGCTGTATGCCTCCGACGTCGTCTCGTGGCCCTGGTCCGGCGCCTCGACGATCAGTGTCTCCACCGAGTGGTAGGGGACGCCCTCGGGGGAGAAGTAGCCGTTCGCCGGGTTGGTGATCTTGCCGTAGAGGTCCAGGAATCGGGCGTCGTACGCCTTCGACGCCGCCAGTTCCGTCACGGTGACCGTGGCCTTGGCGTGGCCTGTCGCGGAGGCCGTGAAGGTCGCCGTGCCGGTGCCGGAGGCGTCGGCGGTGATGGTCACCGGCTGGGCCGTGTTCCAGTTGGACGGGGTGAAGGTGAGACTGGACCCGCTGGTGACGGACAGACCCGTGTTGCCGTCCGTGCGGGCCGTGCTCACCGTCACGTTCGCCGTCGGCTGCGTCGACAGCTTCACGTCGAACGTGCCCGACTTGCCCTGCTGAACACCGAGTTGGGTCGGCGTTGTCACCACGGCGGGACCCGAGGCGACCGTGATGCCGACCGGTGTGGATGTTCCCGACGCGCCCAGGCTGTCGTACGCCTTGGCGACCAGTGAATGACTGCCCACGGTCAAGCTATTGGCCGAGAGCGTGTACGGGGAGCTGGTGTCCGTGCCCAGCAGGGTCGTGTCGTCGTAGAACTCGACCTTGCTGATGGTCGCGTTGTCGGCGGCCGCGGCGGTCGCGGCCAGCGGGACGGCGGCGCCCTGGGTGTAGGTCGCGCCCGCGGTGGGGCTGGTCAGTACGGTGATCGGCGGCTGATGGGCTCCGACGCAGGTCGTGCCGTTGACGGCGAAGGTGGCCGGCGCCGTGTTGGTGCCGCTGTAGGTGAACTGGGCACCGGTGGTGACCGCGGCCCCGGCGGCGATCGTCCCGTTCCACGGGGCGTTCTTCGCGGTGACCGTCTTGCCGGACTGGGACCAGGTGCCGCTCCAGCCGTTCGTGAGCGTCTGGTTGCCGGTGTAGTCGTACGTCAGGGTCCAGCCGTCGATCGGGTCCGTGCCCCGGTTGGTGAGCGTCAGCTCAGCGGTGAAGCCCGAGCCCCAGTCGTTGGCCTTGTAGTCGACGTTGCACTGAACTGCGGCTGCCTGAGCTGGAGTTGCGCTGGTCGCGAGAGTGGTGAGCGTGGACAGGGGGAGGGCGAGGGCGACCACCACGGCGGTCCAGAGCCGCCCTGGAGGCGATCCGGATAAGGGTGCGCGGCGTCTCCTTCTGGAACTGGGGTGCATGTGCTGGTTCCTCCTTGCGACTCGGAGAAGGGGGGCGGAGCAGCAACAAGCTTTGAACCAGTGGGAGCGCTCCCATATTGAGGAGGGGGGTCGAAGGGGTCAAGGTGCTTGAAGAGTCGAATTTGTTCGATTGATCAACAGTGCAACTCCTCTGTCCTTTACCGACACTTGGCGCTAGCTTCACTGACACCAGTGGGAGCGATTCCATCAGTCGGCGCGTCCGTCACGACGTGCCCGAGCTGCAAGGAGTCGCTCATGCGACACCCGCCTCGTTCAGGTCTTTTAGTGGTCGGCGCCGCGGTCGCCCTCGTGGGCACCGCGATCGCGCCGGTCGTCACGGCTTCAGGAGCCGCACCCGCGTGCACGGTCGAGTACTCCGTCACGAGCCAGTGGGACACCGGCTTCCAGGGCGCCGTGAGCATCACCAACAACATGGCCGCTCTGAGCAGTTGGAGTCTCACCTTCGACTTCACGGGCGGCCAGAAGGTCACCCAGGGCTGGACCGCCAAGTGGTCCCAGTCCGGCACCACGGTCACCGCGGCCAATGAGAGCTGGAACGGCTCGTTGGGTTCCGGCTCGAGCGTCGGTGCGGGTTTCCTGGCCTCGTGGTCGGGGAGCAACGCGGCGCCGACGAACTTCAAGCTCAACGGCACCACCTGCAATGTGGACACGGAGCCGTCTCCCACGCCCACGCCTTCGCCGACCGAGCCGCCGGCCACAGGTGAGGCGCCCGAGCTGCACGTCTCGGGCAACAAGCTGGTGGACTCCGCCGGGGCCACCCGACGGCTGCTCGGCGTCAACCGCTCCGGCGGCGAGTTCATGTGCGTCCAGGGCCGCGGCATGTGGGACGGCCCGGTCGACGACGCGTCGGTGAAGGCCATCGCCGACTGGGAGGCCAACACGGTCCGCATTCCGTTGAACGAGGAGTGCTGGCTGGGCCTGTCCAACATCAAGCCGGAGTACGCGGGCGCCAACTACATCGCCGCCGTCAAGGACCTGGTGGCGAAGGTCGAGGCGCACGGAATGACGCCGATGGTCGAACTGCACTGGTCCTACGGCCAGTACACCGGCAACTCGTCGGGCTGCTCCGACGTGCACGCCAGCTGCCAGAAGCCGATGCCCAACATGCAGTACACCCCGTCCTTCTGGACCTCGGTCGCCAGCACTTTCAAGGACGACCGGGCCGTCGTGTTCGACCTGTTCAACGAGCCCTACCCGGACCGGGCGACGTCCACCACCACCCAGGCGTGGACGTGCTGGAAGGACGGAGGCAGCTGCCCAGGCATCGGATACGAGGTGGCCGGCATGCAGGACCTGGTCGACGCGGTGCGCGGCACCGGCGCCGAGAACCTGATCCTGGCCGGCGGGCTCGCGTACGCGAACGACCTCAGTCAGTGGCTGACGTACAAGCCCAGCGACCCGACGGGCAATCTCGCCGCCGCGTACCACGTCTACAACTTCAACTCCTGCGCCAGTGAGAGCTGCTGGAACTCGACGCTCGCCCCGGTGGCCGCTCAAGTCCCGCTCGTGGCGGGGGAGATCGGCGAGAACACCTGCTCCCACTCCTTCACCGACACCGTCATGAAGTGGTTCGACGACCGAGGGCTCTCCTACCTCGGCTGGACCTGGAACACCTGGGACTGCTCCTCCGGGCCGTCCCTGATCTCCAGCTACGACGGCACCCCCACGTCGTACGGAATCGGGCTGCGCGACCACTTGCGCGCCCTCAACGGTTAGGCCCTGTCCGGTCGATCACGGCGGAGACGCGGGGTGGGGCACGCACATCTGCGGCGTTGTCGTCGGTTGCCGACTCCCCCAAGTCCGCCTTGCAGCTGCACGCACCACACCCCGCTCACCGGCATCGGAAAGGCACCGCTGCTTTCCTCCACCGTGATCGACCGGACAGGTCCTAGTTTCCAACAGAGAGGAACCCGCACTCATGAGCCGTACCAGAACAGCCCTGTTAGCGGCACTCGCCCTGCTCGCCGGCGGCACCGGCACCGCTGCCGCGGCCGTCCCCGCGGACACCGGCATCGCCGCCGTCCCCTGCACCGTCGACTACAAGGTGCAGAACCAGTGGAGCACCGGCTTCACCGCCGCCGTCACCGTCACCAACAACAGCGCCGCCAAGAGCTCTTGGGCGGTGAAATGGTCGTACGCCGGGAACCAGCAGGTCACCAGCGGCTGGAACGCGAAGATCAGCCAGAGCGGCACGGCCGTCACCGCGGCCAACGAGTCCTACAACGGGACGCTGGCGACCGGCGGTTCGGTCAGCTTCGGCTTCAACGCCTCGTACAGCGGCACCAACGCCCTGCCCACCACCTTCACACTCGACGGGGTGACCTGCAACGTCGACGACGGAGGCGGCGGTGATCCCGATCCCGACCCGAGCGGCCCACGGGTCGACAACCCGTACTCCGGTGCCAAGGTGTATGTGAACCCGGAGTGGTCCGCGAAGGCCGCCGCAGAGCCGGGCGGCAGCCGTATCTCCAACCAGCCCACCGGCGTCTGGCTCGACCGGATCGCCGCCATCAACGGTGTCAACGGCGGCATGGGCCTGCGCGACCATCTCGATGAGGCCCTGGAGCAGAAGGGCTCCGGCGAACTCGTCGTCCAGCTGGTGATCTACAACCTGCCGGGCCGCGACTGCGCGGCGCTCGCGTCCAACGGCGAGCTCGGACCGACGGAGATCGACCGCTACAAGACCCAGTACATCGACCCGATCGCCGCGATCCTCGCCGACCCCGCGTACGCCTCGCTGCGGATCGTCACCACCATCGAGATCGACTCGCTGCCCAACCTCGTCACCAACACCGGCAGCAGCCCGACGGCCACCCCGGAGTGCGACGTGATGAAGGCCAACGGCAACTACGTGAAGGGCGTCGGCTACGCGCTCGGCGAACTGGGTGACGTGCCCAACGTCTACAACTACATCGACGCCGGGCACCACGGCTGGATCGGCTGGGACGACAACTTCGGCCCGAGCGCGAACGTGATGAAGGAAGCGGCCACCGCCGAGGGCGCCACCGTGAACGACGTGCACGGTTTCATCACCAACACCGCCAACTACAGCGCCCTGAAGGAGAACAACTTCACCATCAACGACTCGGTGAACGGCACCTCCGTCCGCCAGTCCAAGTGGGTCGACTGGAACCGCTACGTCGACGAGCTGTCCTTCGCCCAGGCCTTCCGTAACCAGCTCGTCTCGGTCGGCTTCAACTCCGGCATCGGCATGCTGATCGACACCTCCAGGAACGGCTGGGGCGGGACGGCGCGGCCCGCCGGACCGGGCGCGACGACCAGCGTCGACACCTATATCGACGGCGGACGCTACGACCGCCGCATCCACATGGGGAACTGGTGCAACCAGTCCGGTGCCGGCCTCGGTGAACGCCCCCAGGCAGCCCCCGCCACCGGCATCGACGCCTACGTCTGGATGAAGCCCCCGGGCGAGTCCGACGGCTCCAGCTCGGCCATCCCGAACGACGAGGGCAAGGGCTTCGACCGGATGTGCGACCCGACGTACACGGGCAACCCCCGCAACGGGAACAACATGTCCGGTGCGCTGCCGAACTCTCCGCTGTCGGGGCACTGGTTCTCGGCGCAGTTCCAGCAGCTGATGACGAACGCCTATCCGCCGCTGTAACCGTGACCGTGTGACGGTGACCGTGTGACCTGGTGATCCGCCGGGGGTCAGCCTCCTGGGCCGACCCCCGGCGGTTCGCGAACTCCACCGCCGAGCAGTCGCGTTCCACTGTCGCTTCACCGTCGGAGCGATTTGCTGTTTACGCAATACGACTGGCCGTTTCCGGGAGTGGCGGAGCACGCTGTCCACACCCGGAACGAGAGGCTCGCCACCATGTCGCACACGCACGATCACGATCACAATCCCGGTCACGATCACGGTCACCACGACCACACCTACATGGACTTCGCCGAGATGCTCCCCATGCTGGAGCAGGAGGCGGAACTGTTCACCCCCCTGTATACCGAGGCGGCGGCCTGGCTGAGGGAGCAGCGGCCCGATCCCGAGCTGATCGTGGACGCGGGCAGCGGCCCCGGCGTCATCTCCTGCCTCCTCGCGAACACCTTCCCCGAGGCGCGGGTTGTCGCCGTGGACGGCGTGGAACCTCTGCTGGAGCGGGCCCGCGCTCGTGCGGAGCGACTCGGCATCGGCGACCGTTTCAGCACGCTGCGGGCCGAACTCGCCGATGGGCTGGGCGACTTGGAGTACCCGGGTGACCTGCTGTGGGCCAGCCGGTCGCTGCACCACGTCGGCGACCAGCGCGCCGCGCTCGCCGGATTCGCACGCGGCCTCGCGCCCGGCGCCACCCTCGCCCTGCTGGAGGGCGGGCTCCCCACGCGGTTCCTGCCGCGCGACATCGGCATCGGCCGCCCCGGTCTGTTCTCCCGGCTCGACGCCGTCCAGGACGAGTGGTTCACCCGCATGCGGGCCGAACTGCCCGGAGCGGTGTCCGAGGCGGAGGACTGGCCCGCCCTGCTGACCGCCGTCGGCCTGCGCCACACCGCGACCCGCACCTTCCTCCTCGACCTGCCCGCCCCGCTGTCGGAGGAGGCTCGCGCCTTCGTCGTCACCGTGCTCACCCGCCGCCGCGACGGCCTCGCCGATGATCTCGACCCGGACGACGTCGCCACCCTCGACCGGCTCCTCGACCCGGACGACAAGGCGAGCGTGTACCACCGACCGGACGTGTTCGTGCTGACGGCACACACGGTGTACGTCGGCGTGAAGGCCGGCTAGTTCCGTCCCGCGGGCAGCCCCGGTCCTTGACTTCGAGAGCGCTCGAAGTGATGGAATCCCGGCGTTCACCGTAGACGTATGGGGGTAACCATGACTGACTCGCCTGTCGCGCCATCGCCTGTCGCGCTCATCACGGGTGGTGGAAGCGGTATCGGTGCCGCGGTGGCGCGGCAGCTTCTCGACTCCGGTCATCGGGTCGCGGTCACCGGGCGGGGTGAGGAGCGGCTGCGCGCCTTCGCCGAGGAACTCGGGCGTCCTGAGGAGCTGTTGACGGTCGTGGGGAACGCGGCCGAGTACGACCAGGTGCAGGCGGCGGTCGACGCGACGCTCAAGCAGTTCGGGCGGCTGGACACCGTCGTGGCCAACGCGGGCTTCGCCACGCACGACTCCGTCGCCGAGGGCGACCCGGCCGGCTGGTCCGAGATGGTGCTGACCAATGTGCTGGGGCCCGCGCTGCTGATCAGGGCGTCCATCGACGCCTTGAAGGAGACCCGCGGCCGGATCGTGCTGATCGGGAGCGTCGCGGGCCACATCCACACCCCCGGCAACATCTACGGGGCGACCAAGTGGGCCGTGACCGGGCTCGCCGAGAACACCAGGCGTCAGGTCACCGAGTTCGGCGTGGGCGTGACCCTGATCTCGCCGGGACGCGTGGAGACCCCGTTCTGGGACAGCTACGGCAGTCTGCCGCCCGGCCATCTACTGACCGCGGAACAGCTCGCCGGGTCGATCGTCTGGGCGATCGAGCAGCCGGACGGTGTCGATGTGAACACCGTGGTGGTGCGGCCGATGGGGCAGCCCAACTGACGCTCGTCGCTCTGTTCGCCCTGTGACGCCGTCGGCCCGGACGCATACCGCGCGTCCGGGCCGACGGGTGTACCGGGGCGGCTCAGCCCATGTCGAACGCTGCCGGGTCGGGGCCCAGGCGGCGGTCCTCGTTCAGGGCGCTGATCGCCGCGATGTCCTCGGCGTCCAGGGAGAAGTCGAAGACGTCGATGTTCTCCTTGATCCGGGACGGGGTCACGGACTTGGGGATCACGACGTTGCCCAGCTGGAGGTGCCAGCGGAGCACGATCTGCGCCGGAGTACGGCCGTGCTTCTGGGCGATGGCGACGATCGCCGGGACCTCCAGGAGGCCCTTGCCCGAGCCGAGCGGGGACCAGGCCTCGGTGGCGATGCCCTGCTCCGCGTGATACTCCCGGGCCGCGCGCTGCTGGAGATGCGGGTGCAGCTCGATCTGGTTGACGGCCGGGATGACGGACGTCGCGTCGATCAGCTTCTCCAGGTGCTCCGGAAGGAAGTTGGAGACCCCGATGGCCTTGGCGCGGCCGTCCGCGTGGATCTTCTCGAAGGCCTTGTACGTGTCGATGTACTTGCCCCGGGACGGCAGCGGCCAGTGGATCAGGTAAAGATCCACGTACTCCAGGCCGAGCTTCTCCAGGGAGGTGTCGAACGCGCGCAGCGTCGCGTCGTACCCCTGGTCGCTGTTCCAGAGCTTGGTGGTGACGAAGAGGTCGTTGCGGGCGATGCCGGAGGCGGCGATGGCCTTGCCGGTGCCTTCCTCGTTGCCGTAGATCGCCGCCGTGTCGATGCTGCGGTATCCGGTCTCCAGCGCCGTGGCGACGGCCTGCTCCGCCTCGTCGTCCGGGACCTGCCAGACTCCGAAGCCCAGCTGCGGCATCTCGATGCCGTTGTTCAGGATGATCGGGGGGACCTTGCTCACGAGCTCTCGATCCTTCAGTCGTCGGGTGGTACTCCCATCGTCAACGATCATCGGGGGTCATGCATTCCTGACCGGTGGATTCTCCGTGGATTGATGGTGTGAGCCTGAGAATGGCCGGAAATGGCCGAGGTATGCCTCTTGGACCGCCGGGTCGGCGCGTACTTCGGCGGGCGTTCCCTCGGCGAGGATCCGGCCCAGGTCGAGGACGACGACACGGGTGCAGAGTTCCATGACGAAGGCGATGTTGTGCTCGACGAGCAGGACGGCGCGACCTTCATCGTCTGACAGATAACGGATAACAGATGACAGATGACCAATTTCGTCAGCTGTCATCCCGGCTGCCGGCTCGTCGAGCAGCAGCACCCTGGGCGGGTCCGCGATCGCACGCGCCAGCTCGACCATCCGGGCTTGTCCCACAGGAAGCGCTCCGGCGTACACGGTTTCGATGTCGTCCAGACCGCAGGTGCGCAGGACGGCCGCCGCGCGCTCCCGGCGTTCCTTCTCGTAGCGGCGCCGTGCCGCCAGCAGGTCGGCCGCGAGTCCGCCCCCGCCACCGCGCCACTCCTGGGCCACCATCAGATTGTCGGCCGCCGTGAGCCGGCCGAAGAGCTGCTGCCGCTGGAAGGTGCGGCGCATACCGTGACGGGCACGCCAGACGGGGGAGCGGCGGGTGACATCGGTGCCGTCGAGCAGGACGCGGCCGTCGTCGGGGCGGCGGATGCCCGACAGCACGTCGAAGAGGGTGGTCTTTCCGGCGCCGTTGGGGCCGATGAGCCCGCACACCTCGCCGGGGCGCAGGGCGAGGTCCACGCCGTCGAGGGCGCGGACACCGCCGAAGCGCACACCGATGCCGAGGGCCTCGAGCACGGGCGGCGCGAGTGCGGGCTCGTCGCTCATGGCCGTACCATCCCTCCGGGCCGAGGGCCCTGTTCCTTGGGGCGTGCGGCGCTCGCCGCGCTCCCCAGGTACGCGTCCGTCAGCCGATCCGCCTCCACCGCGCCCCGCGGACCGCACCATGTCACCTGTCCCTGCGCCAGATAGGCGACCGTGTCCGCGACCTCGAGCACCTCGGCCGCCTTCTCCTCGACCAGCAGCATGGCCGTCCCCGCCGACTTCAGCTCGGTCAGCAGCCCGAACACCTCGCCGGCCACGCGCGGGGCGAGGCCGAGCGACGGCTCGTCCGCGATCAGCACCTTCGGCGGGCGCTGGAGCAGCGGTGCCAGCGCCAGCAGTTGCTGCTCGCCGCCGGAGAGCGAACCGGCGAGGACGCCGCGGCGTCCCGCGAGGCCGAGGAAGCGTTCGTACACGGCGTCGCGTTCGTCCTTCGCCCGCAGGTGCAGGGTGAGGTTCTCCTCGATGGTGAGCGAGGGGAAGATCCCGCGTCCCTCGGGCGCGAGCAGCACCCCCGCCCGGGATCGGCCGAGGGCCCGTTCGCGGGTGGCGTCGCGCCCGGCGACGTACACCTGACCGGCGAGTGGGGCCAGCAGCCCGGCGGCGACGCGGCACGTGGTGGACTTTCCGGCGCCGTTGGGGCCGAGGAGGGCGAGGATCTCGCCGGGGCGCACGGCGAGGTCGACGCCGTGCAGGACGCGGGCGCCGTCGTATCCGGCGTGGACGGAGCGGAGTTCGAGGGCCGCGTCGGGGGACGGGGCGGTGGGCGCCGTGGCGGTACGGGGGGTGGTCGTCGTGCGCCTGCGGTGCAGGCGGGTGGAGACTGCCGCCGCGTATCCGTCCGGGTCGTTGGCCAGCGCCAGCCCGGCCAGGCCGAAGAGGATCACCGGCAGGTGGACGGAGCGGGTGACGTAGTCGGACAGCAGATGCGGTACGACGGTGTAGACGAGCCCCGCCACCACGGCGAACTGCGGACGGCGTACGCCCGCCGCCACGACCACCGCGAGCCAGATCAGCCCGGTCATCGCCGTGAAGTCGGTGGCGGTGACGCGGGTGCTGTACGACGCGTACATCACGCCGCCGAAGCCCGCGAGTCCGGCCGACAGCGTGAACAGCGTCAGCTTGGTGCGGACCACCGACACCCCCGAGGCCATGGCCGCGGCCGGCGCCGAGCGGACGGCGAGCATCGCGCGCCCCGACGGCGAGTCGCGCAGCGCGCTGAGGGCCGCCACGATCGGTACCACGAGCACGATCATCGCCACGCCCATCGCACGGTCGTCGCTCAGGTCCACCGGTCCGAACACCGGGCGCGGGATCGACCAGCCCGTGTCGCCGTTGCGCAACCATCCCATCTGGAAAAGGACTTGGTCCGCGAGGAAGGCCAGCGCGAGGGTGGCCAGGGCGAGCGACCGCCCGCCGAGGCGAAGGGCGGGCAGCGCCACGAGCGCGCCCAGCAGCGCCGCCACGCAGGTGCCCACCGCCGCGGCGGCCACGAACGGCCAGCCGTGGCTCAGCAGCAGCCCGGCCACCAGCGCCGCGCCGGTCACGAACGTCGCCTGCGCCAGCGACACCATCGCGCCGAGCCCCGTCACCACCGTGAACGAGACGAACACCAGGGAAAGGGCGAGCCCTTGGGCGAGGATGCCGCTCCAGAAGGGGGTCGTGACGGTGTAGAAGGCGAGGCCGAGCAGGAGCGCGGCCGCCGTCCACGGTCCCCAGCGCCGTAGCCACGAGCGGCCCGCCGCGTAGTCCACCGGCGGCGCGTCCACGGCCGCCGTGCCCGCCGTCCGCTGCCGTCGCGTCAGCACCAGCAGCCCGGCGAAGAGGATGAGGAACGGAACGGCCGTACGGAAACCCGTGATCCGCTCGGCGAAGCCGGCGTACCCCGCGACCAGGTTCTGCAGCACCCCGAGCGCCAGGCCGCCCGCGAAGGCGAGCGGGACCGACGCGAAGCGGCCGAGGACCGCGGCTGTCGCCGAGACGAAGAGGAAGAGGGTGAAGTCGTGCGCGGACAGGCCGAGGAGAGGGGTGGCCAGCACACCGGCCAGTCCGGCGAGCGCGGACGACAGCATCCATGCGATCGAGGACAGCCGGTCCGCGCTCGTCGCGCGCAACTCCACGAGCGCGCGGTTGTCCACCGCCGCGCGGAGTTTCAGCCCCAGTGCCGTGTGCCGCATCAGGATCCACAGGCCGACGGCGACCACGGCCGTGGCCACCCAGGTGATCAACTGGTCGGAGTCGACGCCGACACCGTCCATCAGCTGCCAGGACTTCGCGGGGCTCGGTCCGACGCCGGGGAGGCCGAACTGGTTCTCGGCGGGCTTGACGGACACCCCGGCGTCCTCGAGGAGCTCCACGATCCACAGTCCGAGGGCGGGCAGCGCCACCAACAGTCCGATGGTGGCCACGATTTGGGCGGCCTCGCCGACTCGTGCCAGCTTGCGGAACATCAGCCGGTCCAGGCCCCAGCCCAGCGCGGGCGCGACGACGCACACCAGCAGGACGGCCGTCGGCACGGCGGGCAGGCCCAGGCCCGAATGCAGTTCGTAGAAGGTGAGCGCGCACAGGTAAGCGGTGGCGCCATGCGCGAAGTTGAACAGACCGGAGGCCGAGTAGGACAGTACGAGTCCGGTCGCGAGCAGCGCGTACAGCGCGCCCGAGACCAGTCCGCTCAGTACGAATCCCAGCAGGTCCGACATGCCAAGTCCCCTCGTGGCCGGGCTACTTGAAGGGGATGGGTGAGTAGCAGGTGAAGGGCGCCGACACGACGTACTTCCCGTCCTTGAGCTCGACGAGCGCCCCGCAGCCGAACGACTCCTTCTGTCCCCTGGGTTCGGCGCGGTCGCCGACCAGCGTGCCGGTGTCGGAGAACCCGCCCGCCGCCTTCTGGAAGGACGCCACCGTCAGGTTCCTGCCCGCCTTCTCGGCGATGGCGAGGAACAGGTCGGCGGACATGTACCCGGTCATCATGTGCATGTTGAGCGGCACGTCCTTCCCCGCAGCCTTGGCGATGTCCTGCTTGAACTGCCGCATATCGGCGCTGTCCTGCTCGAACGGCTGGAACGACAGCAGGACGTGCACCCCGTCGAGCGCTTGCTTCGTCGCGCTCTTGGCGAGCAGTGACGGGTCGTAGTCGGTGGGGTCGGTGAGGACGCCGTCGTATCCGGTGCGCTTGAGCGCGGTGAACAGGCCGATGTTGTACGGGGTCTGCATCACGGAGACGACCGCGTCCGGGGCCTTGCCGCCGTCGCTGCGCAGGATTTCCTTGGTGTACGCCGACCAGTCGCTCGGCACGGAGCCGGCGGGCACGGACGGCTTCGCGTACGTCACCCGGTAGCCGGCCGAGGCGAAGCTCTGCTTGTAGGTGCGGATGGCGAACGTGCCGGCGTCGCTGTCGTTGGCCAGGATCGCCACGGACTTGCCCGGCGCGTCGCCCATGACCCGCTTGAGCCCTTCCGGCCAGGTCTGCGAGATGGTGCCGCCCGGCATGGGCACCATGCAGCCACCGAAGCCGTAGATGTAGCTGGGCCCGCAGAACGACGGGAGGGTGCCCCAGCCGAAGGTGGGGACCTTCTCCTGCTGGAGGAAGTCGGCGCCCGAGAAGGTCGTCGAACTCATCGGGGAGATCGCGAAGACCTTGTCCCGCTGGACGAGTTCGCGTGCCGCCGCGAGGTTCCTGGCCGGGTCCTGGCCGTCGTCCTCGGCGCCCAGGTAGTCGATCTTCCGGCCGTTGACCCCGCCCTCCGCGTTCGCGCGGTCGAAGCGGGCCTTCGCGCCGAGGTCGGTGTCCTTCTTCGAGTACCCCGTGGCCGTCGTCATCGACACGATGCCACCGACCTTGATCGAGCTGTCGGTCACTCCGCGGGTGGAGCTTCCGGCTGCCTTGTCCGAACTCTCGCTGGTGGAGGCGGAGTTGCAGGCGGTAGCGAGCAGCAGCGCGGCCACGGCGGCGGTGATGGTGCGGATCGGTCGCGACACGTCGGGTCCCCCTCCGTTGGGTGACCGAAAGTGTCCGTGGGATCTGACGGAGCGTCAATATCTGACGCATCGGTAAGTGATGATGTGTCAGATATGGCGACCTGATGCGGCGGAGGAGTGCGCTGTCTGCGGAGAGGGGCCTACGCCCGGTACAGCGCCTCGACCTCCGACGCGTACGCCTTCTCGATCGCCTTCCGCTTCAGCTTCAGTGAAGGAGTCAGCAACCCGTGCTCCTCGGTGAACTGGTGGGCCAGTATCCGGAACGTACGGATCGATTCGGCCTGCGACACCAGCGTGTTCGCGGCGACCACCGCGCGCCGTACCTCGGTCTCCAGGTCGGTGTCGCGCACCAGGTCGGCCGGGGGGAGCAGCGGCTTGTTGCGCATCTGGAGCCAGTGTTCGACGGCCTCGGAGTCGAGCGTGACGAGCGCCGCGATGTAGGGCCGGTCGTTGCCGACGACGATGCACTGGGCGACCAGCGGATGGTCGCGGACGCGCTCCTCCAGGATCCCCGGCGAGACGCTCTTGCCGCCGGAGGTCACCAGGATCTCCTTCTTGCGCCCGGTGATGGTGAGATAGCCGTCCTCGTCGAGCGAGCCCAGGTCGCCGGTGGCGAGCCAGCCGT
The DNA here is from genome assembly GCF_054462255.1 of Streptomyces sp. SD15. Classification (NCBI taxonomy): domain Bacteria; kingdom Bacillati; phylum Actinomycetota; class Actinomycetes; order Kitasatosporales; family Streptomycetaceae; genus Streptomyces; species Streptomyces sp. SD15. Next base: position 334,449 of record NZ_JBTLMO010000001.1, on the reverse strand, counting down.
CGTGCAGGGTGGCGTCGGTGGCCTTGGGGTCGTTGAGGTACCCCTGGAAGACGTTCTCGCCGCTCAGCCAGATCTCGCCGTCGTCCGCGATGTGCACGGTGGTGCCCGGGATCGCCTGGCCGACGGTGCCGAACCGGGTGCGCTCGGGCGGGTTGGCGGTCGCCGCCGCCGTGGACTCGGTGAGCCCGTACCCCTCGTAGATGAAGACGCCCGCGCCCGCGAAGAACAGCCCGAGCCGCCGGTCCATCGCGGAGCCGCCCGACATCGCGTGCTTGACCCGGCCGCCCATCGCGGCCCGGACCTTGGAGTAGACGAGCTTGTCGAAGAGCTGGTGCTGCATGCGCAGTCCCGCCGAGGGGCCGGGCCCGATGCCCCAGGCCTTCTCCTCGATCGCGTCCGCGTAGCGCACGGCGACCTCGACGGCCTTCTCGAACGGGCCCGCCTTGCCCTCCTTCTCGGCCTTGCGGCGGGCGGCGTTGAAGACCTTCTCGAAGATGTACGGCACCGCGAGGAAGAACGTCGGCCGGAACGCGGCCAGGTCCGGCAGCAGGGCGGCGGCGTTGAGCTGCGGCTGATGGCCGAACTTGACCTTGCCGCGGATCGCCGCGACCTGCACCATCCGCCCGAAGACATGCGCGAGCGGCAGGAACAGCAGGGTGGCCGCCTCGTCACCGCGCCGGGAGTGGAAGACGGGCTCCCAGCGCTCGATGACCGTGTCCGCCTCGAACATGAAGTTGGCGTGCGAGATGACGCAGCCCTTGGGGCGCCCGGTGGTGCCCGAGGTGTAGATGATCGTCGCGATCGAGTCCGGGGTGACCGCGCGCCGGTGCCGGTGCACCACCTCGTCGTCGAGGTGCATGCCCGCCTCGTACAGCTCCTGCACCGCGCCCACGTCGAGCTGCCACAGCTTGTGCAACTGCGGCAGCCGGTCCACGACCGTGGCGATCGTCATCGCGTGGTCCTCGTGCTCCACCATGACCGCCGACACCTCTGCGTCGTACAGCATCCAGAAGACCTGCTCGGCGGAGGAGGTCGAGTAGATGGGCACGACCTGGGCGCCGATCGTCCACAGCGCAAAGTCGAAGAGCGTCCACTCGTAGCGCGTGCGGCACATGATCGCGACCCGGTCCCCGAACCGGATCCCCTGGGCGAGCAGCCCCTTGGCGAGGGCGAGGACCTCGTCGCGGAACTCGGCGGATGTCACGTCACGCCACTGTCCCTCCTCGTCCTTGCGGCCGAGGGCGATGTGCAGGGGGTCTTCCTGGGCATGTTCGAACACGACGTCGGCCAGGCCGCCCACCGGCGGCGTCGACGCCAACGGAGGGTTGGTGAACTCGCGCAATCCCGCTCCTCGTGGTGCTCCGCACAGCGCCGTGAAAGCTACCCCACGGGGCCGCAGGGTGGGAGGGGTGCCGTAAAGCGTGAAGGCGCGGTATATGCACAGGTCAGCCGAGTAAATGCCCGCACATGGGGAAGGGCCGGACAGAATCCCTTACGGCTCCGTAGGTTTCGATCCCGTAATCTCCACGGAATCTGTACGACGTGGTGACGGTGCACGGCGGCCCGGATGCCAGATGTGGAGGTTTTGATTCCGCACCCTGCGGATCTCGATGGGACCGGTCCCGGAGACACCGGAACCAACCCCACCGACGTCACGCGCGACACGGCCGGCCTCTACGCCTACCTGAGCAAGCAACTCACGTACGCGAAGCCGCCGCGCCGGCTCCGCCGCCCCGGTGCAGCCGGTCCCCGCCCCCCAGGATCGCCGCCGCCAGCGCGTCCGCCGCGCCCTGTGCCGACGCCTGCCGTCGCCCGTGCACCAGGACGAAGTCGACCTCGCCCAGCTCCGGCAGTCCCGCCCGCTCCGGGACGCGGACCAGACCCGGCGGGACGAGCCCCCGGGAGTGGGCCATCACGCCCAGGCCCGCGCGGGCCGCCGCGACGAGTCCGTTCAGGCTGCCGCTGGTGCAGGCGATGCGCCAGGGGCGGCCCTGGCGTTCCAGGGCTTCGAGGGCGAGGGCACGGGTGATGCCCGGCGGCGGGTAGACGATCAGAGGGACCGGGCGGTCGGGGTCGAGGCGCAGGCGTTCCGCGCCGATCCACACCAGGCGGTCGTGCCAGACCAGTTCGCCGCGCGGGTCCTCGGGGCGTCGCTTCGCCAGCACCAGGTCGAGTTTTCCCGCCGCAAGCTGCTCGTGCAGGGTGCCGGACAGCTCGACCGTCAGCTCGAGGTCCACCTCGGGATGGTCGTACCGGAAGCTCTCCAGGATCTCCGGCAGCCGGGTCAGCACGAAGTCCTCGGACGCGCCGAAGCGGAGCCGGCCGCGCAGCCGCGTACCCGTGAAGAACGCCGTCGCCTGCTCGTGCACCTCCAGGATGCGGCGCGCGAAGCCGAGCATCGCCTCGCCGTCCTCCGTGAGCTCGACGGAGTGCGTGTCGCGGGTGAACAGCTGCCGTCCGGCGGCGTCCTCGAGACGGCGTACATGCTGGCTGACCGTGGACTGGCGCAGGCCGAGCCGTCGCGCGGCCTGCGTGAAGCTCAAGGTCTGGGCCACCGCCAGGAACGTACGCAGCTGCGAAGGGTCGTACATCCGCTCACGTTATCGCGAAACATGATGGCAGTCAGAGCGGTATACCGGATTCCCGATCGCCTGCCGGAAGAGGACGATGGAGAGGGCACGACCTGACCCGGGACGACCGCCCACGAAGACCCGTCAAGCCCTACGAAGACCCACGAAGACGTACGAGAACCGAGCAGTGGAGCACCGTGAAACGCCTGCAGTGGCCGAGTTGGATGCCGATAGACCCCTACATCCTGCTGTTGCTCGGGACCGTGGGCGTCGCGGCCCTGCTCCCGGCGCGAGGTACGGGCGCCGATGTAGCCTCCGGCGCGTCCACGGCCGCGATCGCCTTCCTCTTCTTCCTCTACGGGGCGCGCCTGTCCACCCGTGAGGCGATGGACGGATTCAAGCACTGGCGGCTCCACGTCACGGTCCTGGCCTGCACCTTCGTCGCCTTCCCGCTGCTCGGCCTGGCCGCCCGTGGGCTCGAGCCGGTTCTCCTGACGCACAACCTCTACACCGGCCTCCTCTTCCTCACCCTCGTCCCGTCGACCATCCAGTCGTCGATCGCGTTCACCTCCATCGCGCGGGGCAACGTGCCCGCCGCGATCTGCGCGGGCTCCTTCTCCTCGCTCGCGGGCATCGTCATCACCCCGCTGCTCGCGGCGGCGCTGCTCGGCAACAGCGGCGGCGGTTTCTCCGCGGACTCGCTGCTCAAGATCGTGCTGCAACTGCTCGTGCCGTTCCTGGCCGGACAGGTGTTGCGCCGCTGGATCGGCGGTTTCCTCACGCGCCACAAGAAGGTTCTCGGATACGTCGACCGTGGCTCGATCCTGCTCGTCGTCTACACCGCGTTCAGCGAGGGCATGGTGCAGGGCATCTGGCACCAGGTCAGCGTCGGCCGGCTGGCCGGGCTGCTCGTCGTCGAGGCCGTGCTGCTCGCGGTGATGCTGGCGCTCACCTGGTACGGCGCGAAGGCGCTGCGCTTCAACCGCGAGGACCGCATCGCGATCCAGTTCGCGGGGTCGAAGAAGTCCCTCGCCTCCGGACTTCCCATGGCCAGTGTGCTGTTCGGCGCGCATGCCTCGCTCGCCGTGCTGCCGCTGATGCTCTTCCACCAGATGCAGCTCATGGTGTGCGCGGTGATCGCCAAGCGCCGGGCCCGCGACCCCGAGGCGGCTACGGAGCGGATACCAGTCGCAGAGTCACGAATCGCGGTCGGTACAGCGACACGTTCCGATTGAGGTTCGCCTGCGCCGTGGCGCCCGTCGCGTCCAGCCAGTTGACGTCGTAGCTGAGGACGAGCCGGTCGCCGTCGCTCAGCGCCGGGTGCGCCTGCGGGTTGTACGCGGCCACCTGCCCCTGCGGCAGGGACGGGCTGAAGCTCCGGGTGGGCCCCTGCCAGGGGCCGGTCGGCGCGCACGCCCAGTACGACGTGATCGTCGTCAGGCCCGCGGTGCCGGCGGCCATCGTGAACAGGACGTAGGTGCCGCCGTCGCGCACCACCGTGAACGCGCTGCCCACGCCCGTGCGCCGCCCGTCCCCGAGCACCGGCGCCGGCCGGCCCCGCACCGCCCACTGCGCCCCGTCCCAGTACTCCCAGGCGGCCGGTTCCCCGAGCCGGCCGCGCGGCACCCGCGCCACGTACGCCTGCGAGGCGGGGCGCGAGGCGGCCTGGCCGTCGTCGCCGCCGAAGACATACGTCCAGTCGCCCGCGTCGACCGTCGAGGTGCCGAACAGCACCCGCCGGGAGGGGTCCGCGACGGCACTCTGGTCCAGGATCGTGGTGATGCCCTCGAGCCGCAGGTCGGGCAGCGAGAGTGTGGCGACCTCGGTGGCCGTGGGCACGCCGTAGATCCAGGGGGCCTGGCCCGTCGTACGGGTCCACAGCAGGACGCGGAGCACCTGATCCAAGGAGCCCGGGGAGCGGGGCTCGACACGGGCGGCGACGGGCCAGCGCCACTGCTGTGGGGCGGGGTCCGGGAAAACGGGCGCGGGGAGCGTGCTCAGCAGCCGGCCCTGCGTACTCATCACGACCGCCGAGTTGCGTACGAGGGGCGCGCTCGCGTCACGCCAGGCGTGCGACTCGCCGACCGGGTTCGGCGGCCCGTGCACCTGGCCGAGATAGGTGTCGGAGAACAGCCACAGCACCCGCCCGTCCGGCAGCCGCACCGAGTGCGTGCCGTCGCCGCCGGTCCAGTCGTCGGCGCGGGTCGCGTCGTCGCCGTACCGCGCGAACTCGCCCGTGAGTCCGGCGTCGGCGCTCCAGGACTTGAGCGTACGAGCGGCGCACGTCCCGCCGCCCTCCCGGTCGTGGTCGGGGAGGGCGGTGAGTAGCACGGCCGCGCAGACCAGGGCGAGTAGAACGCCGAGGCCGGCTGCGATCCGTCGTCGTGCTCGCGCGTCGTCGGGCACGGACGGGACGTTAGTGGCCGCCGCGCACGTGGTCCATGGGGAGATACAGGACAGTGTCCGGGGTCACGGTCCGGGAGGGGGCGGCGGACGGTTCGTCATCGCTCAACGCCCTCGTAGACGCGGACTTCGTCGATCGGGCCGCCAAAGTGTGCCCGGCTGTCCATCCGTTGGCGGGGCGCGAAGTATTGACGGCATGGTGTGACCTGCCCTTCATATGGCTGGGTGATCTGGATATTTTGGACACAAGGAGCGTGCGCGGGTCGTGATCACGCCGGTCACGCCACATCTCGTCGGCGCCGCGGGGGTGGCAGTACGGGAAGTACCGCCGCGGACTCCGGAGCTGGTCCCGGGGCCGCCGCTCCCGATGTGCGGCAGACCAGGGCGTCCGGATCGTTCGCGGGTACCTGGAGGGTGTAGCCGTCCGGGCAGGCGGGACCGGCGTCTCCCTTGGGGCCGGGCGGCCCGGGATCTCCCTTGTCTCCCTTGTCACCCGTGGCACCCGTGTCGCCTTTCGCGCCCGACAGCCCGGTCGAACCCGGCTGGCCCTGGTAGCCCTGCTCGCCCTGGGGTCCGGGAGGTCCTGCCGGGCCGGGGGAGCCGTCCGTGCCGTCCGTGCCGTCCCTGCCGGGCGCTCCTGAGGGGCCGGGCGCGCCGGACGGCCCCGCCGCGCCCTGTTCGCCGCGCGGACCGCGTTCGCCGGTGGCGCCGGTCTTCCCGCCCGTACCCCGCTCGCCCTTGGCACCGGGGGCCCCGGGCGCCCCGGCGGGCACCCGCACCCGGTCCATCAGATGGTCCACGGCATCCGAGGGGTCCGGAGCCGCAGGGGTGCCGCCGCCGGCCTCCACCTGGGCGCGCAGGTCGCGCACGTCCTGCGCGAGCGTGGACAGGGCCTTGCCGCGCCGTTCCGCCTCCGAGCGAAGCTCCTCGGCCCGGCGGTCCCCGGCGTCGATGCGTGCCCACAGGATCACCGCCACACCGCAGAGCGCTATCAGGACGCAGACGAGGAAGATGCTGCGCCAGCGCAGGGCGAGCAGCCGCTGGAACCCGTTCACGGCGCACCTCCAAGGCGGTGGATGTCGAGACGCAACCGGGCGATCTCCGACTGGTCCGCAGCGTGCAGCGTGGACAGCTCTTCGATGCGCGAGTCGCGTTCGACGACTTGGCGCTCGAGGCGGTCGCGCTCGTACTGCAGCTTGTCGGTGAGACTGGAGAAACCGTTCAGGGCGTTCTCGCCCCGCTTCCCCAGATAGGCCACGATGGCCGCGCCCAGCACGCCTGCGCAGGCCAACAATGAGCCGAGCAGGGTGGTGCCGGCATCCAAGTAACTGCCTCCTACCCGGACGACGGGCCCCGCGACGCAGGCGTGACCCGAGAGAACTCCCCATGAACAACGAGCTCGGGCGCGCGGGGATGCGCGCGGGGCGACGGGTACACCGGACGAGTGGCGACGGGTACACCGGACGAGTGGTGGCGGAGTATCGGCCGACACGCTACGGGTGGAACGCGTACCACCTGCCGCTCCCCCCGGGAGAACGCGCCACCTGGAAGCCGGGGAGCAGTTCATGAGCTTGTTGATCCGGATTTCCGGTACGGACGGCCAGTAAAGGCTAACGTTCCGTCATGACCGCACCCGAAGCCGAGCCCCGACTCGCCCTCGACCCCGCGCGCACCGCCCTCGTGCTCGTCGACCTGATGGACCGCATCGTCGCACTGCCCCTGGAGCCCCGAAAGGGCACCGAAGTCCTCGCGGCGGCGGAGGAGCTGGCGGCCGCCTTCCGCAAGGCGGGCGCGCTCGTCGTACTTATCCGGGTCGAGCGGACCGGGGTCCCCGAGCAGCCGCCCGGAAGTGGGCTCGTCGCCGGGCTCGCGGCGGACGGCGACATCGAGATCGTGAAGCGGACCATCGGTGGGTTCCAGGGCACCGGTCTCGACGAGCGGCTGCGGGAACACGGCGTCTCCACCCTGGTGTTCGGCGGGATCGCCACCAACCTCGGTGTCGAGTCCACCGCCCGCGCCGCCGGAGACCTCGGCTACGACCTGGTCTTCGCCGAGGACGCCATGGCCGCCCTCACCGCCCCCGAGCACGAGGCTTCCGTCCGCCTCGACTTCCCCCGCCTCGGCACGGTCGTGACCGCCGCCCAGGTCCACTTCACCGCGGGCTGATCTGGCTGGCGAGTGAGCCGAAGGGGCGCGCCTGTGTCGAGAGCGTGAGCGCGCGGAGGCCCCGACGAAGGAGGGGTCGAGCACGGTCGCGCTCTCGACACAGGCTGTGGCGCCCCGGAGGCGAACCGAGCCCTAAAAAAGGGGGGACGGGGCCCCTTCGGCGCAGGGGGCGCTCCCCGCCGTTCGGGGCCCCGCCGCCGTGTCGCGGGGAGCCGGTCAGCCCTGGGCGGCCGCGGCCCGCAGGGCGATGCGGTGCTCGCCCGCGTACACGTTCATGGAGGCCCCGCGCAGGAAGCCGACCAGGGTCAGGCCTGTCTCGGCGGCCAGGTCCACGGCCAGCGACGACGGAGCCGAGACCGCCGCCAGGACCGGAATCCCGGCCATCACCGCCTTCTGCGCCAGTTCGAAGGAGGCCCGGCCCGAGACCAGCAGGATCGTGCGGGACAGCGGCAGCGTGCCGTTCTGCAGTGCCCGGCCCACCAGTTTGTCGACCGCGTTGTGCCGGCCCACGTCCTCACGGATGTCGACCAGCTCACCGTCCTCGGTGAACAGCGCCGCCGCGTGCAGGCCCCCGGTCCGGTCGAACACCCGCTGGGCCGCGCGCAGCCGGTCGGGGAGGCTCGCGAGCAGTTCGGGTTCCACCCGGACCGGGGGAGTGTCGGCGATGGGCCAGCGGGCCGTCGTACGGACCGCGTCCAGGCTCGCCTTGCCGCACAGGCCGCAGGACGAGGTCGTATAGACGTTCCGTTCGAGCGTGATGTCCGGGATGACGACACCCTGCGCCGTCCGCACATCCACCACGTTGTATGTGTTCGAACCGTCCACCGTGGCGCCCGCGCAGTACACGATGCTCTGGAGGTCCTGCTGTTCGGCGAGGACCCCCTCGCTCACCAGGAAGCCCGCCGCGAGTGCGAAGTCGTCGCCCGGCGTGCGCATGGTGATCGCGAGCGGCTTGCCGTTGAGGCGGATCTCCAGGGGTTCCTCGGCGACGAGCGTGTCGGGGCGGGTGCTCACGGCCCCGTCCCGGATGCGTATCACCTTGCGTCGTTCCGTGACTCGTCCCATGTCCTGTTCAGTCCCGGTTCTGTACGTGCTGGTAGCCGAAGCGGCCCTTGATGCAGAGATTGCCGTGGGTCACCGGGTTGTCGTGCGGAGAGGTGACCTTCACGATGTCATTGTCCTGCACGTGCAGAGTGAGGTTGCAGCCCACGCCGCAGTACGCGCACACCGTGGTCGTCTCGGTCTGCGCGGACTCGTCCCACGTACCCGCCGCACGCATGTCGAACTCCGACTTGAAGGACAGTGCTCCCGTCGGGCAGACCTCGATGCAGTTGCCGCAGTAGACGCATGCCGAGTCCGTCAGCGGGGCGTCGTGCTCGACGGCGATCCGGGCGTCGAAACCGCGCCCGGTGACCGAGATCGCGAAGGTGTTCTGCCACTGCTCCCCGCAGGCGTCGACGCACTTGTAGCAGAGGATGCACTTGTCGTAGTCGCGGACGTAGAGGTCGTTGTCGATCCTCGGCTCCTCGTCCACGCGGGCGGCGTCCGGGCCGAAGCGGTCCGGCTTCGCCTCGTACTCCTTGATCCATTCGGCCACCTTCGGTGTGGTCGACACATCGACCGAGGAGGCCAGGAGCTCCAGGACGATCTTGCGGCTGTGCCGGGCGCGCTCGGTGTCCGTGCGCACCTGCATGCCCGCCTCCGCCTTGCGCGAGCAGGCCGGGGCGAGGGTGCGCGAGCCCTCGACCTCGACGACGCAGACGCGGCAGGCGTTCTTCGGGGTGAGCGTGTCTCCCTGGCAGAGGGTGGGCACGTCCTTGCCGGCGGCCCGGCAGGCGTCGAGGATCGTCGAGCCCTCGGGAGCCCGCACCTGCTCACCGTCGAGCGTGAATTCCAGCAGACGGCGGGGGATTCCCAGCGGTGTCACGGTCATTCGGCAGCCTCCGTCCGGTCGATCGCGGTCATTCGTACGCCCCCAAGCGGTCGATGGCGGATTCCACGGCGTTCCACGCGGTCTGTCCGAGACCGCAGATCGAGGCGTCCCGCATGGCACGGCCCACCTCGCGCAGCAGCGCGATGTCCCCCGCGGCCTCGGCGCCCGCGCGCTCCACGATCCGGTGCAGCGCCTCCTCCTGGCGCACGGTCCCCACCCGGCACGGCACGCACTGGCCGCACGACTCGTCGCGGAAGAACTCGGCGATCCGCAGCAGCAGCCGCGGCAGCTCAACCGTGTCGTCGAAGGCCATCACCACGCCCGAGCCGAGCGTCGTGCCCGCCTGACGGGTGCCTTCGAAGGTGAGCGGTATGTCCAGCTCGTCGGGTCGTACGAAGCCGCCGGCCGCGCCGCCGAGAAGGACCGCGCGCAAACGTTCACGCACCCCCGCCGACTCCAACAGCTCACCCAGCGTCGCCCCGAACGGCAGCTCGTAGATACCGGGCCGGTCCACGCTCCCCGACACGCAGTACAACTTCGGGCCCGTGGAGCCGGGGGTGCCGATGGCGGCGTACGGCTGCGCCCCCATGGTGAGGATCGGCAGCACGTTGATCAGGGTCTCGACGTTGTTCTCGGCAGTGGGTTTGCCGAACAAACCCTTCTCTACGGGGAAGGGCGGTTTCGAACGGGGCTCTCCTCTGTAGCCCTCGATCGAGTTGAAGAGGGCGGTCTCCTCGCCGCAGATGTACGCGCCCGCACCACGCCGGATCTCGATGTCGAAGGCGTATCCCTGGCCCAGGACGTCGTCGCCGAGCAGGCCACGCGCGCGTGCCTGCCCGATGGCGTGCTCCATGCGGTGCAGCGCGCGCGGGTACTCGCCGCGCAGATACAGATACCCGTGGTGCGCGCCGACCGCGTACGCCGCGACCGTCATCGCCTCGACGAGCGCGTACGGGTCGCCCTCCATGACCAGCCGGTCCTTGAAGGTGCCCGGCTCGGATTCGTCCGCGTTGCACACCAGATAGTGCGGATGGTCGGGCTGGGACGCCGTGGCCTGCCACTTGCGGCCGGTGGGGAAGGCGGCGCCGCCACGCCCGACCAGGCCCGCGTCGGTCACCTCGCGGATCACCGCGGCGGGACCGATCGCGAACGCCCGGCGCAGCGCGGTGTACCCGCCGTGCGCCCGGTAGTCGTCCAGATCGGTGGGGTCCACCACACCGACGCGGCGCAGCAGGATCAGTCCGTCCTGGCCGGCCTGCGGGACGGCGGCGGAGGCGGGTGGTTCGTCGGGGGCGGCCCCGGGGGTGGTAGCGGCGACGACGGCGGTGGTGACGGTGGCGGGTGCGATGACGGCGGTGGCCCTTGTCAGCCCGTCCGGCGTTTGAGGACGAGGCCGTTCAGGCCGATCCGGGGGTCCGGGGGCGGAGCCCCCGGGGACGGGAAGGGTAGGGGCGGCGGGGGCGAGAACGCCCTCAGGTGCCCCCGCCCGCATCACCAGCGCCGCCGGCGCCCGCTCGCACAGGCCCAGGCAAGGACTCCGCTCGACCGCAACCCCACTCCCGAGCCCCAGTCGGGCCTCGATCCCCGCGCACAGATCGGCCGCCCCCGCCGCCGCACACGCGAGATCCGTGCACGCATGGAGCACGGTCGCCGGGCGCGGCTTCACCGAGAACATCGAGTAGAAGGTCGCGACCCCGTACGCCTCCGCGGGCGGCACCGTGAGACGGCGGCACAGGTAGCCGAGGGCGCCCTCGCTGATCCACCCCACGCGATCGTTGATCGCGTGCAGCCCCGGCAACAGCAGGTCACGGCGTTCGCGTGCCTCGCGGCCACCGCGCGCCCACCTGAGGTCGGCGTCGGAGCGGTCGGCGCCCTCCCACGAGGACTCCGGAGGGCCGAGCAGCGCGTCGACGGCCGCCCGCTCCTCGTCCGTCGGTTTGCTGTCACCGAAGTGCAGGTCCACCACATCACCTCACTTGAATCGGGGCCGGCAGCTTCTCGATCCGGATGGCCGACGCCTTGAACTCCGCCGTCCCCGCGATCGGGCAATTCGCCTCGATCGTCAGCTGGTTGGTGTCCACCTCGTCGGGAAAGTGCATGGTCATGAACGCGAGCCCGGGGCGCAGGGCGGTGTCGATCCACACGGGTGCCACGACGGATCCGCGCCGCGAGGACACCCGTACGTCCTCGCCCACCACGACCCCGTAGCGCTCCGCGTCCTCCGGGCACAGCTCGACGTACTCGCCCCGCCGCAGCGGCGACGCGAAACCGCCGCTCTGCACACCGGTGTTGTACGAGTCGAGCCGCCGCCCGGTGGTGAGCCGGATCGGGTACTCCTCGTCCGTCAGGTCCACCGGCGGGTCGTGCTGGACGAGCCCGAAGGGCGCGAGACGGCCCCGCTCGGCGGGGTCCGCGGCCCACAACCGGCCGTGCAGATACGTCGGTTCGAGCCGCGTGGGGTCCGGGCAGGGCCACTGGATGCCCTGGTGCTCCTCCAGCCGCTCGTACGTCATCCCGTAGTGGTCCGGCGACACCGACCGCAGCTCGTTCCACACGGTCTCGGCGTCGGCGTACTTCCACTCGTGGCCGAGGCGCGTGGCGAGGTCGCAGAGGATGTCGATGTCCTCACGGGCCTCGCCGGGCGGGATGACGGCGGCGCGGACCCGCTGAACTCGCCGCTCGCTGTTGGTGGTTGTCCCCTCCGTCTCCGCCCACCCGGCGGTCGCGGGCAGCACGACATCCGCCAGCTCGGCCGTCTTCGTGAGGAAGATGTCCTGTACGACGAGGAAGTCCAGGGCGCTCAGCCGCCGCACCGCCTGTTCGCTGTCGGCCTCGGACTGCGCGGGGTTCTCCCCGATGCAGTAGACGGCCTTGAGCGTGCCCTCCTCCATGGCCTCGAACATCTCCGTCAGATTCAGCCCGTAGTGCGGCTGGATGACGGTCTCCCAGGCGGACTCGAACTTCAGCCGCGCGTCGGGATCGAGGATGTCCTGGAAGCCGGGGAGCCGGTTGGGGATGGCGCCCATGTCGCCGCCGCCCTGCACGTTGTTCTGGCCGCGCAGTGGCTGGAGCCCGGAGCCGTAGCGGCCCACGTGCCCGGTCAGCAGCGACAGATTGATCAGAGCGCGGACGTTGTCCGTGCCGTTGTGGTGCTCGGTGATGCCGAGTGTCCAGCACAGCTGGGCGCGCTCGGCGCGGGCGTACGCGTGCGCCAACTCCCGTATCGCCGCGGCCGGTACGCCTGTCACCTTCTGGGCGAGCGACAGCGTCCACGGCTCGACCAGCTGTTTGTACTGCTCGAAGCCGCTGGTCGCCCGCTCGATGAAGGCGTGGTTGGCGAGGCCCGCGTGGATGATCTCGCGGCCGATCGCGTGCGCCATCGGGATGTCGGTGCCGACGTTCAGGCCGAGCCAGCTCTCCGCCCACTCGGCCGTGGAGGTGCGGCGTGGGTCGACCGCGTACATCCGGGCGCCGTTCCTGATCCCCTTCAGTACGTGCTGGAAGAAGATGGGGTGCGCGAAGCGGGCGTTGGAGCCCCACATCACGATGAGGTCGGTGTGCTCGGCCTCGGCGTACGAGGAGGTGCCGCCGCCTGAGCCGAAGGCCGCCGACAGGCCGGCGACGCTCGGCGCGTGGCAGGTGCGGTTGCAGGAGTCGACGTTGTTCGTGCCCATCACGACCCGGGCGAACTTCTGGGCCACGTAGTTCATTTCGTTGGTCGCACGGGCGCAGGAGAACAGGCCGAAGGCGCCGCGTGCGGCACTCAGTCCCGCGGCAGCGCGGGTCAGTGCCTCGTCCCAGGTGGCCTGCCGGAAGGGCTGGTCGCGCGAGTCCCTGACGAGCGGATGAGTGAGTCGGGCATAGATCTTCGGGTCGCGTTTCCTCATGCGGCGCTCCTCAACGCGAGCAGGTCCGAGATGGCGTGGACGGTACGGAGCGTCGGCACCGGGACTTCGGTGATCTCCGCCAGCTCCACGACGGCCGCCAGCAGCACGTCGAGTTCGAGCGGCTTGCCGCGCTCCAGGTCCTGGAGAGTGGAGGTGCGGTGGTCGCCGACGCGTTCGGCGCCGGCCAGCCGCCGTTCGATGGAGACGCCCACCTCGCAGCCGAGGGCCTGGGCGACCGCGAGCGTCTCGGTCATCATGATCTCGATGACCCTGCGGGTGCCGCCGTGCAGGCACATCTGCCGCATCGTCGCGCGGGCCAGCGCGCTGATGGGGTTGAAGGAGATGTTGCCGAGCAGCTTGAGCCAGATGTCGTTGCGCAGGTCCTGCTCGACAGGACACTTGAGCCCGCCCGCCTGCATGGCGTCGCTGAACGCCCGACAGCGCGGGGAGAGCGAGCGGTCGGGTTCGCCGATGGAGAACCGGGTGCCTTCGAGGTGTCGTACGACTCCCGGTCCTTCGAGCTCGGTCGCGGCGTAGACGACACACCCGATGGCCCGTTCGGGCGCGAGCACCGCACTGACCGCGCCGTCGGGGTCCACGCTCTCGACACGGTGGCCGTCGTGCGGGCCGCCGTGCCGGTGGAAGTACCACCAGGGGATGCCGTTCTGGGCGGCGATCACCGCCGTCGTGTCGTGCAACAGGGGCTCGATCAGCGGCCCGCACGCCGCGTACGAGTTGGCCTTCAGGCCCAGCAGGACGAAGTCGACCGGGCCGACCTCGGCCGGGTCGTCGGTGGCATGGGTGCGCGCGGTGAAGTCACCGCGCGGGCTGAGTACATGGACTCCGTGCTGCCTCATGGCCGCCAGATGCGGTCCACGGGCGATGAGGTGCACATCGGCGCCTGCGCGGTGCAGCGCGGCGCCGACGTAGGCGCCGATCGCACCGGCGCCGAGAACGGCGACTTTCACTGGGGGCGCTCCGTTCGGTCGAGGGTACCGAGGAACTGGCAAACTGTGTCGACGAAATATTGTCTACAGTATGGAACTTGGACCAGCAAGACTTCGCGCAGCACCTGGGCCGGTGACCGTGGAGACGGAGATGGGTCATCGGGCCCGACCGTTCGTCGCGCCGTGGATACCGCTCACCGCATACGGTCGACGAGTTGGTGCCGAACAACTTCCCAACCGGGCGGCCGCTTCCTATCGTTCGGGATCATGAGCCCCCCTGTCGCACCGCCTGGGTGGAGCCGCTGGCTCGTCCCGCCCGCCGCCCTGTCGGTCCACCTCTCCATCGGCCAGGCCTACGCCTGGAGCGTCTTCAAGCCGCCGCTCGAATCCGCCCTCGGCCTCAGCGGCACCCAGAGCGCGCTGCCCTTCCAGCTCGGCATCGTCATGCTCGGTCTGTCCGCCGCGTTCGGCGGCACGCTCGTGGAGCGCAACGGGCCGCGCTGGGCGATGACGGTCGCCCTGGTCTGCTTCTCCACCGGCTTTCTGATCGCCTCGCTCGGCGCCGCCACCGAGCAGTACTGGCTGATCGTGTTCGGCTACGGCTTCGTCGGCGGGATCGGCCTCGGCATCGGCTACATCTCGCCCGTCTCGACCCTGATCAAATGGTTCCCGGACCGGCCCGGCATGGCCACCGGCATCGCGATCATGGGCTTCGGCGGCGGCGCGCTGATCGCCTCGCCATGGTCCGCGCAGATGCTGAAGTCCTTCGGCTCCGACTCCTCCGGCATCGCCCTCGCGTTCCTCGTGCACGGGCTGTCGTACTCCGTCTTCATGCTGCTCGGCGTGCTGCTGGTGCGGGTGCCGCGCGACGACAAGCCGGTCAAAGCGGGCCCTGGGCCGCTCGACGGGGTGCAGGTGTCCGCGAACAACGCCGTGCGCACCCCGCAGTTCTGGTGCCTGTGGGTCATCCTGTGCATGAACGTGACCGCGGGCATCGGCATCCTCGAGAAGGCCGCCCCGATGATCACGGACTTCTTCGCGGACACCTCCACACCGGTGTCGGTCTCCGCCGCCGCGGGCTTCGTGGCGCTGCTCTCGGCGGCGAACATGGCGGGCCGGATCGGCTGGTCGTCCACGTCCGACCTGATCGGCCGCAAGAACATCTACCGCGTCTATCTCGGTGTGGGCGCGTTGATGTATCTGCTGATCTCACAGTTCGGGGACTCGTCCAAGCCCCTGTTCATCGTCTGCGCGCTGGTGATCCTCTCCTTCTACGGCGGCGGCTTCGCAACCATTCCCGCGTATCTGAAGGACCTCTTCGGCACCTACCAGGTCGGCGCGATCCACGGCCGGCTGCTCACCGCCTGGTCCACGGCGGGCGTCCTCGGCCCGCTGATCGTCAACTGGATCGCGGACCGGCAGAAAGAGGCGGGCAAGCACGGCTCGGCGCTCTACGAGACCTCGTTCCTGATCATGATCGGGCTGCTGGCCGTCGGCTTCGTCGCCAACGAGCTGGTGCGACCCGTCCACACTCGCCACCACATCCCCGCACCGAGGGAGGCCGCCGATGACGACTCCGTCCAGCCCCAGCAGTCCGCCTGAAGACCGCCGTGGGCTCATCGCCTTCACCTGGCTGTGGGTGGGGGCGCCGTTCTGTTACGGCCTGTACGAGCTCGTACTGAAGGCCAAGCAGCTGTTCACGGGGTGAGGCCCCGGCATGCTTGCGGACGGTGTGCGGACGGACGGACGGACGGCGTGCGTGCGGTCGGACGGCGTGCGTGCGGTCGGACGGTACGCGGACGCACGATATGCGGACCCGACGTGACGGTATGCGGACGTTGTTTCGGGCGTCCGAGTGCCTGACAGAAGCCGACAAGCCTGACGCCCCTTTCCTGTGGCAACAGCTGCCGTCGTACTCGTGAGTCACTGATCAGACTGGAGGATCCCGCTACCCAAGGCAACGAGGGGACCCCCCAATGAACGGCTCACGCATCGCGGCCGTCGGCCACTACCAGCCCGCCAAGGTACTCACCAACGAGGACCTGGCGGGCCTGGTCGACACCAGTGACGAGTGGATCAGGACCCGGGTGGGCATCCGCACACGCCACATCGCCGGGCCCGACGAGCCCGTCGACGAACTGGCCGCGTACGCCGCGGCCAAGGCGCTCGCGGCGGCGGGGCTGACCCCCGGCGATATCGACCTGGTCCTCGTCGCCACCTCCACGGCCGTCGACCGCTCCCCGAACATGGCCGCCCGGGTCGCCGCCCGCCTCGGCATCCCGTCCCCGGCCGCGATGGACGTCAACGTGGTCTGCGCGGGCTTCACGCACGCGCTCGCCACTGCCGACCATGCCGTGCGCGCGGGGGCGGCGACGAGGGCGCTGGTCATCGGCGCGGACAAGATGTCCGAGGTGACGGACTGGAGCGACCGTACGACCAGTGTCCTGGTGGGGGACGGGGCGGGGGCCGCGGTGGTCGAGGCCTCGCAGGACCCCGGTATCGGGCCGGTGCTGTGGGGTTCGGTGCCCGAGATGGGACACGCCGTGCGCATCGAGGGCACGCCCCCGCGGTTCGCCCAGGAGGGGCAGAGCGTCTACCGCTGGGCCACGACGCGGCTTCCCGCGATCGCCCGGCAGGCCTGCGAGCGGGCCGGGCTCGCGCCCGAGGAACTCGCCGGGGTCGTCCTGCACCAGGCGAACCTGCGCATCATCGAGCCCCTCGCCGCGAAGATCGGTGCCGTGAACGCCGTGGTCGCACGCGATGTCGTCGACTCCGGCAACACCTCCGCCGCCAGCATCCCGCTCGCCTTCTCGAAACTCGTCGAACGCGGCGAGATCAGCACCGGCGACCCTGTGCTGCTCTTCGGGTTCGGCGGCAACCTGTCGTACGCGGGACAGGTCGTCCACTGCCCGTGACGTGCACGGACGGCAGGGTGTGACGAGCTCGACCTCCCCCGACCCTGGCCATTGTGCGCCGTAGACTGTAGACGAAAGACAATCGATACTGGCTTTTCTGATACTGCTCTTCGACGGCTATGGCTTTGGCATTCGGTGGCTTTGGCAAGAGGGGGACCGCGATGTTGTCGACAGGACTGCCGCAGGGGGCGGTGCCCAGGCTCGAACGGCCCGGCCCGCTGCGCGACCGTGTCTACGAAGCGCTGCTCGAACTCATCACGACCCGTGCCCTCCAGCCGGGCCAGCACCTGGTCGAGAGCGAACTCGCCGGGCATCTCGGGGTCTCCCGGCAGCCCGTGCGCGAGGCGCTGCAGCGGCTGAACACGGAGGGGTGGGTCGATCTGCGGCCCGCCCAGGGCGCGTTCGTGCACGAGCCGACGGAGGAGGAGGCGGACCAGCTTCTCACGGTGCGCACGCTGCTGGAGGCCGAGGCGGCCCGGCTCGCCGCCGCCAACGCGGGCACCGCCGGCATCGCCGCGCTCGAGGAGCTGTGCGCCGAGGGCGAGCGCGCGGTCGCCGCCGACGACGTGGACGGCGCGGTCGCGATGAACGCCCGCTTCCACACGAAGGTCATGGAACTGGCCGGCAACACGGTCCTCGCCGAACTGGCCGCGCAGGTCGACCGACGGGTCCGCTGGTACTACACGCCGGTCGCCCGGCAGCGCGGCCGGCAGTCCTGGATCGAGCACCGCGACCTCATCGCCGCGATCGCCGACCGCGACGAGCCACGCGCCACCCAGGTCATGCGCGCGCACACCGAGCACACGCGCAAGACGTACCACGAGCGCGAAAAGTCCTGACCACCGGTTTCGGCGTGCCGGACCCCGCGTCTCCGGCATGATCCGCCGGACAGGCCCTAAGTCGGCGGCACGATGCGGTACCCGAGGCTGAGGACGACCTTGATGGTCTCCACGGCAAGCTCCCTGTCGTACTCCTTCTCCCGCTCCGGCAGCTCCGGGTAGGGGACGAGCAGGGGATGCGTCAGCGCGGAGTCGCTCCGCTCCGCACCGGGACGCCAGCCCTCCGCCAAGCGGCGCCGAGCCCAGCGGGCATGCGCGTTCTCGGCGAGTTCCTCGACGAGCGCCAGCAGGCCCGCGTCGAGTTCGATTCCGCTGGTGTCAAGGGGAGTCGGCGTCCAGCCGTTCTCTGCCATGTCTCATGTTCCGGAGTAGTCGGGGGTGATCTGACCGGTGAAGAAGCCGTCCATGTCCTGGACGATCAGCGCGACCCGCTCGGCCTCGGTGAGGTCGGAGATGTCCGCGCCCTGTTCGGGGATCAGTTCCTCGGAACTGCCGTCGAGGAAATAGGGAATGATGGTCAGCCGCCCCTGGTCGCTGAGCCGACGGGCGGTCGCCAATTCCCGTCTGCACCATTCACTGCGCCAATAGGCCTGGCTCACCAGTGGGGCGAACACCTGGCTCGCCGCGAGTTGCTGCTCCAGCCGGTCCTGCCATTTCGAGCCGCGCGGGATCGTGTTGTTGTACACGTAGTGGAAGAACGTGAAGTTCTGGAGCTTGAGGGCACGTCCGACCTCGCGCGACAGCGCGTCGTCCGGTCCCGCAGTGCTGAGGAAGATCTTGCCGTCGGTGCGGCCGGTGCTGCGGATGTATCCGATCCCCTCGTCGAGATTGCGGAACTGCTGCCGAGGAAGGTCGAACCGCTCCAACTGCTGCTCCAGCCGAGCGGCGAATTCACCGGGGCTGTTCCACCACAGCACGGAATCCTGCTCGAAGGTGGCGTCGCGCAGGGTTTCGCCCACGACCAGGTCCGGGACGCCCGGCCGCGGACCGCCCGCGGGGTCGTGGTGAATGACGTTCAGGGTCGGGATGGACCGGCCGAGAAGCAGATGGAAGAGCCGGTCAAGAGGCTCCTGACCGCCGATGTCGATGACGACGAAGTCGAGCGGGTCGAGCTGGAGGGGAATCTTCGCCTGATCCTTGAAGGCGACGTCCACCTCCTTCACCGCGTACCCGAACTTCGCCAGGGTCTGGGTGATCAGGGGCTTCGCCGCCCGGTACGCGGGAGTGTCGGGTACCGCGAGCCCCACTTCGCCGACCAGCTGGTCTCCCGCTGAGGAGTAACCCTGTGCCTTGAGGGCGAGCTGCCGGATCGGCTGCTCGAAGCCGCCATAGGTGTCCAGCTCGTCCCGGTCGAAGACGAACCGCTCCTGGACATTGGGAAAGTGGTACCCGGGGACACCCTTCTCGACAAAGACCAGCAGGGGTTTGACGGCCCGTGCCGCCAGCCCGTACTCGTAGACGATGAACGGCGAACACTTGTAGGCGGACTGATCCCGGCGCAGGGTCACCACGCCGACGAAGCAGGCACTGCGTCGCATGGTCATCTCCAGATGACAGGTGGACAGCGCGCCGGCGGATTGCGGGTCGACCGTGAATCCGAATCCCTGAGCGTCGAAGGCGCGCCAGAAGAACTCGTTGATATCGCGGTCTTCCCGCCGATAGCTGTGGCTGAAGTACGTGGGAATCCGGCGTGCCGCGACCATGACCGCTGTTCACTTCCCCGTGGACTCGTTGCGCGGGCTCGAGAGTTGAACCCAGGTGCCCATTTCCCGCTGTTCGATCCGCGACACACTGGCGGCGAGGTTCTTGTCCCGGGTGCTCTCGTCGTCGTACGGCCTGGAGGCGGTCAGATACAGCCGGCGCTCCGTCTCGACGGCCTCGCGTGCCTGGCTGAACCGGAGATAGTCGTCCTGCCAGTGGAAGGTGGAGCGCAGCCCGGTGATGACGACGACCAGGCCGCCCAGGACCGCGGGTATGCGCGCGTTCCCGGGCACGATGACCGCCGAAACCGGAATGGCCGCGGAGAGGATCAACTGCAGGACATCGGACAGCCGGAAGTACCTGCGGGCCTTGATGGCCGCGGCTCGGTACCACTCGTAGGACCCGTTGGCTATGCCCAGGGCATAGCCGGGGTCCGGGAACTCCTCGCGCGACGTCTCCGGCACCATGCGCTCCCCCCAGCACTTGACGACCACTTCTGCCCGCAGACACAGGGTAGCCGCGACGTCACTCGGTTGCCCATGACCGTGGAGCCGGACCGCCGCGCAACCGTTCTTTGTCCTCTGAGTGGAGAAAGTTGTGGGCGATCTCTGCGCAACTTCTTCCCAGCCCCGGCAACCGCTGCTACGTTCCACTCGAAAGCAAGCCATACAGAAGTGGCCGGAACCCAACTGGCGCAGGCCGATCGAGGCGGGGAGGGGCTCGTGAGACGTATGACAGCTCGACCCGCGAATGCGCACCAGGCCCGGCTGCTACGCCTGTTGCGAGACGGCGGCCCCAACTCCCGGGCCCAGCTGGGCGATCAGGTCGACCTCTCGCGGTCGAAGCTGGCCGTCGAGGTGGAACGGCTCCTGGAGACCGGGCTCGTGGCAGCCGACGGACTCGCCGCATCCCGCGGCGGCCGCCGCTCCCACAACATCCGGCTCGCACCGGGGCTGCGTTTCCTCGGCGTCGACATCGGGGCGACCTCGATCGACGTGGCCGTCACCAATCCAGAACTGGAGGTCCTGGGCCACATCAACCAGCCCATGGACGTCCGCGAAGGACCGGTCGCGGTCTTCGAGCAAGTCCTGTCCATGGCCGCCAAGTTGAAGGCATCAGGGCTCGCGGAAGGGTTCGACGGCGCCGGAATCGGCGTGCCGGGGCCGGTCCGTTTCCCCGAGGGTGTTCCTGTCGCCCCGCCGATCATGCCCGGCTGGGACGGCTTCCCGGTTCGCGAGGCGCTCAGTCAGGACCTCGGCTGTCCCGTCATGGTCGACAACGACGTGAACCTCATGGCCATGGGGGAGCAGCACGCGGGCGTCGCACGCTCCGTGGGCGACTTCCTCTGCGTCAAGATCGGAACGGGTATCGGTTGCGGCATCGTCGTCGGCGGTGAGGTCTACCGCGGTACGACGGGCAGCGCCGGAGACATCGGGCACATCCAGGCCGTGCCCGACGGGCGTCCGTGCGCCTGCGGCAACCGGGGTTGCCTGGAGGCTCATTTCAGTGGGGCCGCGCTCGCCCGCGACGCCACAGAGGCCGCCCAGCAGGGACATTCGCAGGAGTTGGCCTCCCGGCTGGAGGCGGCGGGCAGTCTGAGCGCCGTCGACGTCGCCGCCGCGGCCGCCGCGGGAGACGCCACCGCGCTCGGCCTGATCCGCGAGGGCGGCAACCGCACCGGCCAGGTCATCGCCGGGCTGGTCAGTTTCTTCAATCCGGGCCTGGTGGTGATCGGCGGCGGGGTGACGGGTCTCGGCCATACCCTGCTCGCCGCGATCCGCACCCAGGTCTACCGCCAGTCGCTGCCGCTGGCGACCGGCAATCTACCCATCGTGCTGGGGGAGTTGGGGCCGACGGCCGGAGTCATCGGCGCGGCTCGGCTCATCAGCGACCATCTGTTCTCTCCCGCGTAGCGCTCGCAAGAGCCACCGCGCCCTATCTCTCTTCGTCACCTCACCGGCACAGCTCCCTGCTCTGCCCTGCCCTGAAACCGGCCCGCACGCCCGCCAAGGGGAACCGTCATGGCACCAGAACCACCGCTGCTCACCATGTCCGGCATCACCAAGTCGTTCCCCGGAGTCCGGGCCCTCGACGGTGTCGACCTCGACGTCCTGGCCGGCGAAGTCCACTGTCTGCTCGGCCAGAACGGGGCCGGAAAATCCACTCTCATCAAGGTCCTGGCCGGCGCCCACCAGCCCGACGACGGCACCATCGGCTGGCGCGGCGCACCCGTCGCACTCCGCTCTCCGATCGCCGCCATGCGCCTCGGCATCGCCACCATCTACCAGGAACTCGACCTGGTGGAGGGTCTGTCGGTGGCCGAGAACGTCCACCTCGGGCATGAACCCACGGCCGCCGGCTTCGTCGTACGGGGAAAAGCGGCCCGAGTCTCAACTGCCGCTCTGCTGAAGCGACTTGGGCACTCCGAGATCGACCCGGCGCGACTCGTCGGTGAGCTGTCGGCCGCCCAGCAGCAGATCGTCTCGATGGCACGGGCGCTCTCGCACGACGTACGCCTCATCGTCATGGACGAGCCGTCCGCGGCCCTCGACCCCGACGAGGTCGACAACCTCTTCCGCATCGTCGGCGACCTCACCGCGGACGGAGTCGCCGTCGTCTACATCTCGCACCGGCTGGAGGAGATCCGCCGTATCGGCGACCGCGTGACCGTGCTGAAGGACGGCCGGGCGGTGGCGGGCGGACTGCCCGCGAAGTCCACGCCGACGCGCGACATCGTGGCGCTGATGACGGGACGCAATGTGGAGTACGTCTTCCCGGACCGGCCCACCCGCACGCCGTCGTCCGAACCCGTACTGAAGGTTCAAGGCCTCGCCCGCGAGGGCGAGTTCGCACCGCTCGACCTCGACCTGCGCCCCGGCGAGATCGTCGGCCTGGCCGGGCTCGTCGGCTCCGGACGCTCCGAGATCCTGGAGACGATCTACGGGGCGCGGAAGCCGACGGCAGGTCAAGTCCTGGTCGACGGACGCCCGTTGCATCCCGGCAGCGTCGGCGCCGCCGTCCGTGCCGGACTCGGGCTCGCCCCCGAGGAGCGCAAGGCCCAGGCCCTGCTGATGCTGGAGTCCGTCACGCGCAATGTGTCGGTGTCCTCCATGTCCCGCTTCTCACGCGGGGGTTGGATCGACCGGAGTGCCGAGCAGGGGGCCGCACGGACGGCCACCCGCGAGCTGTCGCTGCGCCCCGACAACCCGTCCGTCCCGATCCGGACCCTGTCCGGCGGAAATCAGCAAAAGGCCGTCCTGGCGCGCTGGCTGCTGCGCGGCTGCCGTGTGCTGCTGCTCGACGAACCGACCCGCGGGGTCGACGTCGGCGCCCGCGCCGAGCTGTACGCGGTCATCCGGCGCCTCGCCGACGAGGGCCTCGCCGTTCTGCTGGTCTCCAGCGAAGTCCCCGAAGTGCTGGGCCTCGCCGACCGCGTGCTGGTGCTCCGGGAGGGCCGCGTCGTCCACACGGCGCCCGCCCGGGAGCTCGACGAACACCGCGTACTCGACCTCGTGATGGAAGGAAGCCCGGCGTCATGACGCAGCCCGTATCCCCGCCGCGGGGCAGCACCGACAAGGTGCCGCCGATGACCGAACTCCCCGCATGGCGCACGCTCGTGGCCCGCGCCGACGTCCGCACCCTCTCGCTCCTCGGTGTGCTCGCCGCCCTGATCGTCATCGGCGGCATCACCAAGCCCGACGAGTTCCTCGACACCCGCAACCTCCAACTCGTCCTCACCCAGGCCTCGGTGATCGGCGTCGTCACCGTGGGCATGACCTTCGTCATCACCTCCGGCGGCATCGATCTGTCGGTCGGCGCGATCGTCGCGCTCTCCTCGGTGTGGGCGACGACGGTGGCCACCCAGGAGTACGGCTTCGCGGGCATCCTCTTCACCGCGGTGCTCGTCGGCGTGGGCTGCGGCCTGGTCAACGGCCTGCTCATCGCGTACGGCGCGATGGTCCCGTTCATCGCGACGCTCGCCATGCTCGCCTCGGCCCGGGGCCTTGCCCTCCAGATCACCGACGGCCAGACTCAAGTCGTCAGTGTGGACGGAATATTGAAGCTCGGCGAGCGCGACTCGTACGTGCTGGGGATTCCTCCGCTGGTGCTCGTCTTCGCGGCCGTCACGATCGTCGGCTGGCTGATTCTCAACCGCACCACCTTCGGCCGGCGCACCGTCGCCGTAGGCGGCAACGCCGAGGCCGCACGGCTCGCGGGCATCGACGTACGGCGGCAGCGGCTGTACCTCTATCTCCTCTCCGGACTGTGCTGCGGCATCGCCGCCTTCCTGCTGATCATTCTGTCCGGCTCGGGCCAGAACACCAACGGCAACCTGTACGAACTCGACGCCATCGCGGCCGCGATCATCGGCGGCACGCTGCTCAGCGGGGGCCGCGGCACCATCACCGGCTCGGTGCTCGGCGTACTGATCTTCACCACGATCACCAACATCTTCGCGCTGAACAACCTGCAGAGCGACGTCCAGCAGATCGCCAAGGGCGCGATCATCGTCGCCGCGGTCCTGGTCCAACGGCGTACCGCAAGCACGACCTGACACGGGAAGGCCCACCACCATGCCAGAGCTCACAAGCCGCAGAGGACTGCTCTTCGGGACCGCCGCCGTCTCGGCCGGCGCCCTCCTCGTCGGCTGCACCAGCAACGACACCAAGGACGACGAGCCGGCCGGCAACAGTCAGCCCGCCGCCGACGACAAGCCGGGCAAGCAGGTCACCATCGGCTTCGCGGGGCCGCAGGCCGACCACGGCTGGCTCAACGCCATCAACGACAACGCCAAGAGCCGAGCCAAGAAGTACTCGGACGTGACACTGGAGATCACCGAGGGCTCCAACGACACGGCCGCGCAGATCGGCCAGATCGAGACACTGATCAACAAGAAGGTCGACGTCCTGGTCGTGCTGCCCGCCGACGGCAAGGCGCTCACCCAGGTCGGGCTCCAGGCGATGCGCGCCGGGATCCCGGTCGTCAACCTCGACCGGATCTTCAACTCCCCGCAGGCGTACCGCTGTTGGATCGGTGGCGACAACTACGGCATGGGCCTCAGCGCCGGTCACTACATCGGCGAGAAGCTGAAGGACAAGCAGAACGCCCGGGTCATCGAGCTCGCCGGGATCGACAACCTGGAGCTCACCCAGCAGCGCACACAGGGATTCGACGCGGCCCTGAAAAACTACCCGAACATCAAGAAGGTCGCCCGCCAGGCCGCCGAGTTCACCGTCGAGTCGGGGCAGGCGAAGATGGCCCAACTCCTCCAGGCACAGTCGAAGTTCGACGCGCTGTGGAACCACGACGACGACCAGGGCGTGGGCGCGCTGCGGGCCATTGAACAGGCCGGGCGCGACGACTTCCTGATGGTCGGCGGGGCCGGCGCGCTGTCCGCCTTCCAGGCCATCGAGGCGGACAACAGCGTCCTGAAGGCGACCGTGCTCTACCCGCCGACCATGGCCGCGTCCGCGATCGACCTCGCCCGCGCACTCGGCCAGGGCAAGGGAGTGAGCGGACTCGCCGAGTACGAGATCCCGGCATCGCTCACGCTCTACTCGGCCGTCGTCGACAAGGACAACGTCAGTCAGTACATGGCCACCGGCTTCAAGTAGATGCACCGCGCTCACACCCCCCACAGCGCCAGGACGATGAGGAGGACATCCGTATGGGACAGCCGCACCAGGGCGGGGCAGCCGAGGCAGCCGGGACCGAGGAGGACAGGCAGCCGCTCGGCGTGGGCATGGTCGGTTACGCGTTCATGGGTGCCGCCCACTCACAGGGCTGGCGCACCGTGGGCCGCGTCTTCGACCTGCCGCGTCGCCCGGTCCTCGCGGCCGTCTGCGGCCGTGACGCGGGGGCCGTCCGCGCCATGGCCGACCGGCACGGCTGGGCGGCGGCCGAGACCGACTGGCGCGCGCTGATCGCCCGGGACGACGTCGACATCGTCGACATCTGCACCCCTGGCGACAGCCACGCCGAGATCGCCGTCGCCGCCCTGGCCGCGGGCAAGCACGTGCTGTGCGAGAAGCCCCTCGCGAACACGGTCGAGGAGGCGGAGCTGATGACCGAGGCAGCCGAAGCCGCCTTCGACCGCGGCCAGATGTCCATGGTCGGCTTCAACTACCGTCGATTGCCCGCGACATCGCTGGCCCGGAACATGGTCGCGGAAGGCCGCCTGGGCGTGCTGCGGCACGTGCGGGTGACCTATCTCCAGGACTGGCTGGTGGACCCGGAGTTCCCCCTCACCTGGCGGCTGCGCAAGGAGCATGCGGGGTCCGGCGCGCTCGGCGACCTGGGGGCCCACATCGTCGACCTCGCGCAGTATCTGGCCGGCGAACCGGTCGTCGGCGTCTCCGCGCTCACCGAGACGTTCGTACGGGAACGACCGCTGCCCGGCGCCGCGTCGAGCGGCCTGTCCGCCGTATCGCAGACGGGAGGGCTCGGCACGGTCACCGTGGACGACGCCGCCCTCTTCACCGGCCGCTTCGCCTCCGGCGCGCTCGCCTCCTTCGAGGCATCCCGGTTCGCCACCGGCCGCAAGAACTCCCTGCGCATCGAACTCAACGGCGAGCGCGGTTCGTTGGCCTTCGACCTGGAACGCCTCAACGAACTCGAGTACCACGACCACACCGAGCCCGGCACCCACGCGGGCTTCCGCCGCATCCTGGTCACCGAGCCCGACCACCCCTACCTGGAGGCCTGGTGGCCGCCGGGCCACGGGCTCGGCTACGAGCACACCTTCGTGCACCAGGCCCGTGACCTGGTGCGGGCGATCGCGGAGGGACAGCGGCCCGAGCCGTCCTTCGCCGACGGGCTGCAGGTGCAGCGCGTGCTCGCGGCGGTGGAGGAGAGCGCCGCGAAGAACTCCGTCCTCACCCCCATAGCGAGCTCCCCCGCACTGCTTCGAGGAGGCCTTTAGCATGCCGCGCACCTTCACACTCTTCACCGGCCAGTGGGCCGACCTGCCGCTCGAAGAGGTCTGCCGGCTCGCCCGCGACTTCGGCTACGACGGACTCGAACTCGCCTGCTGGGGCGACCACTTCGAGGTCGACAAGGCGCTCGCCGACCCGGCGTACATCGACTCCAGGCACGCGCTCCTCGACAAGTACGGCCTCAAGTGCTGGGCGATCTCCAACCATCTCGTCGGCCAGGCCGTGTGCGACGCCATCATCGACGAGCGCCACCAGGCCATCCTGCCCGCGCGCATCTGGGGCGACGGCGAACCCGAGGGCGTACGGCAGCGAGCGGCCGCCGAGATCGCCGACACCGCCCGCGCGGCGGCGGCCTTCGGCGTCGACACCGTCATCGGCTTCACCGGCTCGGCGATCTGGCACCTGGTCGCGATGTTCCCGCCCGCACCCGAGTCGATGATCGAGCGCGGCTACGAGGACTTCGCGACGCGCTGGAACCCGATCCTGGACGTCTTCGACGCACAGGGCGTGCGGTTCGCGCACGAGGTCCACCCGAGCGAGATCGCGTACGACTACTGGACAACCCACAAGGCACTGGCGGCAGTCGACCACCGTCCTGCCTTCGGTCTGAACTTCGACCCGTCGCACTTCGTGTGGCAGGACCTCGACCCGGTCGGCTTCCTCTACGACTTCCGCGACCGCATCTACCACGTCGACTGCAAAGAAGCCCGCAAGCGGCTCGACGGCCGCAACGGCCGCCTCGGCTCGCATCTGCCCTGGGGCGATCCGCGCCGCGGCTGGGACTTCGTCTCCGCGGGCCACGGTGACGTCCCCTGGGAGGACGTCTTCCGCATGCTGCGCTCCATCGACTACGCGGGCCCCATCTCGGTCGAGTGGGAGGACGCCGGCATGGACCGGCTCCAGGGCGCACCCGAGGCCCTGACCCGCCTCAAGGCATACGACTTCGAGCCGCCGTCGGCATCCTTCGACGCGGCGTTCGGCGGCAACGACTAGGGGACTTCTGATGGATCTCCGTGGGAGAAGGAGCGGCGTTCGGTGCGTGCTCTCGGCGTGCCGGGCGGAAGCCCTCGTAGCGGAGCTACTAGGGCTTTTGTCCGGTGCGGCGAGAGGGCGTGCCGGGCGTCGCGACGCCGCGGAGATCCATCAGAAGCCCCCTAGGGCCTGCCGGCGGATCAGGCCGGCTCCAGGCAACGGCAACTGATCAGCGCGGGCAAGCGGGGTCTGGTGCGTGCAGCTGCAAGGCGGAGGAGGGCGTCGACGCGATGGGGGTCCCCCCTGTTCGAGCGAAGCCGAGAACTTGGGGGAGTCGGCAACCGACGACAACGCCGCAGATGGCGTGCCAGACCCCGCGACCAGCGGCATGATCCGCCGGACAGGCCCTAGGCCGAGTCCGCACGTTCACGGACTTCCGGGGTGACGGCGCACCCCGGCGTATTGCACCCGCCCGTACGACCAGCCCCTTCATGGAGGCATTTCGTGCACCCGAACGGAAGTATCAGCAACCCCGACAGACCCAGCCGACCCAAGGGCCGCACCAGGCGCCCGAGACTCCGCGGGGCACTCGCCCTGCTGAGCGGCGCCCTGCTCGCCGCCGCGTCCCTCACCCTCACGGCACCCGCGGCCGGCGCAGCCGTCGCCGACCCGGGAGCCGCGGCGGCGGCCGAGGACTTCCAGCAGGTCACCCTCGCCAAGGGCGAGCCCGAGGTCGGCGAGCCGATGTCGCTCGCCGTCCTCCCGGACCGCTCGGTCCTGCACACCTCCCGCGACGGCGAGCTCCGCCTGACCGACGCGGCCGGCAACACCAGGATCGCGGGCAAGCTCGACGTCTACTCGCACGACGAGGAAGGCCTGCAAGGCGTAGGCGTCGACCCGGACTTCACCGACAACCGCTTCATCTACCTCTACTACGCGCCGCCCCTGAACACCCCGGCGGGCGACGCCCCGGAGACCGGCACCGCGGCCGATTTCGCCCCCTTCGAGGGTGTCAACCGCCTCTCGCGGTTCGTCCTGAAGACCGACGGCACGCTGGACGCGGCCAGCGAGAAGCAGATCCTCGACGTCAAGGCGACCCGCGGCATCTGCTGCCACGTCGGCGGTGACATCGACTTCGACGCGGCCGGGAACCTCTACCTCTCCACCGGGGACGACTCCAACCCCTTCCAGTCGGACGGCTTCTCGCCCCTCGACGAGCGCGCCGACCGCAACCCGGTCTTCGACGCCCAGCGTTCGTCCGGCAACACCAACGACCTGCGCGGCAAGATCCTGCGCATCAAGGTGAACGCCGACGGCTCGTACTCCATCCCCGACGGCAACCTCTTCGCACCCGGCACGGACAAGACGCGCCCCGAGATCTACGCGATGGGCTTCCGCAACCCGTTCCGCTTCAGCGTCGACAAGGCGACCGGCATCCTCTACGTGGGTGACTACGGCCCTGACGCGGGCGCGGCCGACCCGGCTCGCGGCCCCGCCGGCCAGGTCGAGTTCGCGCGGGTGACAGGCCCCGGCAACTTCGGCTGGCCTTACTGCACGGGCGACAACGACGCCTACGTGGACTACGACTTCGCCACCAAGACCTCCGGCGCTGCCTTCGACTGCGCCGCGCCGAAGAACACCTCCCCCAACAACACCGGCCTCACCGACCTGCCTCCGGCGCAGCCCGCCTGGATCCCGTACGACGGCGCGTCGGTCCCGGAGCTCGGTGACGGCTCCGAGTCCCCGATGGGCGGCCCGGTCTACCACTACGACGCCTCGCTGGACTCGCCGGTGAAGTTCCCGCAGGCGTACGACGGGAACTTCTTCGCCGGGGAGTTCGGCCGCCGCTGGATCAAGCGGATCGTGTCGGACGGAAACGGCGCCGTGCAGTCCATCAACTCCGTCCCGTGGACGGGCACGCAGGTGATGGACATGGCGTTCGGGCCCGATGGCGCCCTCTATGTCCTCGACTACGGCACCGCATGGTTCGGCGGCGACGAACACTCGGGTCTCTACCGCATCGAGAACGCCACCGACGGACACTCGCCCGTCGCACAGGCCGCCGCCGACCGCACCTCGGGACAAGCATCGCTCTTGGTGCGCTTCTCCTCCGCCGGTTCGACCGACGCCGACGGTGACGCCCTCACCTACAGCTGGGACTTCGGCGACGGAGGCACGTCCACGTCGGCGAACCCGGCGCACAAGTACAAGAAGAACGGGACGTACACGGCGACGGTGACGGCCAAGGACGCTTCGGGTCGTACGGGCAGCGCCAGCGTGCAGATCGTGGTCGGCAACACCGCACCCAAGGTGGTGGTCGAACTGCCACGCGACGGCCAGCTGTTCAGCTTCGGTGACGCCGTGCCGTTCAAGGTGAAGGTCACCGACCCGGAGGACGGCCGCGCGATCGACTGCACCAAGGTGACGGTCAACTTCATCCTCGGCCATGACAGTCACGGCCACCCGCTCACCTCGGCGACCGGCTGCACCGGCACCCTCCAGACCAGCGCCGACGGTGGCCACGACGACGACGCCAACATCTTCGGGGTCCTCGACGCCGAGTACACCGACGGCGGAGGCGGCGGCCAGGCCCCGCTGACCACCCACGACCAGAGCGTCCTCCAGCCCAAGCACCGCCAGGCCGAGCACTACGACGACGCCTCCGGGATCACCGTCACGTCGCAGGCAACCGCGCACGGCGGAAAGACCGTGGGCGACATCGGCAACGGCGACTGGATCTCCTTCGCGCCGTACGCCCTGGGCAACGCCGCGAAGATCACGGCACGCGTCGCCTCCGCCGGCGCGGGGGGCACCCTCCAAGTCCGCGCGGGCTCCCCGACCGGCCGGGTGCTGGGCACCGCGACCGTGCCGGTGACCGGCGGCTGGGACACCTTCCAGGACGTCAGCGCCAACCTCTCGCGAGTGCCGAGCGGCACCACCGAGCTCTACCTCGTCTTCAAGGGAAGCGGAACCGGCGCGCTCTACGAGGTGGACGACTTCACCTTCACAACGGGCTGACTCCGTAACGCCCGGATCAAGAAACCGCCCCTGAAGGGCAACTGAGCGGCGGCGGGCGGGAGACGCCGTACTCCCGCCCGCCGTCTCATCCTCACTCCTCTTCTCTTCCGTACTCCTCTTCTCTTCCGTTTCTCATCCGTGTGGCTGACGTACGACGACGTACGACAAGGAGGCTGCCCATGTCCGCGTCCCTTTCCGAACCCCGGGTGGGCGTGTGGCTGATAGGAGCGCGCGGCTCCGTCGCCACCACCGTGATAGCCGGCTGCGCGGCCGTCACCGCCGGCCTGCACCCTCCGACCGGCATGGTCACCGAGACCGCCCCCTTCGCCGGGTGTGGCCTGCCCGCGTTGTCCTCCCTCGTCTTCGGCGGCCACGACACCGTGGACTGCCCGCTGCCCAAGCGCGCGGAGGCCCTGGCCGCCGAGGGAGTCCTCCCGCACGGCCTTCCTTCGGCGGTGGCGGCCGAACTCACCGCCACCGACCAGGAGATCCGCCCGGGCGGCCCCGCCCCCGGCGACACACGGACCGCGGCCCAACTCGTGGACGGCTTCGCGGCGGATCTACGGGATTTCGTACGGCGACGGGGGCTGGCCCGGGCGATCGTGGTGAACGTGGCCTCCACCGAGCCCACGCCCACCGGCACCGAACTTCCCCCGAGCTCCTTGTACGCGGCGGCCGCTGTGCAGGCCGGCTGCCCGTACGTGAACTTCACCCCGTCGACGGGTCTGCACCACCCGGCGCTGTCTTCTGCGGCGGCGTCCAGTGGCCTGCCGTACGCCGGGCGGGACGGCAAAACAGGCCAGACCCTGCTGCGGTCGGTACTCGGGCCGATGTTCGCCCAGCGGGCGCTGGCGGTCCGTGCCTGGTCGGGCACCAACCTCCTGGGCGGCGGGGACGGCGCGTCCCTCGCCGACCCGGGCGCCGCCGCGGCCAAGAACGCCGGCAAGGAGCGGGTGCTCGCGGACACCCTGGGCGCCGCGCCTGAAGGCGAGGTCCACATCGACGACGTCCCGGCCCTCGGCGACTGGAAGACCGCTTGGGACCACATCGCCTTCGACGGCTTCCTCGGCACCCGGATGATCCTCCAGACCATATGGCAGGGCTGCGACTCCGCACTGGCGGCACCGCTGGTTCTCGACCTCGCGCGCCTCGTCGCCCGCGCACACGAGAAGGGCCTCTCGGGCCCGCTGGGCGAACTCGGCTTCTACTTCAAGGACCCGGTGGGTGACGGCCCCTCGGCGCTGGGCGAGCAGTACGCGGCCCTGACAGGATTCGCGCAGCAACTGCGCGTACGCCCTGGGAACCCACGATGAGGGCGCAGGCCGACCAGCCGGCGGGGGAGGTCACGTCGGCTCGGTCGGGCCGGGAGGGCGGGTCGGGCGGGTCGGCCCGGTCGGATCGGTCGGGTTGGTTGGCTTGGCTGGGCTTGGCAGGTCGGTTGGGCGGATTGATCCGGTTGGAGCGATTGACCGGCCCGAGTCCGAGCGCGAGTCCGAGTCCGAGCGGGAGTCCAAGTCCGAGCCCGACCTTGAGTCCGAGCCCCAAACCGCTCCCGAGTCCGAGCGGGAGCGGGAGCCCGAGTCCGAGCGGGAGCCCGAGTCCGACCCCGAGTCCCAGCCCCAAACCGCTTTCCACCCCGCTCCCGATCCCGCGCCCCAAGGCCGCCAATGCCTGGGCCGAACTGTTGCGCCTGCCTGCCATGTTCACCGTCCCCGGGGACGCGCTCGCGGGAGCCGCCGCCGTCGGTGCACGCCCGACGCCGCGCACCCTGCTGGCCATCGGTTCCTCCCTCTGTCTGTACGAGGCGGGCATGGCCCTCAACGACTGGGCCGACCAGGCCGAGGACGCGGTGGAACGCCCGCACCGCCCGCTGCCGTCCGGGCGCGTACGACCGGCCGCGGCACTCGCGGCGGCGGGTGCCCTGACGGCGGCGGGCCTGGCTCTGGCAGCCCGCGCCGGACGTCCGGCTCTCGCGGTCGCGGCACCCCTCGCCGCCACGGTGTGGGCCTACGACCTCACGCTCAAACGAACTCCCGCAGGACCGGCGGCGATGGCCACCGCCCGAGGCCTGGACCTGCTCCTCGGCGCGGCGGCCACCGGCGGCAGCATCCGCCCCGCCCTGCCCTCCGCGCTGACCCTGGCCACCCACACCCTCGCGGTGACCACGGTGTCCCGCGGCGAGACCCAGGGCGGATCGCCGCTCGCACCGCTGGCCGCACTCGCCACGACAGCCTCACTGACCTGGGGACTGACGAAAGGCCCAGCGCCCGCCTCCTCCGCGGTCTCCTCCGTCTCCGCCTCCTCGCGGAACCCCACCGCAGACGCCCGGCGCGGGGCCCTCACCACCCTCTACGCCACCCTCTACGCCGCCACCTCCGCCCGCCCCCTCCTCCACGCCACCCTCAACCCCTCACCCCAGCTCACCCAGCGAGCCGTGGGCGGCGGAATCCGCGCCATGATCCCTCTTCAGGCCGCCCTCGCAGCGCGCTCCGGTGCCTTCACCACCGCCCTCCTCACAGCCGCACTCGCCCCGGCGGCCCGCAGGTTCGCTCGGAAGGTGAGCGTCACATGACCCCGACACCCCGCCCGACCGCGCAGACGAGCCTCCAACCCCAACCCCACCCCCTCCGCTTCGGCTATGGCACGAACGGCCTCGCCGACCTCCGCCTGGACGACGCCCTCGCCCTCCTCGCGGACCTCGGCTACGACGGCGTCGGCCTGACCCTCGACCACATGCACCTCGACCCGCTGGCCCCGGATTTCGCCGCCCACACCCGCAGGGTGGCCCGCAGGCTGGACGCCCTCGGCCTCGGCGTCACCGTGGAGACCGGCGCCCGCTATGTCCTCGACCCGCGCCGCAAGCACGGCCCGTCGCTCCTCGACCCGGACCCGGCCGACCGGGCGCGCCGCGTCGACCTGCTGATCCGTGCCATACAGGCCGCCGCCGAACTCGGCGCCCACGCCGTGCACTGCTTCAGCGGTGTACCCCCGGCCGGAACGGACGAGGACACCGCCTGGAAGCGCCTCGCCGAGGCACTCACCCCCGTGCTGGACGCGGCCACCGACGCCGGCATCCCCCTCGCCGTCGAACCCGAACCCGGCCACCTGCTCGCCACCCTCGCCGACTTCCACCACCTCCGTCACAGCCTCGGCGACCCGCCCGCGCTCGGGCTCACCCTCGACATCGGCCACTGCCAGTGCCTGGAGCCCCTGCCGCCCGCCGACTGCGTACGCGCCGCCGCCCCCTGGCTGCGACACGTCCAGATCGAGGACATGCGCCGCGGCATCCACGAACACCTCCCGTTCGGGGACGGGGAGATCGACTTCCCGCCCGTACTCGAAGCCCTGGCCGCCACCGGCTACCAGGCACTGACCGTCGTCGAACTGCCCCGCCACTCCCACGCGGGCCCCCACTTCGCCGAGCAGTCCCTCCCGTTCCTCCGCCGCGCGGCCCGGGCGATCCCTGACGGCGCCGAAGGGAGCACCCCGTGAACCACCACCCACACGCACCCCACGCCACCGCCACGAGCCCCACCGCCACGAGCCCCACTGCCCACCCCGCCCTCGCCGCCCTGCACGCCCGCTTGAACACCTCCCTCGACGCGGCAGCCCGCGCCTGGCTCGACCAGGCCCTCGAGGAAGCCGCCGCCCACCCCGGCACCCACGGGCCCATCTCCGCCTGGGAGTTGCGGATCGCCGAGGCCGGCCGCCGCTGCGGGCCCGAGTACGCCGACGCCGCACGTGTCCTCCTCCTGCACGCAGCCCACGCCGACACGGACGCACTCGCCCGCGTCTACCGGCAGGGCACCGCCGCCGAACGCCGAGCCGTTCTGCACGCCCTGCCCCACCTCGTGCCCGGCCCCGACGCCCTGCCCCTCGTCGAGGACGCCCTGCGCGCCAACGACACCCGCCTGGTCGCCGCCGCCCTCGGCCCCTACGCCGCCCGGCACCTGGACGACCACACCTGGCGGCACGCCGTCCTCAAGTGCCTGTTCACCGGCGTACCCGTCGACGCCGTGGCCGACCTGGCGCAGCGCGCCCACGCGGACGCCGAACTCGCCAGGATGCTCGCCGACTACGCGCAGGAGCGCACCGCAGCGGGCCGTCCCGTGCCCGAGGACCTCCAGCGCGTCCTGGCCCTGACCGAGCCCGCAGCCGAGCCCGCCGCCACCCCCGCCGGCAGGTACGGCACCTCCGGCAAGGAGTCCTGATGCGCATTTTCGACCCCCACATCCATATGACGTCACGGACCACCGACGACTACGAGGCCATGCGCGCCGCGGGCGTCCGCGCCGTCGTCGAGCCCTCCTTCTGGCTCGGCCAGCCCCGCACCTCACCCGCCTCCTTCTTCGACTACTTCGACTCGCTCCTCGGCTGGGAACCCTTCCGCGCCGCCCAGTACGGCATCGCCCACCACTGCGCGCTCGCCCTCAACCCCAAGGAGGCGAACGACCCCCGCTGCGTCCCCGTCCTCGACGAACTGCCCCGGTATCTCGTCAAGGACCAGGTCGTGGCCGTGGGCGAGATCGGCTACGACTCGATGACTCCCGCCGAGGACACCGCCCTCGCCGCCCAACTGGAACTCGCCGCCGACCATGAGCTCCCGGCGCTTGTCCACACCCCGCACCGCGACAAGCAGACCGGGCTGCGCCGCACTCTCTCGGTGGTCCGGGAGTCGGCGCTGCCCCCGGACCGGGTCCTGGTCGACCACCTCAACGAGACCACCGTCAAGGAGGCCAAGGACAGCGGCTGCTGGCTGGGCTTCTCCGTCTATCCCGACACCAAGATGGACGAGGCGCGGATGGTCGCGATCCTGCGTACGTACGGGCCGGAGAAGATGCTCGTCAACTCGGCCGCGGACTGGGGCAGAAGCGATCCCCTCAAGACCCGCGGAGTCGGCGACGCGCTGCTCGAGGCCGGGTTCACCGAGGACGAGGTCGACCGGGTGCTGTGGCGCAATCCCGTTGCCTTCTACGGAATCAGCGGACGCCTGTCTCTCGATGTGACCGGCAACGATGTGACCGGCAACGCCGCGACCCACGAAGGAAACTCCATCCTGCGCGGCGGGGAGTGAGCGATGCGTTTCCGCCACCCCGACGGCTCCACCGTGCACCTCGCCTACTGCACCAATGTCCACCCGGCCGAGACCCTCGACGGTGTCCTCGCCCAGCTCCGCGACCACTGCGAACCGGTCCGCCGGCGTCTCGGCCGCGACCGCCTCGGCATCGGTCTGTGGCTGGCCAGGGACGCCGCCCATGCCCTGGTCACCGACCCGACCGCGCTGCGCGGCCTGCGCACCGAACTTGATCGCCGCGGCCTCGAAGTAGTCACCCTCAACGGCTTCCCGTACGAAGGCTTCGGCGCCGAAGAGGTCAAGTACCGCGTCTACCAGCCGGACTGGGCCGACCCGGAGCGGCTCGCCCACACCACCGACCTGGCCCGTGTCCTTGCCCAGCTTCTCCCCGACGACGTCACCGAAGGCAGCATCTCCACGCTGCCCCTCGCCTGGCGCACCGCGTACGACGACGAGCGGGCGACAACCGCCCACACCGCGCTGACCAGGCTCGCCGAACGCCTCGACGCCCTCCACGAACTCACCGGCCGCTCTCTCCGTATCGGCATCGAACCGGAACCGGGCTGCACGGTCGAGACCACGCGCGACGCCATCGCCCCGCTCACCGCGATCGGCCACGACCGCATCGGCATCTGCGTCGACACCTGCCACCTCGCCACCTCCTTCGAAGACCCGCACACCGCCCTGGACGCGCTCACCGAAGCCCACGTCCCCGTCGTCAAGTCCCAACTGTCAGCCGCCCTGCACGCCGAACACCCCCATCTCCCCGAAGTCCGCGCGGCCCTCGCCGCCTTCGACGAGCCCCGCTTCCTGCACCAGACCCGCACCCGCACCGCCGCCGGCCTGCGCGGTACCGACGACCTCGCCGAGGCCCTCGCGGGTGACGCCCTGCCCGACGCCTCCCCGTGGCGCGCCCACTTCCACGTCCCGCTGCACGCGACCCCCGCCGCACCCCTCACCTCCACACTTCCCGTTCTGAGGGCCGCGCTGACCCGCCTCGTCGGCGGCCCGCATCCGCTCACCCACCACCTGGAGGTCGAGACCTACACCTGGCAGGCCCTCCCGCCCGAGCTGCGCCCCCGCGCCCGCGCCCAGCTCGCTGACGGCATCGCCGCCGAACTCACCCTTGCCCGCGACCTGTTGACGGACCTCGGTCTCAAGGAGCTGCCGTGACCCAGCCGCCGCACGAGCACCCCGGGCCCACCCCTCTCCTCGTCCTGGACGTCGTCGGCCTCACCCCCCGTCTCCTCGACCACATGCCCCACCTCAAGGCCCTCGGCCAGTCCGGCTCCCGCGCCCCGCTCGGCACCGTCCTGCCCGCCGTCACCTGCGCCGCCCAGTCCACCTTCCTCACCGGAACCCACCCCGCCGAGCACGGCATCGTCGGCAACGGCTGGTACTTCCGCGAGCTCGGCGACGTACTCCTGTGGCGGCAGCACAACGGCCTGGTGTCCGGAGACAAGCTGTGGGACGCCGCCCGGCGCGCGCACCCCGGCTACACGGTCGCCAATATCTGCTGGTGGTACGCCATGGGCGCCGACACCGACATCACCGTCACTCCCCGTCCCGTCTACTACGCCGACGGCCGCAAGGAACCCGACTGCTACACCCGGCCCCCGGCCCTGCACGACGAACTCACCGAACAATTCGGCACGTTCCCCCTTTTCCACTTCTGGGGTCCGGGTGCCGACCTCGTCTCCAGCCGCTGGATCATCGACGCGACCCGCCACATCAACCGCACCCGCCGACCCGACCTGACCCTCTGCTACCTCCCGCACCTCGACTACGACTTGCAGCGCTTCGGCCCCGACGACCCGCGCTCCCACCAGGCGGCCGCGGACCTCGACGCGGCCATGGCTCCCCTCCTCGACGACGCGAAGGCGGAAGGCCGCACCGTCGTCGCGCTCTCCGAGTACGGCATCACCCGCGCCGACCGTCCCGTCGACATCAACCGCGCCCTGCGCCGCG
The DNA here is from genome assembly GCF_054462255.1 of Streptomyces sp. SD15. NCBI lineage: Bacteria > Bacillati > Actinomycetota > Actinomycetes > Kitasatosporales > Streptomycetaceae > Streptomyces > Streptomyces sp. SD15. The sequence goes on along the minus strand of NZ_JBTLMO010000001.1, from coordinate 297,121 downwards.
CCGGACTCCTCGAAGTGCACACACAGAACGGCATGGAGTACCTCGACCCGATGGCCTCACGCGCCTTCGCGGTCGCCGACCACCAGATCGCCCATGTCTACGTGCGACGCCCCGAGGACCTGGAGGTCACGAAAGCGGCACTCGCCGACCTGCCCGGCATCGAGCAACTCCTCGACGACGAGGGCAAGAAGACCCACCACCTCGACCATCCGCGCTCCGGCGAACTCGTCGCCGTCGCGGAGCCGGACGCCTGGTTCACGTACTACTACTGGCTCGACGACGACTGCGCGCCCGACTTCGCGCAGCTCGTCGAGATCCACCGCAAACCCGGCTACGACCCGGTCGAACTCTTCATGGATCCGCTCGACCCCTACGTCAAGGTGAAGGCGGCCACGGCTCTGGCCCGCAAGAAGCTCGGCCTGCGCTACCGCATGGCGGTCGTGCCCCTGGACCCCTCACCTATTCGAGGCAGCCACGGCCGCCTTCCCCTGAGCGACGACGAAGGTCCGCTCATCATCTGCTCCACCCCCCGCACCGTCACAGGCCGCGTCGCGGCCACCGAAGTGAAATCCCTGCTGCTCGACCTGGCCGGTCTCGGATGACGAGACCGGACGAGCGACTACGGAAAGTGAAGCACGCGCCACTGACAACGCGTCCCGCACGCGTCTTGCACGTGTCCCGCACCGCCTCGTCCGTGTCTCGCGCACGCCTCTGACCTGCGTCCGAGCAGCAGACCGTCCGGCACCCGCCACAGCTGAACACCGACCCGAAAGCGAGAGACAGTGACCGCGTTCAACGACGAATCCGCAACCGGCGACGCCCTGCGCCGCACTCTCGGCGTCAACCGCCGCCGCTTCCTGAGCTCCTGCACCGCCGCGGCGACCGCGGCGATCGCCGCGCCCGTCCTGGGCGCGTCCCCAGCCCTGGCCCAGAGCGGGGGAAGAGGCCACGACCACGGCGGCGACGTCCTCGTCCCCGCGAGCAAGCGCGGCATCATCCTCTACACCGTCCGCGACGCCGTGGGCCGCGACCCGCTCACCACCGATCTGCCCTCCGGCTTCCGTGAGGTCTTCAAGCAGCTCTCACGCTTCGGCTACCGGCAGGTGGAGTTCGCCGGGTACGGCCAGCACGCCAACGCCCCGGGCGGCGCGAGCCTGGAGTCCGTGCAGGGCGCCAAGCTGCTGCGCTGCTGGCTAGACGAGTACGGGCTGCGGGCGCAGGGCAACCACGGCTTCATACCGCCCTCCTGGCCCTTCACGACCGCCGACCTGGACACCTTCAAGCGGCACCTGGAGATCGCCAACATCCTCGGACTGGCCCACATGGGCACCGGCGGCGACCCAACCGGCAGTGCCTACCGCGCCGACTGGGACGTGGCGGCCGACAAGTGGAACGCCCTCGGTGAGATCGCCCGCCGCGAGGGCGTCAAGCTGTACACCCACAACCACGACGCGGCCTACGCCTTCCTGCTCGACGGGGGCCCGCTGGACGCCCAGGGCCGCCCGACCCGCAGCTCCGGCATCCGCAAGCTGGAGTACTTCCTGAAGGTCACCGACCCGAAGTCCGTCTGGCTGGAGATGGACATCTTCTGGGCGCACGTGGCCCAGTACAAGTTCCACACGTACACGGCCCACGACGGCTCGGCACAGGAGAAGGTCTTCGACCCCGCCGGGCTCGTCGTCCGCAACAACAAGCGCTACCCGCTGTTCCACGCCAAGGACGGCACCGTCAACACCACGAACGGCATGGGCTACGACATGGTGCCGTTCGGCACCGGCGTCATCGACTACACCACGTTCTTCTCGCGCGTCGGCGACCGGAACTACCACAACCCGATGGTCGAGCAGGACAACGCCCCGAGCTCCACCGACCTCGGGCAGTCCCTCAAGCACGCGAAGATCGGTTACGACAACCTGGCGGCCCTGCGCAAGAAGCGCAGCTAGCTACACCAGTACCACAGAGGATCAGGCGGCCCTCCCCACATGGCACGTCGTGGGGAGGGCCGCCTGATCGATGTTTCCGGTGAATCCGGAGCGAATCCGTCAGCCGGCGGGCTGTGGCTGGGGAGTCCGGCCCGCCGTGCCGCCGTGCCCCGGCTGCTTCAGCATCAACGCGATGGCCGCCGCCACCATCGAGACGGCGCCCGCCAGCGCGTATGCGCCGTTGTAGCCCCAGGCAGCCACCACCATCGAGCCGAGACCACCGCCGAACAGCCCGCTGACCAGCTTGCCGCTGTACACCAGGCCGTAGTTGGTGGCGTTGTAGTTCTCGCCGAAGTAGTCCGGCGTCAGGGCCGCGAACATCGGATAGAAGGCACCACCGCCGAACCCGGAGAGGAAGGCGAAGAACAGGAACAGCCACTCGCTCTTGATGTCACCGGCCCAGATCACGCCGAACTGCGCCAGCCCCAGCACGACGATGACGAACACCAGGGTCAGCTTGCGGCCCCAGGTGTCGGACAGCCAGCCCACGACCGCCCGGCCGATGCCGTTGATGACGGCCATGATGCCCATCGACGACGCGGCCACCAGAGGCCCGAAGCCCACCTCCTTGGCGAAGTCGACCTGGAAGGAGATCCCGAAGATCGACACGCCCGCGGTCATGACGAGGGTGATCCACATCAAGGGGAGCATGCCCGTCCTGACGGCCTCCTTCGGGGTGTACTGCTTCACCGCGGGAGGGTTCCTGGCGAGGCCGGCGGCGGTCTTGCCGTCGCTGCCGTCGCTGTCGTACGTCGGCGGATCGATGTCCGCCGGCCACCAGTTCTTCGGCGGGTCCTTGAAGAAGAACGCGGTGGACAGGACCACGATCATCACGTAGCAGCCGATGAGGTCCAGAACGCGGTGATAGTTACCGGTGTCGAACGCGTAGTTGAAGATGAAGATGAACGGCAGGGAGCCGTACGCGAATCCACCGTTGACGAACCCCGTCCGGGCGCCGCGGCGCTCGGGGAACCACTTGCCGACCATGTTGATGCAGGTGGCGTACACCAGGCCCGAGCCGATGCCACCGACGACGCCGAAGCCCAGGATGGCCAGCAGGACATTGCTCAGGTGTGAGAGGGCGAGGAAGCCGAGCACACACATGACGGCGCCGACGTACATGGCCTTGCGGGCGGTGAGTATGCCCTTCTCCCGCAGCCGGCCCGCCGGGAAGGCCACGCCGGCCTGGAAGAAGACCCAGACGCTCAGGATCCAGAAGGTGTTGCTCTGCGTCCAGCCGTGCGCGTGGGACAGGGTGTCCTCGGCAGAGCCGTACGCGTACTCGAAGACGCTGATGGCCATCATGGCGATCCACGGCAGATACACCATGAACTTGCGTGAGTGGCCCAGAATGTCCCGGTCCGTCTCGCCGATCCGGTAGACACGGCCCCGGGCGTCGGTGACTTCGCGGTACGAGCGGTTCGAGCGACTTGAGGGGTGCGAGCGGTTCGAGGCGCCGGTGTCGGCCGATGCGCCTCGGGTGGCGATGGGGTCCGCCGTCATTTCACGCCATCTCCTCACCGAGCGGTTGTGGGTTGGGGAGGACGCTCCGGGTCTTGGGCCGGTCGGGCGCCTTCAGGAACAACGCGAGCACCGCGGAGGCCAGGCCGATGGAGCCCGCGATCACGAAGGCGCCTTCGTAGTCCCACGCGCCGACGACCACCGCGCCCATACCCGAGCCCACGAGGCCCGAGATCAGCTTCGAGCTGTAGACCATCCCGTAGTTGGAGGCGTTGTTGTTCTCGCCGAAGTAGTCCGCCGTCATGGCCGCGAACAGCGGGAAGATCGCGCCGCCGCCGAATCCGGAGACCATGGAGCAGAACAGGAAGAAGGGCATGCTGCCCATCTGGCCGGACACCAGCACGCCGAACTGGGCGGAGCCCAGCACCAGACACACGATGATCAGTGTGTTGCGGCGCCCGAACTTGTCGGAGATCCAGCCGATGACACCGCGTCCCGTGCCATTGACGATGGCCTTGAGGGACATCGCCGTGGCCACGATCCCGCCCGCGAACCCCATGTCCTTGCCGAACGGCACCTGGAAGGCGATACCGAAGATGTTGATCCCGGCGGTGCACAGCAGACAGAACCACATCATCCACAGGACGGGTGTACGGGCGGCCTCCCTCGGGGTGTACTGCTTCACCGCCGGCGGGTTCTTCTCCAGGGCCCGCCGGATCTTCGGGTCGTCGGACACCTTGAGCGGGTCCACGTGCGCCGGCCACCAGCCCTTGGGCGGGTCCTTGAAGAACCAGCCGGCGAACGCGACGACGGAGCAGCAGATCACGCCGACCATCACCAGGACGCCCTTGTAGTTGCTCAGGTCCATGTACGAGGTGAACAGGAAGACGAAGGGCACCGATCCGTAGGCGAAGCCGCCGTTGACCATCCCGGTCTTGCCGCCCTTGCGCTCCGGATACCACTTGCCGACCATGTTCACGCAGGTCGCGTAGACGAGGCCGGCTCCGATGCCGCTGAACATGCCGAAACCTATGTACGCGACTATCACGTGCGGCGCGAACGCGAGCGACAGATAGCCGAGGATCGTGCCGAACGCGCCGAGGAACATGGCGTACCGCGCGGGCAGCCTGCCGCTCTCGCGCAGCTGTCCGGCGGGGAAGGCGACGGCGGCCTGGAAGAACACCCAGACGCCCATCAGCCAGAAGATGTGCCCACTGTTCCAGAGGTGGGCGTCGTGCAGGGTGTCCTCGGCGGATGTGAATGCGTACTCCGAGGAACTGATGCCCAGCATCCCCATCCAGGGGAAGAGCACCATGGTCCAGCGTGGTCGCCCCATGATGTTCCGATCGGTTTCACCGATGCGGTACAGGCGGCCATTGTGATCCGTCACCTCCCTGTAAGGGACGGACGTCGTGAGGTCGGTGGTTGTCATGTCGCTTCAGCACCCCTTGCGTCGAAAGATCTGGCCAGCGCCCCCTGTCCAAATGCCTTTCGTGTGCGCACGGGTCCTGGGGGTGGCCGACGCGCACCGTCGGCCACCCCCGCCCTCCCTCACCTCATGAACCGCCCCCCAACATCCCGCCCGTCTCCCGCCACCGCCCTACCGGAGGGGCCTTCGGCCCCCAGCCTTTCTGCCGCCCGCGCCCAGCGGTACTTCGCGCCTAGTACGGCCACCGGCTTCTCCGTCGTGTACGGGTATGCCACGACCCCACGCTCGTAGAGGTACTGGCAGGCCTCCTCGACCTCGACGTCGCCCGCGAGTGAGGCCACCACGGGCTTCTCGATCCCGCGCTCGCGGAATTCGGCCACCACGCGCGCGGTGAGCTCGGCGAAGACCATGGGAGGGGTCACGATGGTGTGCCAGTAGCCGAGGACGAGCGCGTGGATGCGGGGGTCCTCCAGGCCCAGCCGGATCGTCGCCTCGTACGTCGACGGCGGCTCGCCACCCGTGATGTCCACCGGGTTGCCGGCGGCCCCGAAGGGCGGAATGAACTTCCTGAAGGACGCGTCCAGGTCCGGCGGGATCTCCATCAGGGACAGGCCGTTGTCCGTCACCGCGTCGGACAGCAGCACGCCGCTGCCGCCCGCGCCCGTGATGATGACGACGTTGTCCCCCTTGGGGGTGGGAAGCACCGGCAACGCGCGCGCGTACTCCAGCATTTCGTTCAGTCCCGGGGCCCTGATGACGCCGGCCTGCCTCAGGATGTCGTCGTACACGGCGTCGTCGCCCGCGAGCGCCCCGGTGTGCGAACCGGCGGCCTTCGCCCCGGCGGCCGTACGGCCCGCCTTCAGGACCACGACCGGTTTCTTCGGGACCGTCGCCCGGGCCGCCGCGACGAAGGCGCGGCCGTCCTTCAGGTCCTCCAGGTGCATCGCGATGCACTCGGTGTGTGGGTCCTCGCCGAACCAGGTGAGCAGGTCGTCCTCGTCCAGGTCCGACTTGTTGCCGAGACCGACGATCGCGGAGACACCGGTCTTCGTCGTGCGCGCGAAACCCAGGATGGCCATCCCTATGCCACCGGACTGCGAGGTGAGCGCGACGCCGCCCTTCACGTCGTACGGCGTGCAGAACGTGGCGCACAGGTCGTGCCACGTCGAGTAGTACCCGTAGATGTTCGGGCCCAGGAGCCGCACGCCGTGCCGCTCGGCGATGGCCACGATCTCCTCCTGGAGTTCGTGTTCGCCGGTCTCCGCGAACCCGGAGGGGATCAGTACGGCGTTGGGGATCCCCTTGCGTCCCACCTCCTCCAGGGCCGAGGCCACGAACTTGGCGGGAATCGCGAAGACCGCCACATCCACCTCACCGGGAACGTCGGTGACACTCTTGTACGCCTTGCGGCCCAGAATGTCATCGGCCTTGGGGTTCACCGGATGGATCTCTCCGGAGAAGCCGCCGTCGATGAGGTTGCGCATCACCGAATTGCCGATCTTGCCCTGCTCGTTGGAGGCGCCGATGACGGCCACGGAGGAGGGCTGCATCAGCCGGCGCATGGAGGTGAGGATCTCCTCGCGCGTGTACGTACGACGGGGCTTCGCGACCTTGTCGGCGAGGATCACGCGGATGTCCGCCGCGACCGCGCCCTCCGGAGTGGCGATCACCGGGTTGAGGTCCACCTCGGCGATCTCCGGGAAGTCCGCGACGAGTTCGGAGACCCGGCGGATCTGCTCGGCGATCGCCCACCGGTCCACGGGCCGCGCGCCGCGCACCCCGCGCAGGATCTCCGCCGCGCGGATCGAGTCCAGCATCGACAGCGCCTCGTCGGCGTCCACGGGAGCGAGCCGGAAGGTGACGTCCTTGAGGACCTCGACCAGCACGCCGCCGAGCCCGAAGGCGACGACCTTCCCGAAGGTCGGGTCGGTCACCGCGCCGACGATGACTTCCTGTCCCTGAGGGAGCAGCTCCTGTACCTGAACGCCCTCGACGCGGGCCTGCGGGTTGTAGGCCCGAGCGTTCTCGATGATCTTGTGGAAAGCGGCCCGTACGTCCGAGGCGCCCTCCACGCCGACGATCACGCCGCCGGCGTCGGTCTTGTGCAGGATGTCCGGGGAGACGATCTTCATCACGACGGGTCCGCCGAAGCGCGCCGCGTACGCCACCGCCTCGTCGACGTCGGTCGCCAACTCCTCGCCGGGGACGGCTATCGCGTACGCGTCGGCGAGCACCTTGCCCTCGGGCGCGGTGAGCGCGGTCCGTCCCTCGGCCCGCACGGCGTCGAGGAGCGTGCGCACCCTCAGCACCCGGTCTTCGGCCATCAATCAGATCACTCCGTTCGACTTGAGCAGGCGCAGCTCCTCGTCGCCGAGGCCGAGCTCGCCGATGTAGACCTCTTCGTTGTGCTCGCCGAGCAGCGGTGAACTGGTCACGTCCACGGGGGAGTCGGACAGCTTCAGCGGACTGCCGACCGTCACGAACTCGCCGCGTTCGGGGTGCGGCACCTTCACGACCATCTCGTTGGCGACCAGCGACTCGTCCTCGATGATCTCCCTGGTGGACAGGATCGGGCCGCACGGGATGTTGTGGGCGTTGAGCTTCTCCAGCACCTTCCACTTGGGGAGGGTGGCCGACCACTCCTCGATGAGCTGGAACATCTTGGTGAGCTGGGGCAGCCGTGCCGCGGGGGTGGCCCAGTCGGGGTCGTCCGCGAGTTCCGGCCGACCGATGAGCTCGGTGAGCGGCTTCCAGCCGACGGGCTGCACGATGACGTACACGTAGTCGTTGGGGCCGCCCGGCGCGCACTTGACCGCCCAGCCCGGCTGGCCGCCGCCGGAAGCGTTGCCGGAGCGGGGAACTTCGTCGCCGAAGTCGTCGTTGGGATATTCAGCCAGCGGCCCATGCTCCAGGCGCTGCTGGTCCCGAAGCTTCACCCGGCACAGATTCAGCACCGCGTGCTGCATCGCCACGTTCACGCGCTGTCCGCGCCCCGTGTTCTCCCGCTGGAACAGGGCGGCGAGGATCGCCGCCACCGCGTGAATGCCCGTGCCCGAGTCGCCGATCTGCGCGCCCGTCGCGAGCGGCGGCCCGTCCTCGAAGCCGGTGGTCGACATCGACCCGCCCATGGCCTGAGCGACGACCTCGTACGCCTTGAAGTTGGTGTACGGGCCGTCCCCGAACCCCTTGATGGAGGCATAGACGATTCGTGGATTGATCTCCTGGATGCGGTCCCAGGTGAACCCCATGCGGTCGACCGCGCCCGGTCCGAAGTTCTCGACCATGACGTCCGAGCGCCGGATCAGCTCGGTGAGGATCTCCTTGCCGCGCTCGGTCTTCGTGTTGAGGGTGATGCTCCGCTTGTTGCAGTTGAGCATCGTGAAGTAGAGGGAGTCGACGTCCGGGAGGTCGCGCAGCTGCCCCCGCGTGATGTCACCGGTCGGCGCCTCCAGCTTGACGACGTCCGCGCCGAGCCAGGCGAGCAGTTGGGTGGCCGAAGGGCCGGACTGGACGTGCGTCATGTCGAGGACGCGGATGCCTTCGAGAGCCTTGGTCGACGTTCCTGTCGTCGCTGTCGTCGCTGTCATCGGGGTCACCTCACTTGTACATCGTCTGGTTCATGGTTCCGGGGGCGTACGCGTCCGGGTCGACCCAGACGTTGATCAGCGACGGCTTGCCCGACTCACGGGCGCGTTGCAGGGCAGGACCGATGTCGGCGGGGTCGCGGACCTCCTCGCCGTAACCGCCCAGCATCTGCGCGAACTTGTCGTAGTGGACGTCGCCGAGGGTGTTGCCGACCCGCTCGCGCTCCAGGCCGTACTTCTGGGCCTGGCCGTAACGGATCTGGTTCATGGAGGAGTTGTTGCCGACGATGCCGACGAAGGGGAGGTTGTAGCGGACGAGGGTCTCGAAGTCCCAGCCGGTGAGGGAGAAGGCGCCGTCTCCGAAGAGGGCGACGACCTCCTTGTCGGGCCGCGCCTGCTTGGCGGCGAGGACGAAGGGGACGCCGACGCCGAGCGTGCCGAGCGGGCCCGGGTCCATCCAGTGCCCGGGTGACTTGGGCTGCACGACCTGCCCGGAGAAGGTGACGATGTCGCCGCCGTCGCCGATGTAGATGGAGTCCTCGGTGAGGAAGTCGTTGATCTCGCTCACCAGGCGGTACGGGTGGATCGGCGAGGCGTCCGACTTCAGGCTGGGCAGCCGCTTCTCGAGGGCGGTCTGCTCGGCGGCCCGCAGCTCGTCGAGCCACTCCTTGCGCTTCGACGCGCCTCCATTGCTGTATCCATTAAAAGCGTGCCCGGAGGCCGCCTCGGTCACCGACTTGAGGATCAGTCCGGCGTCGCCGACGATTCCCAGGTCGATGTCCCGGTTCTTGCCGACGGTCCGGTAGTCGAGGTCGATCTGCACGACGGTCGCGTCCGGCGAGAGCCGCTTGCCGTAGCCCATGCGGAAGTCGAAGGGCGTACCGACGATGACGATGACGTCGGCGTGGGAGAAGGCGTACCGGCGGGAGAGCTGGAAGTGGTGCGGGTCCCCGGGCGGCAGTGTGCCGCGCCCCGCGCCGTTCATGTAGGCGGGGATGTTGAGGGTGCGTACGAGATCGATCGCGGACTCGGTGCCCCGGGTCGTCCAGACCTGGCTGCCCAGCAGGATCGCGGGCTTCTCGGCATGCACGAGAAGGTCCGCGAGCTTCTCGATCGCCTCGGGGTCACCGGCCGAGCGGGTCGAGGCCCGGTACTGGCCGGCGGCCGGGATCCGGGCCTTGTCGACCGGGACCTTGGCGTCCAGGACATCGCGCGGGATCTCCAGGAAGGAGGGGCCGGGCGCGCCGTGGTAGCACTCCCGGAAGGCCATGGACACCATGTCGGCGGCGCGCGCCGTGTCCGGCACGGTCGCCGCGAACTTGGTGATCGGCGTCATCATGTCGACGTGCGGGAGGTCCTGGAGGGACCCCATCTTGTGCTGGGTGTGTGCTCCTTGGCCGCCGATGAGCAGCATCGGGGACTCGGCGCGGAAGGCGTTCGCGACGCCGGTCACGGCGTCGGTCGTACCGGGACCCGCCGTCACGACGGCGCAGCCGGGTTTGCCGGTGATGCGTGCGTAGCCGTCGGCGGCGTGGGCGGCGACCTGCTCGTGACGGACGTCGACGACCTCTATGCCTTCGTCGACGCAGCCGTCGTAGATATCGATGATGTGGCCGCCGCACAAGGTGTAGATGACCTCCACACCTTCCGCTTTGAGTGCCTTGGCGACCAGATGCCCACCGGAGATGAAGTCCTGGCTGTTGTCGTCGGGCATGGCGAAGTCCTGTCCCTTCGTAGGGGTTTGGAACGCTCTCGCGGTACATTGCATACAGTCGACGAATACTGTATGAAGCTTGTTATCCCGCATCCGGTGGGTGGTGTCCAGGGGGCGTGCGGCACTTTCAGTCAGGAGCCAGTGATGGACCTGTACGAGCACCAGGCAAGGGAACTCTTCGAGGAATACGGCATCTTGGTGCCGAGGGCAGAGGTCACGGACTCGCCCAAGGAGGCGCGCGACATCGCCCGCAGGCTCGGCGGCCGCGTCGTCGTCAAGGCACAGGTGAAGACCGGTGGGCGCGGCAAGGCAGGCGGTGTGAAGCTCGCCGCCGACCCCGCCGCCACCGAACTCACGGCACGCCAGATCCTCGGCATGGACATCAAGGGCCACACGGTCCGCAAGGTGATGCTGGCCCAACCGGTCGACATCGAAAGCGAGTTCTACGTCGGTTACGTCCTCGACCGTGCTGCGGGCCGCTTCCTCGCGATCGCATCCGCCGAAGGGGGCATGGAGATCGAGGAGGTGGCCGCGACCAGGCCGGAAGCCGTGGCGCGCATCCCCATAGACCCCGCCGAGGGCGTCACCTCGGCCAAGGCGACGAAGATCGCCGAGGCCGCCGGACTGCCCCCGCAGACCGTCGACGTCCTGGTACGCCTCTGGGAGGTGCTGACCCGCGAGGACGCGGTGCTCGTCGAGGTGAACCCACTCGTGCGCACCGGCCGGGGGCAGATTCTCGCCCTCGACGGCAAAGTCACCCTCGACGACAACGCCCGCTTCAGGCAGGCCCGATGGGGCGAACAGGACTCCCCGCACGACGACCACCCGCTGGAGGCGGCGGCCGCCGCGAAGGGCCTCAACTACGTCAAACTGGACGGAGAGGTCGGCATCATCGGCAACGGCGCGGGCCTGGTCATGTCGACGCTCGACGTGGTCGCCGGCTGCGGCGCCCGCCCCGCCAACTTCCTCGACATCGGCGGTGGAGCCTCCGCCCGGATCATGGCCGACGGGCTGTCGGTGATCCTCTCCGACCCGGCCGTGAAATCGGTCTTCGTGAACGTCTTCGGCGGCATCACGGCCTGCGACGCGGTCGCCGACGGCATCGTGCAAGCCCTGGACACCGTCCAGGTGACCAAGCCGCTCGTGGTCCGCCTCGACGGCAACAACGCCGTCCGCGGACGCGCCATCCTCGACGGCCGCGCGCACCCCCTGGTCCAGCAGGCCACCACCATGGACGGCGCCGCGCGCCGCGCCGCCGAACTCGCCAACGTCGGCTGAAGGAGCGGGACATGGCCATCTTTCTCAGCAAGGAGAGCAAGATCCTCGTCCAGGGCATGACCGGTGCCGAGGGTATGAAGCACACGCGGCGGATGCTCGCGGCCGGCACGGACGTCGTCGGCGGGGTCAACCCGCGCAAGGCGGGGCAGACCGTCGACTTCGACGACCGGGCCGTACCCGTCTTCGGCTCGGTGCGCGCGGGGATGGAGGCGACCGGCGCCGACGTGTCCGTCGTCTTCGTGCCGCCCGCGTTCGCCAAGGCCGCCGTGATCGAGGCCGCCGACGCGGGAATCGGCCTCGCCGTGGTGATCACCGAGGGCATCCCCGTTCACGACTCCATCGCCTTCCACGCGTACGCCGCCACCCAGGGCACCCGCATCATCGGCCCCAACTGCCCCGGCCTGATCACCCCGGGCCAGTCGAACGCGGGCATCATCCCCGCCGACATCACCAAACCAGGACGCATCGGCCTGGTGTCCAAGTCGGGCACGCTGACCTACCAGCTCATGTACGAACTCCGCGACATCGGCTTCTCGACGTGTGTGGGAATCGGCGGCGACCCCGTCGTCGGCACCACGCACATCGACTGCCTGGCCGCCTTCCAGGACGACCCCGACACCGAGCTCATCGTCCTCATCGGGGAGATCGGCGGGGACGCGGAGGAACGGGCGGCCGCGTACATCCGTGAGCACGTCACCAAGCCCGTCGTCGGGTACATCGCCGGGTTCACGGCGCCCGAGGGCAAGACGATGGGGCACGCGGGCGCGATCGTCTCCGGCTCGTCGGGCACCGCGCAGGCGAAGAAGGAGGCCCTGGAGGCGGCCGGGGTGCGGGTGGGCGGCACACCGACGGAGACGGCTCGGTTGGTGCTGGCCCGGCTGGAAGGGGAGCATGAGATCAGCCGTGGGTGAGACAGGACGTCACTCATAGTTGACGTGAGGTGACTGACACCTGCACAGCCACCTCACTACCTTCTCCCCTGGGGACGCGACGTCGTCCTCCGTACGAACGCGACCACTGCTCGTGCGGGCGATGCACCATGCGTCGTGCACCATGCAGCTCGCCAGGAGCCAGCACCTCCCGCCCCCGACCGTGCACCGAGAGCGGAGACATTCGAATGGCATCCACCCTCCACCCCCACTTCGTCGTGAAGTCCGGTACGTCCTGGGCCGACGCCTGGCAGCGCTGCCTCGCCGTCGCGCCCGAGGCGTTCCAGGACGACCGCGTCCTCAACCTCTGGCGCGCCGGCTGGCAGGCGGACGGCCGGGCACTGCCCGCCACCAGCCCCGTCGACGGCAGTCCCATCGCGGGCCCGCCCCGGCTGAACGGCGCCACCGCCCAGCAAGCCGTACGTGCCTCGCTCGACCAGCACCGCGCCTGGCGCCACGTTCCGCCGGCCGAACGCCGCGCGCGCGTCGCGGCGACGCTCGACGCCCTGACCGAGCACCGCGAACTCCTCGCCCTCCTCCTGGTCTGGGAGATCGGCAAGCCCTGGCGGCTCGCCCAGGCCGACGTGGACCGGGCGATCGACGGCGTGCGCTGGTACGTCGACGGGATCGAGTCCATGGTCGAGGGCCGCGCCCCGCTGGACGGACCCGTGTCCAACATCGCGAGCTGGAACTACCCGATGAGCGTGCTCGTTCACGCCATGCTGGTACAGGCATTGGCGGGCAACGCGGTCATCGCCAAGACCCCGACCGACGGCGGCGTCTCCTGTCTCACCCTGGCCTGCGCGCTCGCCGCCCGTGAGGGGATTCCCGTCACCCTCGTCAGCGGCAGCGGAGGCGAGCTGTCGGAGGCACTCGTCCGTGCGCCCGAGATCGGCTGTGTCTCCTTCGTCGGCGGCCGTGACACGGGCGCCGCGGTGGCCACCGCCGTCGCCGACCTCGGCAAGCGGCACGTACTCGAACAGGAGGGACTCAACACCTGGGGCATCTGGAACTACACGGACTGGGACGCGCTGACGGCCGTCATCCCGAAGCTCTTCGACTACGGCAAACAGCGCTGCACCGCGTACCCGCGCTTCGTCGTCCAGCGCACACTGTTCGACGAGTTCCTCGCCGCGTACCTCCCGGCCGTCCGCACCCTGCGGGTCGGCCACCCGCTCGCGGTCGAACAGCCCGAAGACCCGTACCCCGTACTGGACTTCGGACCCGTGATCAACGCGGCCAAGGCGAAGGAGCTGCACGACCAGGTCGCCGAGGCCATCGACCGCGGCGCCGTCCCGCTGCACCGCGGCAAGCTGTCCGACGCGCGCTTCCTGTCCGGCCAGGACACGGCGGCGTACGTCCAACCGGTCACGCTCCTCAACCCGCCGCCGTCCTCACCGCTGCACCACGCGGAGCCCTTCGGCCCGGTCGACACCATCGTCCTGGTCGACACCGAGGCGGAGCTGCTCGCCGCGATGAACGCGTCGAACGGCGCGCTCGTCGCCACCCTGTCCACGGACGACGAATCGACGTACGCCCGACTGGCGCCGCAGATCCGTGCCTTCAAGATCGGCCACGGCAAACCCCGCTCCCGCGGGGACCGCGACGAGCTCTTCGGCGGGCTCGGCGCGTCCTGGCGCGGCGCCTTCGTCGGCGGCGAGCTACTGGTGCGCGCCGTCACGCAGGGGCCGGCGGGGGAGCGGCTGCCGGGCAACTTCCCGGAGTATCAGCTCGTTCCGTGAGGCGAGGCTGGGCGGTGCCCGCGTTGTGGCGTCGCCCACCGTCGTCTCGTACTCCTGCTCGCCCAGTGGCAGGGTGCTGGGGCTTGGGCACCGGCGGGCTGCCGGTCTGACGGACTCCGGGCTCGCGAGCTGCTGGGCTGATCGTCGGGCGGTTGTCCGATGAGATGCCTGACGGGCCGGGGGTGCGCTGGTTGGCATGGGGCGCGTGGCCCGCGGGCCGACCGCGGCAGCATTTGGTAGTCGTTCAGTCACCTTTGGTGAGTCTCCGGATACCCTTCGCCCCGCCATGCTCAGCCGCTCTCGCGACCTGGATATGCAGGTGAAAGGCACTCCGAAACCTTGGTATTGTTGTCCATGTCGCCGCGGGGAACACCCCCGGCCGGGCGGCAGACACCTAGTCCGGGTGGCGGAATGGCAGACGCGCTAGCTTGAGGTGCTAGTGCCCTTTATCGGGCGTGGGGGTTCAAGTCCCCCCTCGGACACCACCAGCAGTAGCCCTACGACCCTTCGGGATCGTGGGGCTCTTTGGTTTCTTGGTCTGCGCACAGGCCCTTCCGTCGTTTGCCGGGAGGTGTCGTATCTGCCCAGATACGCTTGGCGACGCTGGATCATCAGGGGTGCACAAGCGTTTGCGGGGAGACAGTGGGCGGTACGGGGCGAGGACCGATCAGGGCGACGGCGCTGGAGCTGCATCAGATCCGTGAGGCCCTGATCCGGGGGCATCGGGGGCTGATCGATGAGGGCGATCTGCAACGTAATTCCGAGGCGGAGCGGGACCGGGCGTTCCTTTCGCGCGCGGTGGCTGCGACTGCCATTCGCCGGGTGACCGGGTGGGATCACAAGGCGTGTGCGGAAGCCGTGATCGACGGTAGTCGGGACAACGGCATAGACGCCGTAGCCGTATCCGATGGCGCGCAGGTCTGGCTCGTGCAGGCGAAGTGGAAGGACTCGGGTACGGCCGGCTTCGACACCCATGCGGCACGTGCCTTCATCGACGGGCTGAGCCTGCTGGAGCAGCGCCGGTTCGATCTGTTCAACGACAAGCTCGCGCCCTTTACCGCCCGACTGGACTCAGCGTTCGCTGATACCCGGCTCAAGATCACCTTGGTGATTGCCGTCGTCGGCAACGACCCGCTTCATGCGGATACCGAAGCGATCCTACGTCGAGCGGCCGATGATCATTTCGGCCTCGGTCCCATGCTGGACTATCGGCTCATGGGGGCTGGCGAGCTGCTCCAGCAGCTGAAGAACGACCGGGCTCCGGAACCGGTCGGCATCACTGTGCGTATGCCGCAGTGGATCAAGAGGGACATGCCGTTTGTGGCCTACCAAGGATCGGTCGCGGCGGCTGACGTCGCGCAGTGGTACGAGGAGCATGGGGATCGTCTCTATGACGAGAACATCCGTAAGTCCCTTGGGCTCACCCGTATCAACTCCGGTATCCAGACCACCCTCAGCGAAGAGCCGGACAACTTCTGGTACTTCAACAACGGCATCACCATCCTGTGTGACGAGATCGAGCCCACTTGGCCGGGGAGGCGACGCCCCGACGAAACGGTTGAGCTGCGACTGACACGTGCCAGCGTCGTCAACGGAGCACAGACGGTGACAGAGATCCACAAGGCGAGGGAGCGGACTCCCGAGACCGTTGACGACGCCGATGTCACCGTCCGCGTCATTTCGCTCGGATCCGAGCGGGGGCAGTACGCGGCTCGCATCACGGAGACCACGAATACCCAGAACGACGTGTCCCAGCGGGATTTCGTAGCGCTGGATGACGCCCAGGCTCTGATCCGGGAGGACTTCGACCTTTCCCTTCAGAAGCTGTACGTCTTCAAACGAGGGGAGGCCGATCCCGCACCGGAATCCGGATGCTCCGTGGTCCATGCGGCGATCGCCCTGGCCTGTGCCCATCGGACTCCCGAGCTCACCGTGCGGGCCAAGCGGGACACGGATCTGTTGTGGGAGCGAGGTCGAAGCGGGGCCTATCCCCGGCTGTTCGGTGAGGTTCCGAGCGCCTTTCGGATATGGCGCAGCGTACGCATCCACCGGGCCGTGGGCGAGGAGCTGGACGCACTGCGCAAGCGGACGCACGGGCGGGCGGCCGATACGACTCAGCGCGGTGATCTGCTGATCGCCCACCTTGTATTCCAGCTTCTCGACGTGGATGACATCGACGAACCGGCTTACGACCTGGACGCGGCACTCGCCGTGGTGCCCGGCCTGGCGGAGTCCGTGCTCTCGTGGCTGATTCACCATGTCGATGTGAAGTTCGGCCCCACCTCCTTCCTCACGAGCACTTTCACCAACGAGACCAAGTGTCGGGATCTTGCACGCCTGGTTCTGCCGGATGTTCGCAGTGGCCGCCCTGTGCCGGAGCTTCCCGCGAACTACCAGCCGCCCGCGCAGCAGAATCGGAGGGCGCGGCGTCCCGACACTGTGCCAACGTTGATCAATGCGGGGCTCCTCGCGGACAGCACGCCGCTGACCTACATCCCCGGAAATGTTCCCGAGGCTCGCGCCGTGAAGGAATGGCTTGCGGCCGACCCCCGCAGGACGCAGGCAACCTGGCAGAACGACCGTAGCAAGCCGCTGCTCTGGGCCTATGACGGCCAGTTGTACTCCGCCAACAAGTTGGTTCTTCGTATCTGGGAACTTGCCCGTTGGGACGAGGCCCCAACGTCGGTACAGGCGCCGGCGCGCTGGACTGCTGACGGTAAACGGAATCTGTACGAACTTGCCACCGAGTGGCTCGACAGTCAGAACGACGAGGACTGACATCCGCCGAGGCGGTCACATCGTCGTGCGGGCACTGGTGTCGAGTTCGGCCCAGACTGTTTTGCCGACGTAAGGACGGGGCTCCGTACCCCATTGGATGGTGAGGGCCGAGAGCAGGAGAAGGCCGCGGCCCGTTTCGCCTCCCGGGAGTTCCGGTCCTGTGCGGGGCAGGCGTTCGGCGCGGGCGTCTGCGATCTCGACTCGAAGCGTCGAAGTGTCGAGGACGAGCGTCAGCTCGAAGTCGCGTCCGGGGAGGTGGCCGTGGCGGACGGCATTCGCGGCGAGTTCCGCCACGACCAGGGCTGCGGCGTCCGAGACGTCGCAGCAGTAGGGGATGCCCCAAACCAAACATCGAGCTGCTGGAGTGTGAGGAGACGGGCCAGGCGGGCGCCTTTGCTGGTGGAGCTGAGCCGTTGGGTGAACACACGTACGGTGACGGGTGGTTGGGCCTGCATGCCGTCCACAGTCCGGGTGGTGGAGCGCGGATGACCAGTGGTGACACTCGTACGGTCGGCGCTGTACGAGTCCGCGCTATGGACAGTACGGGTAACGCACCGTGACGATGGGTGAGTTGGACGGGGCTGCAGTGGTGCACGGGAGGTGGCGGGCGTGGCGGACAGCAGTGTGGAACCGGAGACGTCGGATGCGTTGAAGACCTTCGGGTCGGTCCACAAGGCGATGCGGGACAAGGCTGGGCTGACCCAGGAGGAGTATGCGCTCAGGGTGCGGTATTCGGCCCACTTCGTCGGCTCGATCGAGCAGGGCCGCCGCTTCCCGCCGAAGGAACTGATCGACCGTGGCGAGGAAGTGCTGGTCGCTGATGGGGTGTTGAGGGCTGCCGCTCGATTTCTGACGCGGCGGGCGGGGCTGGCCTCCTGGTTCCGGCAGTGGGCGGCGATCGAGGAGGAGGCGATCAGCCTGTACGCGTACGAGTGCCGGCTGGTGCCGGGGATGCTCCAGCCGGAGGCGTACATCAGGGCCATCTTCAATGGTCGACTGCCACCACTCACTGAGGAGCAGGTCGAGCAACAGGTGGCGGCCCGCTTGGAACGACAGCGGCTGCTCGCCGAGCGGCCCAACACGGCCTTCAGCTTCATCGTCGAGCAGTCCCTCCTGGAGCGCCGGACCGGCGGACGGGAGGTGACGCGGATCCTCGTCGAGCATCTCCTGGAGACCGGGAGGCTGCGCAATGTGGAGATCCAGCTCATGCCGACGCGGAGTGAGGACCATGCTGGTCTCGACGGCCCCATGTATCTCGCCGAGACATCGGACCATCAGTGGCTCGGCTACTCCGAAGGGCAGCAGTACAGCAGCCTGATCGGGGAGCCGAAAGACGTCAGCGCCCTGCTCCAGCGCTATGGAAAGATGCGTGCTCAGGCCCTCGGCCGCGAGGCCACCGTGGACCTGCTGGAGCGGATGCGAGGAGAGTTATGAGCACCACCGAACTGGCCTGGTTCAAGAGCAGTTACAGCGGCACGTCCGGCGACAACTGCGTCGAAGTGGCCGCCTCGACGAGCGCCGTCCATGTCCGGGACTCGAAGATCGAGCAGAGTCCCCAACTGGCCGTCGAACCCACTACCTGGTCCGCGTTCGTCGCCTACGCGAGGGGGCACTGAACGTCCGCAGACGCCAGAGGGAGGGGTCGCACGTCGAGCCCCTCCTCGGTCCCTACTCGAAGCGTCGCAGCCGCTCGATGAATCCGTCGATGTCGGCCAACTCCGGTGCGTGCAGCCCTCGGTAGCGCTGCGTCGCACTCCGGAGGGTGATCGCGGCGGCCCGGGCCTGCGCGAACCGCTCCGCCCCCGCCTCCAAACGCATGATCTGGGCGAGTGCCTCCAGATGACGATCGACCGCGTCTTCGTCGTCCTCGTCCGGGGCGTGCTGCACATAGTCACCGAAGGCGGCGACGGCGGCAGTGGTCTCACCGAGCTCCATACGGCACTCGGCTGCGTAGTAGAGGCATCGCCGCACCTCGACGTCGTCGGCGCTGAGCCGCCGGGCGAGACCTTTCGCAGCTTGCTGGAAGAGTTGGAGAGCCTCACTGTGCGCACCGGCGAGGAATTTCACATGCGCGAGGGACAACGTCAGATCGTCCACGAGGGCTTCGTCGACGGCCCTGGCCAGTGCGGCAGTCAGCACGTCTGCGGCTTGTGTGAACTGCTTCTGGTTCACGAGTTCCGAAGCGCGGTCGGTCGCCTCGTCCGCCTCTGTCTCGCTCAGGGGAAGCCTGCCGGGCTCCACGACCGCCGGAGTGTCCTGTGCTGTCGGCGTGTATGCCCTTGCCTGTGGGTTCCCGCGCCGCACGGTCCCGCCGAACGGCCTGGTGAAGGGGGTGCACGGGTCGAGTTCGAGCCCGTCGGCGGTGATCAGAGGCGACGTACCGACCGGAGCGCCTTGAGCCGCCAACGGCAGCAAGGTCTCGTAGACCGTAGCCGCCGACATCCGGAGTTCGGAATCCTTGTGGAGCATGCCGAGCAGCAGGCGCTCTATGCCATCGGGCACATCGGGCCGCAGCGCACTGATCGCAGGAGGCGGAGTGTGCACGTGGTGCCAGGGGAGAGATTTACCGCCGGACTCGGTGAACGGTGTTGTTCCGGTGAGGAGTTGGTAGATCACACAGGCGAGTGCGTATATGTCGGCGGCCGGGCCGACCGCGTTGGCCAGGCTCTGTTCTGGAGACATGTAGGCGGGCGTGCCGACGGTCATTCCGGCCTGGGTCAGGTGGGGGTTCGACCCCGATCCGAGCAAGGCGGCGACACCGAAGTCGAGGACCTTGACCACTCCACCAGGGGTGAGCATCAGGTTGGCCGGCTTGATGTCGCGGTGTACGACGTCGTGGCGGTGAACCTCGTCCAAGGCGGAGGCGATCTGTGCACCGATGGCCGCGGCCCAGGGGAGGGGCAGAGGGTCGTAGTCGTAGTCCGTCTCATCGACGAGCGTCTGGACCTCGCGCCCCTTCAAGAGCTGCATCACCACATACAGCCGCCCACTGGCCTCGTCGTATCCCGTGTCGTAGACCGCGGGGATGCCAGGGTGCTCATGGAGCCCGGCGGTGGTCCGTACCTCGCGCAGGAAGCGCTGGCGCCGGACCTCAAGGGCTTCACGGTGGGCGGCGTTCCGGACGGCGTATGCGGTCGGCTGCTCGTCGAGCATCATCTTGACGGCGACGCGCCGGTCCAGGCTCACGTCGTAGGCGTGCCAGACCTCGCCCATGCCACCCGCGCCGATAGGTGCGTGCAGCCGGTACCGGCCGGCGAGTGTTCGCGTCTGCTCGCTCGCATCCTGGGCCGGCGCCACGTCGTCCCCCATGCCGCATCCCTCTCCCTTGTGACAGTCGTCAGTGCAGATTACGGCGTGGCGGGACCGGTGCGCTTTGATCCGCGGTTCTTCAACTCCGCTGCCCGTTCGGCGGTTGCCTGCCGATCGGCCTCACGGCGTGCAGGACGTCGGATCAAGTTGTACGACTGGGCTGTCGCGACCCGCCGGAAGAGGCGGTTCACTTTTTCGTCGTCGAAGTAGCGGACCATCAGCGCGTCGTTGGACTGGGCCTGCTTGATGACGAACTCGTCCATGTCCTTGGCGAGTTCACGGCCGTAGGTCTCCTCGTCCTGAGCCAGAGCCACTTCCTGCATGTCGGTGTCCTCGGCGATCGTCACGACCAGCTGGCCGAGAAGGATCTGGTCGGCGGTGGACAGGTCTGCGCCCAGTTCGTCGTTGATGGATTCGATGACCTCGGCGAGCGACTTCTCCTCGATCTCCGCTGCCGCTCCGGCTGCCTGAGCGACCAGTCCTGGCAGAACCTGGGTCCCCGCCACCTCCAGTTTCAGCTCGGGGGCTCCGGTCTGCTTGACCCGCATGTGGCTGGGCACCGTCTCCCCTATGTCGGCGGCCGCGGTGCCGTCGGGGCGCGGAAGCCTGCGCAGCAGGAACCGCCCGTACTGGAAGAGCCGTTCGAGCTCGAGGTTCTCGAAGCCGATGATGTGCGACAGCCAGCCGTACGCCTTGACGTACGATTCCAGGGCTCGCCGGAACTCCCTGGCCTTCTCGGGCTCCTGAGCCATGAGACCGTTAAAACGGTCCACGGCAGGGGCTGTGTAGCGGTAGAGCAGTGCATGAGCCTTCTTGACCTGGTCCTCGGAGGCGCGCCCGTCGTCGAAGGCCTCGAAGTACGCCTTCACCAGCGCGTCCATCTCGGCTTCGACGAGAAGCTGGTAGCCCATGACCTCGTCCTGACGGTCAAACAGAAGGTTGGGGTCGGTGGGCTCGGTCCGCGTCGTTTCGTAGTAGTCCTGGAAGGCGTCCCGGACCACCTCCCACTTGTTGGCGAAGTCCAGGACGAACAGGTCCTCCTGGGACTTCAGCGGGTGCGTGCGGTTGAGCCGGGAGAGAGTCTGTACGGCGGCGACGTTCGCGAGTGGCTTGTCCACGTACATCGTCGTCAGAAGCGGCTGGTCGAAGCCCGTCTGGTACTTCTCCGCGACGACGAGAATGCGGTACTCGGGCTTCGGGACGGTCGGCGGGTTTGAGTCATCGGCGCGTACGTAGCCGAAGCGGCCCGGAAGCTCCTTCTCGGGGAAGCCGTTGAGTTTGGACTCGGTGTATTCGACCTGGTCCACTGTCAGTGCCCCGGAGAAGGCAACCATCGCACCGCAGTCTGTGGCCCCTCGCTCGTCCACGTATTTACGAATCGCCAGGTAGAGTCGGATCGCGTGCTCCCGGCTCGGGGTGACGACCATGGCCTTGGCCCGACCGCCGAGCTTGCCCGCGCTGTGCGAGCGGAAGTGATCCACCATGATCTTCGCGCGCTGGGCCATCGACGCCTCGGACAACAGCGCCGCACGCACCAGTTTGGAGCGCGCTTTTCGCGGATCGACCTGCTGCTCGACCTGCTCGGCCGCGTCGTTGTGCAGTTTGAAGTAGGTGCCGTACGTGATGTAGGTGTCCAGCACGTTGAGGATGAAGCCCTCGTCGATGGCCTGGTGCATCGAGTACACGTGGAAGGGCCCCGGCTCCTCGGTGACGGGGTCCTTCGTGCCGAAGAGTTCGAGCGTCTTGGGCTTGGGGGTGGCGGTGAACGCGAAGAACGACATGTTCGGCTGCTGCCCGCGGGCCAGGGCTTCTGCCGTCAACGGGTCGCCGTCCGCGTCCACGGCGTTGGAACCCAGGGCCTTCTTCAGTGCTGCCGAGCCGTCTCCGCCCTGCGAGGAGTGCGCCTCGTCGATGATCACGGCGTAGCGGAGGCTGCCGAGCCCGCCGACCTTCTTCAGAATGAACGGGAACTTCTGCAGGGTGGTGATGACGATCCGCGCGGTGGAACCGGCCAGGGCTCCGGCAAGCTGGGAGGAGTCCTCGTCGATACGGACGACCACGCCGGGAGTGTGGGTGAACTGGTAGATGGTGTCCTGGAGTTGTTTGTCCAGGACCCGCCGGTCGGTGATGACGATGACTTTGTCGAAGACCGGCTGGTTGGGGGCCATTCCCTTTTCCCGGACGGCCTTGCCGAGCTGCGCCGGATCCTCGGGGGTGTGCAGAGAGGACAGCCGGTGCGCGAGCCAGGCGATGGTGTTGGACTTACCTGACCCCGCGGAGTGCTGGACGAGGTAGTTCTCGCCGGCGCCGTTCTGGCGTGCATGTGTGGTGAGCTGCCGTACGGCATGCCACTGGTGGTAGCGGGGGAAGATCAACGGTTGGGTGTGGACCCGGCCGGGTCGGTACGTGGGGGACTTGCCGGCCTTCGCCTGCTCGTCCTCGACATGTAGGTAACGTTCAAGCAGCTCAAGCCAGTTGTGGCGGTCCCACACCTCCTCCCAGAGGTAGGAGACGGGGTATGTGCCGTCATCCGCGTCTTCCGTGAGCGGTGGGTTGCCCGCACCGCCGGTGACACCAGGGCCGCCGGAGCCGGTGTTGTACGGAAGGAAGCGGGTCTTCTTTCCGGCCAGGCGAGTGGTGAGGAAGGCCAGGGTCGGGTCCACCGCGAAGTGAACGAGGGCACGCTTTGCGAAGAAGAGTTCCTTCGGGTCGCGGTCGGTGCGGTACTGCCGAATGGCGTCCTCGACGCTCTGCTCGGTGAAGTGATTCTTCAGCTCGATGGAGGCGGTGGGGATTCCGTTCACGAACAGAGCCACATCGACCGACTTGGCGGGCGTCTTCGCCGAGTAGTGAAACTGCCGGATGTAGGTGAGCCGGTTGGTGTCGTACTCGGCCAGGGCGTCGACGGCGAGCGTGTGTGCGGGCCGGAAGTACGCAAGCCGGATCTTCACGTTCCGGTCGTTCACGCCGCGTCGGAGCACGTCGAGCACGCCGCGGGCGTCGATCTGCTGAGCCACGCGCTTGGCGAACCGCTGGATGGAGGCGGTCTCGCCCTCTCCGTACTCCGCTTGGAGACGCAACCAGGCGTCGTTCTGCGATGCGCCGAGGAAGGTTGCCAACTCGCCTGTATCGATGCCGAGGTCATGGTTGTACTCGTTGGACAGGCCCGGCTCCCAACCGTGGGCACGGAGTCCGTCCTCGACGGCGTTCTCGAAGGCTTCCTCGGTGTCGACGCGGGTCATGGTGATCAGGCTCCTCGCTTTCCGGTCATGAGGTAGTGGGCGTCACGGCAGAGCTTGTCGAAGGACGGGGAGTTGGCACGCGCCAGAGTGAGGTCCATGGCGCTGGTGAGTGGCGCCTGGTCCGCGGTGGGGCTGTATGGGCGGTGTTTGCCGCGCTGGTGTGTCAGCCACCCTTTGTTGGCGTCCTGCGGGGTGGTGTCGGGCTGCGCAGGGGCGGTCATGGAGGTGGGGAAGTCGCGGACCCCGGCGAGGGAATCGGCCGCCGCGAGGAACCGTGACTCGTACTCGCGTGAAGGCAGTACGACGGCGACGGGGATGTCATGGCATGCGTCCTGTGCGCGGGCGAGCAGCGTCGGCCCCAGGGTTGCCGGGCAGTCGTCATCAGCGTCGAGGAGGACGAGGACACCACCCGCATAGCCGCGTACGAATTCAGCCTGCTTCAGTACGGCGTTCTCGATGCCGCCGGCCTTGACGAGCTGGCTGCGGGGCACGCGGGCGGGGCGTGGTGTGCTGATGCGCCAGATGTTCAGGTCTCCCGCAATCCGGTGCAGCAGCTTCGGTAAGGCCTGGATCTCACCGTCGCCCTCGACGACTGAGGCGATCACCGGTGGTGGCGCGGAGTGGGTCACGGCTCTACCTCGCCGGGTGCCAGCTGGTCTCCGCGCATCAGGCCGCCGATCGTGTCCAGGCCTTTGTCCAGTACGCGGCGGGCGACGTCGCTGATCGGTCCGATCACAGTCGCCCCGTCGACGACCGCGACCGTGCGCACCCAGTCCGGATCGAACTCGTCCCGGTCCAGTAGATCCCCGCTCTGGGTGGCGACGATGACCTGCACGTGCTGGGTTGCCTCAGTGAGAGCGTCGAACATCACTCCGGCGGCGGCGGGGTGGAGCCCCAGCTCCGGTTCGTCGACGCACACGAGGGACGTCCAGCCGTCGAGCGCGTCGGGCTGGAAGAGGGCGGCGAGCAGGCCGGCGGCGCGGAGGGTGCCGTAGGAGAGCTGGTCCGCGCCGAAGCGGATGATGGTGTCGGCGTCCCGCATCCTCAACTGCACGGAGGAGTAGGCGTCGAGGGGCCGCTCGTCGATCCCGAGCGAGCCGGGCACGATCGCCGAGAGGTAGTCGTCGATGCGCTGCTTCACCTCGGGGCGGGTGGCAGCCAGGGCGCCCAGGATCTGACCCAGGTTTGATGCGTCGGGGAGCAGGGCGTCGCCGGGGGCGGGGCGCTGTGGTTCGGCGATCCGGGCGGGGTCGGGAGTGTAGAGGGTGAGGAAGGAGAGGGCGTGGAGGACACCGGCGAATGTCTCGTCGGTGACGGCGGCGTTGCCCAGCCATAGGTCTGTCGACATGACAGGGCCCGATGTGGAGCCGTCGTCGAGGGCCGTGACGGTGTCGCCCTCCCGGTGAAACCCACGAGGAGTGTCGGCCTCGGCGTCGGGGCGGGTGATCTGTAGCCACTCCGACTCGACGGCAACGAGCTGACGGATACGGGCGGCGTCCCGGGCCAGACGGAATCCGTAGGTGGCGTGCACGGGGTGGGCTGAAGGGTGGTCGCTGTCAGAGGAGCGGAGTGAGAGGTGAACCTCGATGGACAGGGTCTCGGAAGTCCCGGTGTCCGACGAGTGGTGGAAGAGGACGTCGGTTCCTCCACGGTTTGTGACTGCGTGGAGAGGGCGACTCTCCACGCAGTCACGCAGGAAGCGCAGTGCATCCAGAAGGTTCGACTTCCCCGAGGCGTTCCGCCCGATGAGCACGGTCAGCGGCCCGAACGTCACATCGCAGCCAGCGATGGAACGGAACCCGCTCACGCGCAGCCGGTTCACAAAGGGAACGGCGGGCCTGGTGTTCGTCATCAGCCAGCGGCTTGCCTTGTCGGAGCTCATGGACTCTCAACTCCTCGGCCGGAGGCGGTAGAGACGTCGAACTGACCGGTGACGGCGGCGGTGATCAGCGCTTGGCGGCGCTCGAGCAGGAGTTTGCGTTGATTTTTCATCGCCGAGAGAAGGCGATTTCGATTAGCAAGTTCCTGAGAAATTCGATCAGCGATTTCCTGTTGCGTGCAATATTCCGGAACGTTAATTACCAAGTTTGCGACGTCTCCCAGGCCGAGGCCTACCTTAGTTCCTCCGTAGCTGCTCATGCGCAACCTCTGATTCGACCTGGCGCACTTGATGGCGTACGCAAGCCAAGCGGCGTGAGCGTATCTGGCTACAGGGCGGATGAGTGCAACGTGCTGACTGATGTTCCCATCGATGGCCCGTTCGTCCACGAGCGCGACCGATCCGATATCTGCTGTGATGCTAACCAGAACGTCGTTCAATTGAGTGCGAGAACGTTCTCGTTCCGGCCCTTCGGGGGCAGATACGTAGAGGGAGTCGCGTAGGTCCAACTCAATGCCATGCCGGGGAATATTAGTGATTCGCAAGAAAAGGCTTCCAGAGTCAACCGCCAGATCCCCCCACCCTCTGGGGCCGCTGGTAATTTGATTTGACAGATACTTCACGCGGGTGGGGGTCCCTGAATTACTCTCGATCAATTCGGAGATGACGCTCTTTTCGGAGGTGCGAAGGAGCTCTACTTGGCGAGCGCGCCACTCAGCGAGCCGGTCGATGCGGGCGGTCTCGGCGTCGAGGAAGTCGGCGATGCGGCGCTGTTCCAGCAGTGACGGGGTTGGAACCTGGATCTCGCGCGCCACATCGAGGTTGATTCGTGCTCGGGTGGATCCCCGAGTCAGGGTTTGTACCTGGCTGGACACGAAGGATGAGCTGAGCGCCCATGCCGCATATCGATGGGAGAGCCGATCTTCGTCGAGCCGGGCGCGGAAACAGTCCGCTTTCACGATTGCCAGGCCGAGATGGGCTGGTGCTACGCACGCCCGTCCGACAGGATGGTTTGTATCCCCAAGGCCAGCAATGATCAGATCGCCAGGACTCACCTCATGTTGCCGCAGATGTTTGAAATATTCCAAAGGGATGTAAGCGGCGTCGCCATCCTTGAAATGTGCAGCCCCGATGTTGCCTAGTCGAATTACGCGAGCACCCTCATCAGAATAGTGGCTGCTCGTCAAAGAACTACCAAACGGGCCATCGACGATGTCTCTGATGAAGCGCCTGAGGGGGAGTTGTGCGAATTCATTGTTGGCCACGTCGGTCATCCCGTCACCTCGCCCAGCAGCTCCTGGATCTGCGCCTCAAGCGACTTGAGCTCCGCGTCGATTTCCGCCAACGGTCGCGGCGGCTCGTACACATAGAAATGCCGGGTGAACGGGATCTCGTAGCCCACCTTGTAGCGCTCGGTCAGCTTCGTCTTCGGGTTCTTGAGCTCGGCGATCCACGCATCGTCGACGTGAGGCTTGACTTCCTTTGCCAGGTAGTCGTCGATGATCTGCCCCATCGGCACGTTCTCCGAGTCGCGCAGGTCCGGGTCCGGCTCGGGCTGGTTGGGCTTGGCGAATTGGACCTCACCCTGCGGGTCGCGTACCCCCACCGCGCCCCACAGCGCCTTTTGGAACGCGGCACCCGACGGCCACAAAAGGCCAGCCGACGCGACTGCCTGGTGCAAGGCGTCGCGGGCTTCAGCCTTGGTCGACCAGACCCGCCCGGCCAGTGGTCGCAGCGCCGCCACGAACTCTGCCTGTCGCTTGGCGACGTCCTCCTCGGACATCTTCTTGTCGCCCAGGACCTTCTGGAGCGCCGCGGAAGCTGCTAGCTCAGTCAGCGTGTCTTCCGTGATCTCGAAGCGAAGCTTCAGCGGGCGGTCTACGGTGATGCGCTGGTAGCCGTACTCCTCGTTGCGGAGGACCTTGACCTTGGCGTGCTGCGGGTGGTCCTCGTCTGCCGCGATCTGCTCCGCGTCGCGGTAGATCGCGCAGATGCCGGCGATCTGCTCCTCGGAGATCTCCTTGCGCTTCTCGCCGAGTGACTTCCGCCGCTTCACCCACTCCCCGCGCGCGTCGATCATGATGACCTTGCCCTTGCGATGGGCGGGCTTGCGGTTGCTGAGGATCCAGAAGTACGTGGAGATACCGGTGTTGTAGAAGAGCTGGTCGGGGAGGCCGACGATGGTCTCCAGGTAGTCGTGGTCGAGAATCCAGCGGCGGATCTCCGACTCACCCGAGCCTGCCCCGCCGGTGAAGAGCGGGGAGCCGTTGAAGACGATGGCGATGCGCGAGCCGCCGATCTCCTCGCCGTTCTCGTCCTTCTTCAGCGGCTGCATCTTGTGCAGCATGTGCTGGAGGAAGAGGAACGAGCCGTCGTTGATGCGAGGCAGACCTGCACCGAAACGGCCGTCGAAGCCGTGGTCGTCGTGTTCCTCGCGGACGGCCTTCTCCGCCTTCTTCCACTCCACGCCGAAGGGGGGGTTGGCCAGCATGTAGTTGAAGCGGCGATCCTCGTGCCAGTCGCGGGTGAAGGTGTTGCCGAACCGAATGTTCTCGGCCTTATGTCCCTTGAGCAGCATGTCGGAGCGGCAGATCGCGTACGACTCCGCGTTGAGTTCCTGGCCGAACAGGTTGACCCGGGCGTTTGGCTTGAGCTCCTTGATGTGTTCCTCGGCCGCGGCAAGCATGCCGCCCGTGCCACAGGCCGGGTCCAGGATGTCGATGACCGCACCGGGTTTGCGGATGCGCTCCTCGTCGGGGCCAAGCAGCAGCTCGACCATCAGCTTGACCACCTCGCGCGGGGTGAAGTGCTCACCGGCTGTCTCGTTGGAGGCATCCGCGAACTTGCGGATCAGCTCCTCGAAGACGTATCCCATGTCGTGGTTGCTGACCGTCGACGGGCTGAGGTCGATCGCCGCGAACTCCTGGACCACTAGATACAGCAGGTCGGCGTCGTTGAGGCGCTCGATCTGGATGTGGAAGTCGTACCGGTCGATGATCTCGGTGACCTCGGGCGAGAAACCGCGGATGTAGTCCTTGAGATTTGCGTAGACGTTCCTGTCGTCACTGCCGACGGTTTCGAAGCTCTGCGCCGACGTGTTGAAGAAGGGCAGTCCGGAGATACCGAGTAGCAGCGCGTCCTTCTTCTCGCCGGCGAATGTTGCGGCACGGGCCCGCACCGCCTCCCGCGTGCCCTTCTCCTCCATCACGCAGTCAAAACGGCGTAGCACCGTGAGCGGCAGGATGACCTTGGCGTACTCCGAGCGTTTGTAGTCGCCTCGCAGCAAGTCGGCCACCGACCAGATGAAGTCGGCAAGGTCCTGGTTGGTGTTGCTCACTCGGCACCTTCTCGTGTCGCACTGTCAGTTGTCGCAATGTGTGCGGCCGCCGCCGGCGCGAGGGCGCCGTTGGTCAGCCCGTTGTACGCCAGGCTGGCCGCTTGATCGCCCATCCTGGCAAGTTCCTTCAGCCTTCGCTCGAACTCGCCCAAGTCGCGGAACGCTGCCCCATACTGCCGTTGCTGTTCGATGTCCATCTGAGGCAATTGGGCCCCGCGGAGGTCGCTGCGGTGGGTGCCCGTGGCGGAGGTGTTGCGGCGGGTGTTGCTCGCACTGCGGAGGAAGCCCCGCAGATAGTCCGTGTCGAGCTGAACGCTCTCAGAGGTGGCCTCGCCGTCCTCCGTCGTGCGAACCAGACCTGCCTGTACCAGGTCTCCCACGCCCACGGGGGTGATCTCGTCCAACGCTCCTGCCCCTGGTCCCGGCGGCAGCGTAGGCAGCAACTCGGCCAGCTCGCACAGCTGTTGCTCCAGCGTCGCGCGGAGATTTGCGTATTCCGTGGGGTAGTCGGGCTGAGCTGCGGTCACATACGCGGAGGGGGTGAGGTCCACCTCCGCGCGGATGAGGTCGATCAGCGGGACATCCGCGATCTGGTCCGGTGAGGGGTCCAGAGGGCCGTCCGGGTCGTTCGCCGTCAGGTCGATCATCCGTACCGACCGGGCTTCCTCGCCCGGTGTTGCCGGCCGCCGGAGCTCCCACAGCAGGAGCGGCAAGTTGTGGCTTGTTGCCAGGCCAGGAGGTAGAGCGACCACCGAAGTGAGAGCACCGCGGTGTACCAACTCGGCACGGATTCGGCGGCCACTCTTGCGGTACGCAGCGGACGGTGCGAGCGCGATCAGCGTGCGCCCTCCGGGCGCTGTGTGGAAGTAGCAGTGCTGGAGCCAGGCCAGGTCGCCCTCCGCGCGGGGCGGTGCGCCCAACTCCCAGCGGGCGTCGAGCAGTAGTTCTTCACGGCCCCAGTCGGTCTGTCCCAGAGGTGGCTCGCAGACGACGAGTTGGGCCCGCAGATCGGGATGCCGGTCGTCTCGTAGCGAGTCTCCGACTTCCAAGTGGGCTACAGGTCCGCCCTTTAGCCGGGTCCGTAGCTGGGCCAGCAGCAACAGGCCAGGGTTGAGTTCCTGGCCGACCACCTCCGTCGCGGCCGATCCGGTCATCGACAGCAGGAGCGAGCCGGCACCACACGCCGGGTCGTAGACCAACCCACTAGCTTCGGGGAGCTGGCCGGCGAAGTGCGCGAAGGCGCGAACAAGCCGAGGGGATGAGACTGCCTGCGCGCCGCTGCGGCCGACCGAGGTGAGGAAGCGAGCGAGCAGGTCCTCGAACAGCTGCGGTGCGGTGCGCTCGGCAGCCAGGCGATCCACGGCCTCGCTGATCGGTTCCTGGAGTGTCTTCGCGCCTTCACCAGTCAGGTGCGTGCCAACCTCCACGAGGGCGGCTGCCATGTCGTCGCTGTACGCGGCGCGCAGGGCCTGCCAGAGGGCGACCTCCTGCGAGACCCCTCGTCCCTTGCGCTGTCCGGCCAGCCAGGTCTCGATCTCGGTCAGGGCGAAGAGAGGGCCTGCCGCCGTGCCGCTGACGGGCGCGGGGAAGTCGTCGTGTCGCCTTCGCCAATTGGCGACGGCGGCGCGGGTGACACCGGCGAGCCGTGCGATCTGAGCTGCCGTGACGACCGGCGCTGTTGTGGATCCTTCGTCCTCCATGAGGCAAGAGTACACGCGGCGACGGCGCAGCAAAGACGTTAGCGTGTTGACAGTGCTAACGGATGCTGTCAGTCTCTCGATGGCTGACTTGGTGAGCGCAATCTCCCCTGCAGCTGCTCGTCGCCGATCCCACCTGTCCCGAAGGGCTCCGCCATGACCATCACCATGCCGACCACGACCGTCGAGGGAATCCAGCTCACGGTCACCCCGTTCCGCCCGGACGCCGTCATCGGCACGATGGGGCTGCCCACGCTGCTGCAGCTCGTCCCCTCGCCCAAGGCCGAGGAGGACAAACGGGCCCTGAAGTACGCGTCGGGCGCACTGCGCCGCCACGCTGAAGTGCGCGGCCTGGTGCAGCGCATGCTGAAGGCCACGCAGAAGGGGCGCAACGTCACCTCGTACGCCTCCTACATCGCCGCCGGCGTCAGCGGCGGACATGGCGCGGCCTGGTCGACGCCGCCCATCACGCTGTGGCTCGACGGGCAGCCCGGTGCGGTGAGCGAGGAGCTCATTGCCGGTAGCGGTATTCGCACGATCACGGTGCTGCCGGGCTCACCGGTCGTGGCCATCGACGGGGAGACGCAGGTCGCTGCCTGGCACGAGCTGTACGACAACCCCGAGCGATTCGCGACGACGTACGAGACGCTCGGCAGCGTACGGCTGCCCTTCGAGCTGTACTTCGGGCTCGGCGTCGAGGACGCCCGGCAGATCTTCTACGACCGCAACGTCGAGGGCGTACCCGTCGCGAAGAACCTCGCCATGTCCATGGACCAGCGGGACATCGGCACCCAGCTCGCGCACCGGATCGCCGAGTCGGTGAAGGTCGAGCACGACGGGAAGGTGGTCCCCTTCGGGAAGCTGGTGCAGGCGCGCAAGCGGCAGCTGACCAAGACCGATCCGGAGCTGGTCACGCTCTCCGCGCTGCGCGTCCTCGTCATCACCGCGCTGCACGGACGCGGTGGCCTCGGGCTGTCCTCCGCCACCCTGCACGCCGAGGATCTGCCCGACGGTGTGGGCAGCGACAGCGCCGAGCGCCGTCTCCTGCCGCTGCTGTCAGCAGTGGTCTCCCGGCTCTATCCGCACTTCGCCGCACGTACGGCTGTCTCCGCGCCCGCTGTCCTCGCCGGCATCGGGATCGCCGCTCACCAGGCCACCGGCTGGGCCACCTCCGGGCAGCCGCTCTCGGAAGACGACCTGTTCGCGCTGCTCGACTCGGTGCGCTGGGAGCGCGAGGCCACCTACTGGGACGGCGTCGCCGCCTCCGCGAACGCACAGGGGACGCTGAACTTCGGCGGTGGCGCGAAGGACTCGGGCGGCCGTGTCGCCGATGCGCTCCTGTACCCCGACAGTGAGCACGGTCGCAAGATCCGCGGCTGGTAGGGCGAGCTCGATTCAGCTCACTCCACCTTGGCCCCGGCCGCACAGGCCTGAACGATCCGCAGTTCCCGCCCATGACTGACGACGAGGAAGAGGTACACATGAGTACGTCCGCAGAGATCGCAGCGCTGGTCGGTTCGGCCGTCATCAACTCCATGGTCGGCGACGTGTGGACGTACGCACGTAGTCGGTGCGGTGTCCTGCTCGGCCGGCATGCACCCGACGAAAGCGACCGCGTGCTTGCCCGGCTGGACGCCTACCAGCAGGCCGTTGCCGCCGCAGGTCCTGATGAGTTCCCGGTCGTCGCGGCGGACTTCGAACGCCTCGTCGTGGAGATCTTCGGGGCCGTTGCAGCGCGTTCGCGTGAGGCAGCGGAGGCAGTTCAGGCCCTCACCGAGGAGCTGAAGACGGCTCCCTCGCAGGGGGGCGCGCACAGCAATCTGACGTACCGGAACGTCAAGGCCGGCCATGACTTCATCTGGAGCGGCAACAACACCCACATCTCGGGGGAGAAGTGATGGACGAGAACCTGTATCAGGACTTCGGAGGCTCCGCAGACGAGCCGCAGCAGCAGTCCACGCCTGAATTCGCTCCTCACTTGGAGGGCGTCCAGGCGGGACACGACGTACTCGTCTCCGGTGGCGACATCCGGGTCACCAACTACGTCGCGGAACTTGCGCACCTGCGTCCGCACCTGATCGACCGGGGCGCCGTGCTCGGCAGCCACCTCTTCGTGGAGCCGCCCGTCCACTACGGCAAGGCACCCGCGCATGCCTTCCCCGGGGCCGCCCCACTGGCCAACAGCGTGCGTGTGCTGCTCGGAAGGGAAGCGTCCGGGCGGCGTACCGCCGCACTCCGCATGCTGGATCTCATGCTCCCTGCCGGGCAGCGGATCTTCGAGCTGTTCCCGGACTGGGAGGAGCCTGACGTCGCACGGCTCCCGTCCGAGCCGGAGACGGGGTACCTCCTGAATCTCTCCGGGGTGCAGGAGCCGCTCGGGGAACGGTTTCACGACCAGCTTGACGAGTACGCACGACGGGTGGCGGCGCAGGACACGAAGCTGGTCGTCGTTGTAGGCGAACATGTCTGGAACAAGGGTGAGGAGAGTGGCCGGACCGCCCCTGTCACGGTGTTGCGGGTCGGACGGCCCGATGTGCGGAAGGTCGCGCTGCGGCGGATCGGTGACGATGCACATCAGGCCGGTCGTATGGCATGGCTGCAGGACACCTCTGGTGTGTTCGCCGGTCTTCTGAGCGGCGACGAGCCGCCTGTCGAAGGCGTACGCCTCGCGGAGATCATCCTGCAGGCCACCTCCGTCCACGATGCACAGGCTCGTGACCGTTTCCTGGGTTGGGAAGAGCGGCTCGCGGCATGGTTCGGGAGCAGTGACGGGAAGGCACCGGAGCACCGTGCCCTGCAGATCGCGGCCGCTTTCCTTGACGGAAGCTCGGCACGCACCGTGCTGGATGCTGCTGACGCACTGCTTGCCGACTCCGGTATCAACTGGCCCGCCCGGAAAGGCGGTCCGCTGGCCGGAGCCGATGACACCCAACGGTGTGCCGTGGCCGACGTGGACTTCGCGATGGACGGAACGGTGTCCATCGGTAAGCCCAGGCCCGGCATCGACCGGGCGTTGCTCCGGCATGTCTGGCGCAAGCGGCCCCAGTTGGTGCCCATCCTGACGCGCTGGCTCTGCGAGATCAGCAAGCCCGGCGGCATCGCGGACGCGAGCCTTGGCCGCCTCGCCGAGTCGCTTACGTACATCGCGGAATCCGAAGGCCCCAGTGCCGTTCTCGACCTCACGCACGACTGGCTGCTCACCGGTAAGGCACGCCATGTCGACCTGGCTGTCGACGTCTTGGACCGGCTGTCGGTCGAGCAGTCGCTGGGTTCTTCCGTGCGCAAGGAACTGAGCGCGTGGGCCAAGGCGGTGACGCGTCCTGAGCGGCAGCGCGCGGTCGTCGCCGTGTGCCGTGGGCGTCTGGGGCGGGAGTACACGAGCATCGCGCTCACGAGGCTCCGGTACGTCCTGGACCGGGCGCGCGATCCGCAGGTACGCCAGGAGGCCGAGGGGGCATTGCGGGAACTGCTCACGAACGAGTTGGTGTCGGCGCGCGTGCTGCAGACGCTGGTTGCGTGGGGGGCCGGGCAGGACCTGGACCTGGAGGCGCCCAGCCGGGAGGCATTCCTCAAGGTCTTTGTTCGGGACACCGCAGCCGGTGCCGCGGATCCGACGGTCGCCCTGCTTACGGCCGAGGGGCCTGAAGGCCGCGTCGTACGGCAGCTGTTGAAGCAGGGCTGGCGTACGGTGTGGCGGCGTCCCGAGGCGCGGGGAGAAGCGGCGAACGTACTGGGATCGTGGTGCGACGCGGCCGATGAGGGTGAGCTGCCCGCCGAGGCCGTGGAGGAGATCGTCGCCGTGGTCTTCACAGAAGAAGCCGACTCGCTCGGCGACGACCTCGACAAGGTCATCGGTGGAGCAAGCGTCTTCAGGAAGCGGCTGCGCGCGAGGTTCGTCGATGTGGTCCGTGAGACCGCTGCCCGCCGTTCGGCCACCGACACGGGACAGGCGGCGTGAGGAGGCGATGATGTTCCGTCGATTCAAGTCCGGGGCCGACGAGCTGAGGTGGGGGAAGTCCGCTGCGATCTTCCCCATCCGGCTCGAGAGCGCCGATCGCGGACTGTGCTTCGATGCTCGATTCACGTACGAATGGAAGCCTGTCGCCGGAACCGGGCCGTTGCTGCACGGTGATGCGGTGGCCCAGACCCTCTTGGGGAGTGCGGCTGCGGCAGTGGCGAGGCAGTACGAGATCTTCTCGGTGGGCGCAGCTCAGGCCGCGGTCAATTCCGCTCTGTCGAGGGAGATTTCTACCGATCCGAGACTGCTGGTGACCGGGGTGGCTGCTTTGAGTACCACCGAGGAGACGGCCGCGGCGGCTCGAGGGCGTCGACGGGCCGTGGAGCGACTGCGGGCTGACGAGGCCGTCATGACGGAGCAGTTGGAGATTCTCCGCGAGCGGCTGCTCGACCACAGGCTCGGCCTCGCGTGGTGGATCGACCGCTACGCCGACCTGCAGTTCGCTGCGGGGGACCCCGCAGCGAAGGCCGAGGCAGTGGTGTCCGCCTTCGAGACACTCACCCGTGCTTTGCGCGCCGATCGCGCGGACGCCGTGCCCGATGAGAAGTCCATGATCCGCGCGCGCGTGGAAGAGCTGCTTACTGCTCTCGAGGACCCGGCAACAGGGCAGCGGGCGGCGGATCTGTTGGAGGTCATCATCCACACGCTGATGCCTGCGTCGGCATCGAACGCTTCCGATTCTCTCGTATCGCGTTAGTCCGCACCCGCCTCCACCGGCTTGGGAATCAGCAACGACGTTGCCGACGCCGCCACATCAGCACCAGTCCGGCGATCTACGGCGCGACTTCCCCACTTGGTCGCCGCCCGGATACTCACCGCAGCGCTTCCATCTCCACCTGGCTGGCACCCTGGCCGCCGTGCGGCAGGCGAGTCCGTGCCGGACGGCTACCGCTACGACCTGGCCGACCCGGCCCCGGCCGTCGGCGGAGTGCGCCTGGCTCTCGGCGTCGAGGCAGTCAGCACGCCCGTCTTCCTCGGCTTCACCATGGCCCGCCACATCCTGGGCCGCGCGGTGCTGACCGCCACCGCCGAGACCTCCGCTTGACCGCCAGGCCGCCTACAGCTCACACCGAGCCGTAGGCGGTGACGCGGATCACCGACAACACCGCGGAGAAGGGGGCTCCGAACGAGAGGCTGATCGGGTCCGGCCTCCGTGTTCGCCGAAGGATTTTGCTGAGGCATTTCGCCGAAGGGCGAGGAGTGTCCGTGCCGGAGTCCACCACGCTGAGCCGTGCGACCGTTCACGTTTTCGCCGTCATTGAGCACGCCAACCGCCGCATCCGCATCCTCGGCGCGACCGCCCACTCCACCGCGTACTGGGTCACCCGGGCCGCCAGGAACACGGTCATGGACCTCCAGGACGCCGGCGCCAGCGTCAGACACCTGAATCGAGGTCGTCACCGCCGGTGTCCGCGTCACCCGCATGAACTCGATCATGGAACGCTGGGCGTGGACCTGTCGGCACGAGCGCGAACTACTCGACCGCACCCTCATCTGGGTCCGGGCCCGCCTGCTCCACGCGCTCGCCGAGTTCGAATCCTTCTGCGACGAGTACAGGCCTCACTGCACCCTGCGCAGCGCGGCGGTCCTGCGGCCGGTCCACGAACCGACGACCGGCCCCGAGCGATTCGAGCGATTGAGCGTCCAGCGACGTGATCGACCCGGCGGGCGATGCCTGCATCACCGTGAGATCGCATTTTTAAGTTAATTAGCAATTAATATTGACAGGCTCGAGGGGTCCGGCCACAGTTTTCGCCGTGGCACCGACGCCCCGCACGACCGGAGCGGTGTGCCCAAACACCCCAACTCTCCGGAGACTTCAGTGGCTTCACATAGTGCAGGGATGGCGCGACTGCGGCGGACCGCGGTGGCGCTCGGTGTCGTGGTGCTGGTCGGGTCGGCAGTTCCGGCGGCACACGCCGCGGGCGAACAGGGTGCGCCGCAGTACTACGACAGCGGCCTCGCCCCTGCGCCGTACATGGGATGGAACACCTACTACGGGCTCGGCGCCCCGACGGAGGACCAGGTCAGAAAGATCGCCGACTATCTCGTCAGCAGCGGGCTGCGCGACAGCGGCTACAACATCGTCTGGCTGGACGGCGGCGTGCTGGCCGCCTTCCGCGGAGTGGACGGCCGCGTCCACCAGACCGAGCTCTGAGCTCCGCGCGCTCGCTCCGCCTCACCCCGCTCCATCTGGTTTCACCTGGTTTCATCTGGCTTCACCTGGTTTCACCTGCGTCAACCCGTACCACCCCGCACCATCCGGCACCAACAGGTGTGCCTCCGGGCCTTGTTCGGCCCGGAGGCACACCCTCCGATAAATAAATTAGTAATTAATCTTGACGAAGCTCGGACCCCTGCGACAGGCTGTGCCTGCCGAACTCAGAGCCGGGCCGTCAGGGGGCCTCAGCTCCGTTCCGTGGGCACAAGGGAGTGCACAGATGACCGCCTTCAACGCCACCCGCCGCAGACTCCTCGTAGGAGCAGGCGCAGTCGGCGCCGGCGCGCTGCTCAGCGGCTGCGTCACCCAGAGCCCGTCCGCCTCCGGAGGAAAGTCCGGCGGCCCGGTGACCCTGCAGTCCAACCTCTCCTCCCCGCAGGCCAAGACCGCGATGCAGGCGATCGTCGCCGCCTTCGAGAAGCGCGGCGACGCCAAGGCGCAGCTCAACACCGTCGCGTCGGAGACCTTCCGCACCCAGCTGCCGACCTACCTCACCTCGGCCAACCCGCCGGACGTCTACAGCTGGTACCCCGGCTCCGTCGCCGAGTCGTACGCCAAGAAGGACCTGCTCCTCGACCTCGACGACATATGGGAGAAGCCCGAGCTCTCCGGCTACTCCGACGCGCTGAAGAAGCTGTGCACCTCGGCCTCCAGCGGCAAGAAGGTCTTCGTGCCCACCAGCTACTACTGGTGGGGCATGTTCTACCGGAAATCGAACTTCGCCAAGTGGGGCGTCAAGGAGCCCAAGACCTGGGACGAGTTCCTCGACCTGTGCGACAAGCTCAAGAGCAAGGGCGTCGCCCCGATCGGCCTCGGCGCCGGCGGGGACACCCCCTGGGTCGCCTCCGCCTGGTTCGACTACCTCAACATCCGCGTCAACGGCGCCGCGTACCACCGCGAGCTCCTCGCGGGCAAGCACCGCTTCGACGCCCCCGAGGTCCGCAAGGTCTTCGACAAGTGGGACGAGGCCCGCCCGTACTTCGACCCCAACGGCACGGCCATCCCCTTCCAGGACGCCACCACCTCCCTCCTCCAGGGCCGCACCGGCATGATGCTCATCGGCACCTTCTTCGCCGACGCCGCCCCCAAGGACGCCCTGGGCGACCTGGACTTCTTCCAGTTCCCCATCATCGACCCGAAGGTGCCGGTCGCCGAGGAGGCGCCCACCGACGGCTTCTTCGCCAGCGCCCGCACCAAGCGCGCCGACGGGGTCAAGGAGCTGCTGCGCTACCTGGCCACCGCCGAGTCGCAGGAGCTCTACCTCAAGAGCGGCTCCGGCACCACGCTGCCCACGCACCCCGACGCCAAGGACGCCGGCACCCCGCTGGTCCTCAAGGGGCGCAAGCTCATCGAGAGCGCCGCCGATCTGACCCAGTTCTTCAACCGGGACTCCAGCGACGCCCTCCAGCCGACCGCCGACACCGCGCTGGTGCACTACCTGGCCAAGCCCAAGGAGATCGGCTCCATCCTCACCACGTGGCAGCGCAGCGCACAGAAGATCTGGAGCCAGTGACAATGGCGCTGATCGGCTCCACACGACGGTCCAGGGCCACGCGGGTGCCCCCGGTGGTCCTGGCCTTCGTCCTCGTCCCGCTGCTCGCCGAGGCGTTCTGGGTCTTCTGGCCGGCCCTCCAGGGCTTCTACCTCTCCCTGACCTCCTGGGACGGCCTGGGGGCCCCGGAGTTCGTCGGCCTCGGCAACTTCAGCGAGATGCTGCACGACGCGGTCTTCCGCACCGCCGCGATCAACACGGTGCTGTGGCTGCTGCTCTTCGGCGGGCTCTCCGCCGCCCTCGGGCTCGGTGCCGCGCTGCTGCTCCAGCAGGAGCGGCGCGGCATCGGGTTCTACCGGGCGGCGCTCTTCCTGCCGGTGGTCTTCTCACTGGTCGCGACCGCGCTGGTGTGGCAGGCCATGTACCAGCCGGACGGCCTGATCAACAACGTGCTGGAGGGCATCGGCCTCGGCGGTTGGAAGCACGCCTGGCTCGCCGACCAGGACACCGCCTTCTACGCGGTCATCGTGCCCGCGCTGTGGCGCCAGGTCGGCTATGTGATGGTGCTGTACCTGGCCGGCCTCAAGGGCATCGACCCCGTGTTGTACGAGGCGGCAAAGGTCGACGGCGCCACCCGCCTGCAGCAGTTCCGGCACATCACCCTGCCACAGCTGAGCAGCGTCAACGCGGTCGTCCTGTCGGTGATCGTCATCGACTCGCTGCGCTCGTTCGACGTGGTGTGGGCGCTCACCCGCGGCGGCCCCTACCACTCCTCCGAACTGCTGAGCACCTACATGTACTCCACCGCGTTCCAGTCCCTGCGTCTGGGATACGGCTCCGCGCTCGCCGTCGTGATCTTCGTGCTGGCCTTCGGCGTCATCGCGAGCTACCTCGTGCGCGCCTTCCGGGAGGCCGACTGATGACCGCCACTGACGCGACCGCGCATGTCAAGGACGCCGAGGGCCCGGCGGGCCGGGCCGGCCCCGCCAAGGTCGCGGCGCCCCGCCGCCCTGTCCTGAGCGGCCGTGCCCTGCGCACCACCGGCTTCCACCTCACCGCGGGCCTGCTGTCCGTGCTGTGGCTGCTGCCGATCGTCCTCGTGCTGGTCACGAGCACCCGGACGTTCGACGACATCGCCGCGCACGGCGTCGGCAGCTGGCCGCACTCGTTCACCTTCGACAGCTTCCGCCAGGCGTGGGTGGACGGCGGCCAGCAGCGTGCCCTCATCAACAGCTTGCTGGTCACCATCCCCACCGTGCTGCTCTCGCTCGGCCTCGCCTCCATGGCGGCCTTCGCGCTCAGCCGCTACGACCTGCCCTTCCGGCGCGTCCTGTTGCTGCTCATGCTCGGTGGCAACCTGCTGCCTCCGCAGATCCTGCTGATCCCGGTCTCCAAGCTCAGTGAAGTGCTCGGCATCTACGACCAGTTGTACGCCCTGATCGGCGTGCATGTCGGCTTCGGCGTCGGCTTCTACGTCTTCGTCCTGCACGGCTTCATGCGGGCGATCCCCGGCGAGATCCAGCAGGCCGCCGTGATCGACGGCGCGAACCCGTGGCAGATCTACTGGCGGATCATCCTGCCGCTGGCCCGCCCGGCGCTGGCCGCGCTGACCGCGCTGTCGTTCACCTGGATCTTCAACGACCTGCTGTGGGCCATCACGGTGCTGCGCACCGACACCCAGATGCCCATCACCGCCTCCCTCATCGGGCTGCAGGGCCAGTACGTGTCCATGTGGAACGTGATCGCGGCCGGCTCGGTGATCGCCGCCGCCCCGACGGTGGCCGTCTTCCTCCGCTTCCAGCGCTACTTCGTGGCCGGACTGAACCTCGGAGCCGTCAAGTGACCCCGCACGACCGGTGGCTGCTGCGCACCGACACCACCGCCTACGCCGTCACCCTCGGCGGCGACGGCCGCTGGGCCGAACTCGCGGCCTGGGGGCCGCACGGCGTCGAGGACGGGCCGTCGCCCATGGACTGGTCGCGGCGCACCCACTTCATCATCCCCGCCGACGCCGCCCCGGCCGAGTACATCCCGTACGGGCTGCGGCCGTTCACCGGCGCCGACCTGATCGCCTCCCGCCCCGGCGGCGACCGTGGCAGCTGGTGGCGGTTCACCGGCGCCACGCAGGACGGCGACCGGGCGCTGCGCCTGGAGTTCGCCGACGACCTCCTCGGCCTGCGCACCACCCTCCACTACGAGACGGTGCCCGGCACCGACGTCGTCCTGCGCTGGACGGAGCTGACCTGCACCGGCGAGGACGAGGTACGCCTGGAGCGCTTCGACTCCGCCGCCGTCAACGTACCCGTGCAGGGCGGTGCGCGACTGACGTACCTGGCGGGCCAGTGGTCCCAGGAGTTCCAGCTCAAGGACGTGGAACTGGAGCGAGGGCGCTTCGAGATGGAGAGCACGCAGGGCTCGGCCGGGCACGCGTACCACCCTTGGCTCGCCGTCCAGGACGCCGCCGCCCCCGCCGAGGGCGCCACCCCCACCTACGGTATCGCCCTGGAGTGGTCCGGCAACTGGCGGATCACCGCCGACGCCGAGCCCGGCGGCGCCGTACGGGTGCGCGCCGGCCGCGTGCCCCACGAGGGCGCGGTCCGCCTCGCCCCTGGCGCCACCCTCGTCACGCCCCGGCTGGCCTGCGCCTTCAGCCCGGACGGGCTCGACGGGCTGGCCCGCGTGTGGCACCGCTACGAGCGGCACCTCACCGGCGAGCGCATCGACCGGCCCCGCAAGGTCCTCTACAACTCGTGGGAGGCGACCGGCTTCGATGTCGACGCCGCCGGGCAGCTGGAGCTCGCCAAGACGGCCGCGGAACTGGGCGCCGAACTC
The DNA here is from genome assembly GCF_054462255.1 of Streptomyces sp. SD15. NCBI lineage: Bacteria > Bacillati > Actinomycetota > Actinomycetes > Kitasatosporales > Streptomycetaceae > Streptomyces > Streptomyces sp. SD15. The sequence goes on along the minus strand of NZ_JBTLMO010000001.1, from coordinate 256,197 downwards.
TTCGTCGTCGACGACGGCTGGTTCACCAGACGCCCCGACGACACCGGCGGCCTCGGCGACTGGGACCCGGACCCGGCCGAATTCCCCGGCGGGTTCGACGGGTTCGTCGAGGACGTCCGCGCCCTCGGCATGGACTTCGGCCTCTGGGTGGAGCCCGAGGGCATCAGCCCCCGCTCCAGGCTCTACGCCGAGCACCCCGACTGGGTGTACCGGATCGAGGGCCGGCCCGCGACGCTCGTACGCAACCAGCTTCTCCTCGACCTCGGCCGCGAGGACGTCCAGGACTTCGTCATCGGCACCCTCGACCGGCTGCTCGGCTCGTACGCCATCAGCTACCTCAAGTGGGACATGAACCGGCCGCCCACCGAGCGCGGCCGCCCCGGCCACCCCGCGGGCCCCGACCCCGAGCTCCAGGACCTCGACGCCGCCCACGTCGCCGGCTACCTGCGCGTCCTGGACCACCTGCGCACCGCCCACCCGCACGTCACCGTCGAGGGCTGCGCCGGCGGCGGTGCCCGCGTCGAGCACGCCACCCTCGCCCGCACCGACGTGGTGTGGCCCAGCGACAACACCGCGCCCATGGACCGGCTGCGCATCCAGTACGGCTACCTCCACGCGCACGCCCCGCACACCATGAGCTCCTGGGTCACCGACGCCCCCGGCGTCTTCGACCCGCGCCCCCGCTCCCTCGCCTTCCGGTTCGTCAACTCCATCGCCGGAGTCCTGGGCATCGGCGCCGACATACGCCACTGGACGCCGCAGCAGCGCGCCGAGGCCACCGAGTGGATCGCCCGCTACAAGGAGATCCGCGACATCGTCCACCACGGCGAGGTGAGCCTGCTCGGCAACCCCGCCGACCCGACCTGCGGCATCCAGTACGAGGAACCGGGCGGTGCCCGCCTGGTGGTGACGGCCTGGAACACCGGCCCGCTCGACGGCGCGCCCCTGGTGCCCGGCCGGGCCGCCCGGCTCCGGCTGCGCGGCCTGAGGCCGGACGCCGTCTACACCGACACCGCGACCGGCACCCGCTACCGCGGCGCCCACCTGCTCCACTTCGGGTTGCCGTTCGCCTGGACCGCCGGACACGACGCGGAGTTGACCGTCCTGGCCCGGCAGTGACGACAGCGGAAGAATCTGCACCCCACCTGCATCTCGAACATCTGCACCCCACCTCCCTCTCGAACAGGAGACGATCCACCCCATGAACGCAGCCGCCCGCTTCAGCAACCGCGTCGCCGTTGTCACCGGCGCCGCGTCGGGCATCGGCGCGGCCTCCGCGGCACGCCTCGCCGCGGAGGGTGCGGCCGTCGTCCTGGTCGACATCGCCGCCGAACGCGGCGAGGAGACCGCCGAGCGGCTGCGCAAGGACGGGGCCCGGACCCTCTTCGTCGCTGCCGACGTCGCGAACGAGGACGACTGGCAGCGGGTGATCACCGCCGCCCACAGCTTCGGGCCCGTGGGCGTCCTGGTCAGCAACGCGTACACGGTGGCGGTCGCACCGGCCCACGAGACCAGCCTTGCCTCCTGGGAACGGCAGCTCTCGGTCAACCTCACCGGCGCCTTCCTGGGCGTCAAGGCGACACTGCCCGACCTGCGCGAGCACCAAGGGTCCGTGGTGCTGGTTTCCTCCGTCCACGCCCACCGGGGCATCCCCGGCCACCCCGCGTACGCCGCGAGCAAGGGAGCGCTGCTGTCGCTGTGCGGCCAGCTCGCCGTCGAGTACGGCCCCGAGGTCCGCGTCAACGCCGTGCTGCCGGGACCGATTCTCACCGCCGCCTGGGACCGGGTCCCGCAGGCCGACCGCGAGCTCAGCATCACCGAGACCGCGGCCCGCCGCTTCGGCACCCCCGAGGAGGTCGCCGCCGCCGTCGCCTTCCTCACCGCCGACGAAGCCTCCTACATCACCGGATCGAGCCTGCTCGTGGACGGCGGCTGGAGCGTCACCAAGGCCTCCGCCTGAGGGAACCGACCACTCCAGCCACCGACCGACCAGCAAGAAAGGCAAACACATGCCGCCCTACGCACGCCGCGGAGTGCACGGCCAGACCGTGGAGACCCTCGCCCGCCGGGTGCTCAGCGGCGAGATCCCCGAGGGAGCGACGCTCGACATGGCTGCCCTGCAGAGCGAACTGGACGTCAGCCTGACGGCCCTGCGCGAATCGCTCAAGGTGCTCGCGGCCAAGGGCATGGTCGACGCCCGGCAGAAGCGCGGCACCTTTGTCCGGCCCCGCTCCGACTGGAACCTGCTCGACGCCGACGTGCTGCGCTGGCAGTTGTCCGAGAGCAACAGCACCGGCGCCGACCCCGCGCTGCTCCGCAACCTCGGCGAGGTCCGCGGCATCATCGAACCCGCCGCCGTGCGGCTGGCCGCGGCCCGCCACACCGACGCCGACCTCAAGGCCTTGGAGGCGGCACTGACCGCAATGGGCCAGGAGGGCAGCGCAAGCGACGCCGTCGAGGCCGACCTCGCCTTCCACCGGGCGCTGCTCGCGGCCACCCACAACGAACTGCTGGAACGCATGGAAATGGTCATCGAGTCGGGCCTGGCCCACCGCGACCAGCTCGTGCACAGCGCCCCGCACAGCGAGGACCCGGTCCCCAGCCACCGAGCCGTCCTCGACGCCGTGCGCGACCGGGACCCGGACGCCGCGGAACACGCCATGCGCGCCCTGCTCGACCAGGCGACGCGCGACCTCGACAAGCTCAGCGGCCCGTCCGCGCCCGAGGGCGCGGACGGCTCCGCCGAGGAGAAGGACGGCCAGTCACAGTGAAGATCGCGCGCGTCGAGACCTTCCTCGTCCCGCCCCGTTGGCTGTTCTGCCGCATCGAGACCGACGACGGCGTCGTCGGCTGGGGCGAGCCGGTGGTGGAGGGCCGGGCCGAGGTGGTCCGGTCAGCCGTCGAGGTGCTGGCGGAGTACCTGGTGGGCCAGGACCCGCTGCGCATCCAGGACCACTGGCAGGTGCTCAGCAAGGGCGGCTTCTACCGGGGCGGGCCGGTCCTCTCCAGCGCCGTCGCCGGCATCGACCAGGCCCTGTGGGACATCGCGGGCCGCGCCCTCGGGGTGCCGGTGCACACCCTGCTCGGCGGCCCGGTCCGCGACACCGTCCGGGTATACGCCTGGGTCGGCGGCGACGAACCCGAGCGGCTCAAGGAGGAGGTCACCGCCCAGGTGGAGGCCGGCTTCACCGCCGTCAAGATGAACGCCGCCGGGCGCACCCCGCCGATCGGCAGCCCCGCCGAGACGGCCGCCGTCGTCGAGCGCATGGCGGCCGCCCGCGAGGCCCTGGGCCCGCACCGCGACATCGCCGTCGACTTCCACGGCCGCTTCAGCGCCGCCAACGCGCGGCGTGTGCTCCACGAGATAGCCCCGCTGCACCCGCTGTTCGTCGAGGAACCCGTCCTGCCCGAGCAGGCACACCTGTTGCCCGGGCTGGTCGCCGCCTCGTCCGTGCCGCTGGCCACCGGCGAACGGCTCTACGGGCGGGCCGACTTCCTACCGGTGCTGACCGCGGGCGTCGCCGTGGCCCAGCCGGACCTGTCGCACGCCGGCGGGATATCGGAGGTCACCCGGATCGCCTCGCTCGCCGAGACCTTCGGGGCCCACCTGGCGCCGCACTGCCCGCTCGGTCCCATCGCGCTGGCCGCCAGTCTCCAAGTCGCCTTCGCGACGCCCAACTTCCTGATTCAGGAGCAGAGCCGGGGCATCCACTACAACAAGGACGCCGACCTGCTGTCCTACCTGGTCGACACCGAGCCCTTCCGCTTCGTCGACGGCCAGGCGCATCGCACCGGACTGCCCGGACTCGGCATCGCCGTCGACGAGGACGCGGTTCGCGCCGCCGACCGGTCCGGCCACGCCTGGCGCAACCCCGTCTGGCGGCACACCGACGGCTCCTTCGCCGAATGGTGAGCGCCACGCGGCTGCCCGTCCGCGTCGCCACCGACCCGGACCACGGCGGACGCTGGACGTCGCTGACCGCGGGCGGCCGCGAGTGGCTGTGGCACCGCGACGAGCCCCGCCGCCGCGTGGTCCGGCCCGGAGACCCCTTCGCCGACGCCGGCGGGCTGGAGGAGTGCGTGCCCACCGTGCGCGGGCTGCCCGACCACGGGGACACCTGGTCGCGGCCTTGGCGGAGGGCGGGGGAGGAAGACGTCGCGGAGTGCCCCGACTTCCGCCTGACCCGACGCATCGGCGAGCGAGGGGACGCGGTCGTCGTCGACTACACGCTCGCCGCCGAGCCTGGCTACCGCTTCGTGTGGGCCGCCCACGCCCTGCTGGACCTCTCCCCGGCCGCCCGGATCGGCATCGTCGGACCGGCGGTGACCCGGCTCTACCCGGACGAGGGCGACCGCTGGGTCGCCGGTAACTGGCCCAGCGTCGACGGCGTACCGCTGGACCGGCTCGGCCCGGACGACGGGAGCGCCGTCGGAGCGGTCGTCCTCACCTCCCGGGTGTCCGTGCACGACGGCGCCGACACGCTGCACCTGTCCGTCGAGGCCGACGGACAGCCGGTCGCGGTCGCCCTGTGGCGCAACCTCGGCGGCTTCCCCCAGGGAGCGCCGTACCGCTCGATCGGCGTCGAGCCGATGCTCGGCCGCGTCTTCGACCGTGCCGCGGCGGACGACGGCGACACCGCCGTCGTGCCGCCGACCGGAGAGGTCGCCTGGCGGCTCACCGTCACCGCGACCCGCCGCCCCTGAACCCCCATCACCAGAAGGGAATGTCGGATGAACCTGCTCGCCGCGCTGCGCGCCCACCGGCTGCTCGCCATCGTCCGCGGCAGCGACCCGGACGCCGCACTGACCACCGTGCTCACCCTCGCCGAGGAGGGCGTCACTCTCATCGAGGTCTCCCTCTCCGGGCGCGACGCGCTCGACGTCATCGCGCGGGCCCGCGCCGCGCTCGGCCCCGACGCGACGCTCGGCGCCGGAACCGTGCTCAGCTCCGACGACGCCCGGGCCGCCCAGAAGGCCGGGGCCGCCTTCCTCGTCACCCCGGGGGTCAGCGACGGCATCGCCACCGGGCGGGAACTCGGACTCCCCGTGCTCGCCGGAGTGATGACGCCCACCGACGTCCTTCAGGCACGGCGGCTCGGCGTCGACGCCCTCAAGCTCTTCCCGGCAGGCAGCGCCGGGGGCCCCGGCTATCTGCGTGACCTGCGCGGCCCCTTCCCGGACCTGCCCTTCGTGCCCGTCGGGGGAGTGGACGCGGCGGCGGCCGCCGACTACCTGCGTGAGGGAGCCACGGCTGTCGGCGTCGGATCGCCCCTGATCGGCGACGCCGCCGCGGGCGGCGACCCCACCGCCCTGCGCGAGCGCGCCCGCGCCTTCCTGGACGTCGTCCGCCCGGAGGCCCGCCCGTGACCGCCCCCGCGGTCCTGGGGACCGACCGGCTCGAACTGGGCGAGGGCATCCGCTGGACGGACGGCCGCGCCGTGCTGACCGACATCCTCACCGGCCGGCTGCTCGCCGTGCCCGACGGGCCCGACGCGCCGCTCGCCCCGATCACCCAACTGCCCTGCCCGCTTGGCGCCGTGGCACCGGTGGAGGGGCGCCCCGGCCACTGGATCGCGGCTGCGGGCACCGGCATCTGCCGCATCGACCCCGAGGGCCGCGTCGACTGGATCGCGGGCCCCGAGGACGGCGCACCCGTGCCGATGCGGATGAACGACGGCGTCGCCGACCCGCACGGCCGTTTCTGGGCGGGCAGCATGGCGTACGAGGCCACCGAGGACGCGGGCTCCCTCTACCGCCTGGACCGCGACGGCCGCGTCACCCGCGTCCTGCGGGACGTCACGATTCCCAACGGCCCGGCCTTCAGCGCCGACGGCACCGTCATGTACCTCGCCGACAGCGCCCGGGGCGTCATCCGCCGCTACCCGGTCGACCCCGTGAGCGGCGACCCGGGCACCCCCGAACCCTTTGTCAGCCTCGGCTCCGGCAGCCCCGACGGCATGACCACCGACATCGAGGGCTGTTTGTGGACCGCCGTCTGGGGCATCGGGCAGGTCCACCGCTACCGCCCCGACGGCAGCCTCGACCGGATCGTCGACCTGCCCGCCGGGCAGCCCGCAGGACTCTGCCTCGGCGGCCCCGACGGCCGTACGCTCCTCGTCACCAGCGCGCAGATCGGCCTGGCCGCCCCGGGACCCCTCGACGGTGCCGTCTTCGCGGTCCGGGTGGACGTCCCCGGCGCCCCGACCGCCCCGTACCGCCCGGCGGTCCCCTCCGTTCCGGCCCCGGCGGCGGAACGCGCCGACACACGCTAGGAAGCCCACCATGAGCACCCACCGGCCACTGCGCCCCGGCCCCGTGGTCTGCGTCGGCGAGACCATGGCCGCCCTCGCCCCCGACCCCCTCGGGCCGTTGGACGGCGCCGACCTGCTGCGCGTCGACATCGCGGGCGCCGAGTCGAACGTCGCCCTCTACCTCGCCGACCACGGCATCCCCGCCCGCTGGGTCTCCGCGGTCGGCGACGACCCCTTCGGCCGCCGCGTCCGCGCCCGGATCGCCGCGGGCGGCGTCGACGTCAGCGGCGTCCGCACCGACCCCGAGCGGCCCACCGGACTGCTGCTCAAGGACCCGGGCGCGCACGGCACCCGCGTCCACTACCACCGCGCCGGATCCGCCGCCTCGGCCCTCACCCCCGACGTGCTCGACGACCCGGCGGTGGCGGGTGCCGCGCTCGTCCACCTCAGCGGCATCACCCCCGCCCTGTCGCCCGGCTGCCGCGCCCTCGTCGAACGCGCGCTGCGCCCCGACCGCCCGTGGCCCGTCAGCTTCGACGTCAACCACCGCCCCGCGCTGTGGGCCGGACGCTCCGCCGCCGACGTGTTGCGGCCGCTCGCGGACCGGGCCGACATCGTCCTCGTCGGCCTCGACGAGGCCCAGGCCCTGTGGGGGGACGGCATCACCGACGCCGAACGGGTCCGGGACCTGCTGTCCGGCCCGCGCGTCCTCGTCGTGAAGGACGGGGACCGCGCCGCCACCGCCTTCGTGGGGGCCACTGCCCGCAGCGTGCCCTCCCTGACCGTGCGCGTTGCCGAACCGGTCGGCGCCGGCGACGCCTTCGCTGCCGGATTCCTCAGCGGCCTGCTGCGGCAGCTGCCTGTGGACCGCGCCCTGCGGCTGGGCCATCTGACCGCGGCCTCGGCCCTGAGGGTCGCCGCCGACCACGGCCCGCTGCCGGACCCCGCCCTCGTCGCGGCGCTCCTGGACGCGGACGAGGCGACCTGGCGGGCCGCCGTGATCGACTGATTCCCCCGGACGGGACCGTCCGGGGTGCCTCCTCCCGCGGAGTGACGTGTCGCGGCGGACCGCCGGGTTACCGTGCGGCCCATGCACACGGTCGATCTCACTGTTCACAGCGAGGAGTTCACCGCCGATGCCCACCCCGTCCACGCGAGGCTCTCAGCCCTCCGCGCGGGCGGGTAGCCGCCATCCCGGGCGCGGGAAGTGGCAGGTGTAGCCGTCGGGGTAACGCTCCAGGTAGTCCTGGTGCTCGGGCTCGGCCTCCCAGAAGGGGCCGACCGGCTCGACCTCGGTGACGACCTTGCCCGGCCACAGTCCGGAGGCGTCCACATCCGCGATGGTGTCCTCGGCGATCCGCTTCTGCTCGTCATCCACGTAGTAGATCGCCGAGCGGTAGCTGAGACCGATGTCGTTGCCCTGGCGGTTCTTGGTGCTCGGGTCGTGGATCTGGAAGAAGAGCTCCAAGATCGCGCGGAAGTCGGTCTTCTCGGGGTCGAAAAGGATCTCAATGGCCTCCGCGTGGGTCCCGTGATTACGGTACGTCGCGTTCGGCACGTCACCCCCGGTGTATCCGACCCGGGTCGCCGTCACGCCCGGTTGCCGGCGGATCAAGTCCTGCATTCCCCAGAAGCATCCGCCCGCCAGCACGGCCCTCTGTGTCTGCGCTGCCATTTTGGCCCCTCCAATATCCGTCGCCTGGGTCGCTCGTGCTGCTCGGCTCGGCTCGCACACCGTCGGCATCCCGTACCCTCTGGCTGCATCAACGCGTGAGGGTTCCAAACAATTTCTGTACCCGCCCAACCGGCCCCGCGGCCCCGCGCTGTTCTTCACATGTTCGTCCTGTCAACCGCCGCGGTCGGGGTCAGTTCGATGGTGCGGGGTTCAGGCGATACCGCCATTGGCGTAGAGCACCTGGCCGTTGATCCAGCGGCCCGGCCCGGCCAGGAACGCGACGGCTTCGGCGATGTCGGCCGGGGTGCCGAGGCGTTCCATCGGAGACTGGGCCGCGATGCCGTCGATGACCTTTTGCGGTTTGCCGTCCAGAAACAGCGGCGTGGCAGTCGGGCCGGGCGCAACGGCGTTCACGGTCACATCGCGGCCGTGCAGCTCGCGGGCCAGGATCAACGTCATCGCCTCGACAGCGCCTTTGGTGGCGGCGTAGGCGCCGTAGGTGGGCTGCTGCAGCCGGGTCACGGACGTGGAGAAGTTGACCAGTGCGCCGCCGGGGCGCAGGGCGCGGGCGGCGAGTTGGGACACGACGAACGTCCCGCGCACGTTGGTGCGGTGCATGCGGTCGAAGTCGGCAAGATCGAGCTCTGCGATCGGTGCCAGCTGCATGACGCCGGCCGTGTTCACGACCACGTCGACACCGCCGTACAGCTGCTCGGTCGTCGCGAAGAGCGCTTTCATCTGGTGTTCGTCGGCGACGTCGCCGACGATCGCGGTCGCGACCCCGCCGGCTGCCGCGATGGCGGCCACGACCTCCTTGGCGCGGGACTGGTCGCTGCCGTAATGCACGACCACGGAGAGGCCGTCGGCGGCCAGGCGTTCGGCGATGGCGCGGCCGATGCCTCCGGAGGCGCCGGTGACGATCGCGACGCGTGGTGCGGTTTCGGTGGTGCCTTCCATGGGGTTGTCTCCCGTCATTTATGGACCATCCGTCCATAAAAAAATGTAGACCGATTGTCCATATACTGCAAGCCTGAAGGAAAAGAGGGGAGGGCAGATGGAGGAACCGAAGGTGCCCATCAGGCGCGGCCGCGGCCGTCGGCCGGCTGCGCAGGTGCGCCAGGCGGTGCTGGAGGCCGCCGGTGCGATGCTGTTCGAGGCAGGACTGGCCGAGATCACCTTCGAGAAGGTGGCCGCTCGCGCCGGGGCGAGCAAGATGACGTTGTACAAGTGGTGGTCCTCGCCGGGGGCCCTGGCCTTCGACGCCTACTTCACAGCCGTCGAGGACACCCTCATGTTCGCCGACAGCGGTGACATCGAGCGCGACCTCACCGCCCAGCTCCACGCCTTCGTCGGCCTGCTCACCGAACCACCCGCCGGACCCGTGATCGCCCAACTCGTCGGCGCGGCGCAAACCGACCCCGCCCTGGCCGCAGCCCTGGCGACGCACTACACCCACCCGCGCCGCCGGCTCGCGGTCGACAGGCTCACCCGAGCGCAGCGCGTCGGTCAGATCCGCACCGATGTCGACCCCCAGGTGGTCGTGGACCAGCTCTGGGGCGCCTGCTACCACCGCCTCCTGCTGCCGGACGAGGCGCTCGACACGGCCTTCGCCGACGCCCTGATCCGCAACCTGCTGCGCGGCATCCAGGAGTGAGGCGGGTGGGCGTCAGCTGGACCGCGTTGAGGTGCTCGCGCGTCGGCCGCACACCACGGTCGGCTGCTGCGCGGCACACTGGCGCGGTCGCCCGGTCGCCCGGTCGCCCGGTCGCCCGGTCGCCCGGTCGCCCGGTCGCTCACCGCGGGCCGGCTCGGTGCGGCCCTGGCGGATGCGCCGGGCGCGTCCTGGACTTTCCGCGGCGAGGCACACCAGCGGACGGCAGGTCGGCACGCTGTTCGGCGCCGTTTGCGCGCCGCGAGCCCACCGTGGTGCGCGGACCGCACGCCGGCGGCGTCGGCGGACTGGACGCGATCCGGCGGACGGCGATGGTCGCGGCGCGGGAACTGCCACGCAATCACCTGCGACCGCCACCCAGAAGCAGTGACGACTCTCCCGACGGCTCCAGGGTCAGTGCCTCCTCATCTTCCGTACCTGCTCGGCGGCCTTCTCCGCCAACTCGTGCGCCTGGCCGCTCAGCCTCTCGCCCCGGCCTTCCCGCTTCGTGGACTTGTCGCCCGTGGCCTTGCCGAGGGCTTCCTTGAGCCTGCCCTTCAGCTGTGTCGTCTTGGCCTTGCCTTTGCTCATCAGGATCGCTGTCCTCTCGGATCCGGCGGGGTGCGGCCCCGGTGGGCCTGCATCTGTGTTCACCCTGCGCCCGCCCGCGGGACACCGCAAACCGTGATCGTCATGCCGACCCGCGCCCGGCTCGGACCGAACCGTTCGGTCATCGTTGCAGGCGCTCACCGGTCCCGACTTCCTGGGCGCCCGAGGCGTCTCCGCGCCTGACGCGGATCTTGGACTGCTTGTGGGGCAACTGCTCCCAGTCCTCCATGAGGCAGGCCGAGAGCGAGTGAGAGGCAGCGAGCTCGGTCAGTGTTTCGACCCGGTAGTAGAAGTCCTCGCGCAGAACGTGGTGTTCCTTCCCCGTGGTGCGGTTGAAGGTGAAGTCGAAGAACGCGTCCGGGGCCATGACCCGCGCGATGTGGCGCAGGCACTCGTCGATGACCTCGATCGGCGAGTGCGAGAACACGCTGTGCGCGTGCACCACCGTGAAATACCCGGAGGGCAGGGCGGAGAGGCGCAGATCGCGGACGAGGGTGAGGTGGGGGAGTTTCGCCTGGAGTCCGCGTGCGGCGAGAGTGTCGCCCGCCGCGAGGAGGATCTCGGGGGAGATGTCGATGCCGTGGTAGTGCCCGACGTCCAGATGCTCGATAAAGCGCCAGCCTGCGCGAAGACCGCCGCAACCGATCTCCAGCATGCGGTCTTCGGGGGCGAGCCCGTGCCGCAGCAGATAGTCGAACTGCATCTCGCCGAGCGCGAGCCACCGGTCCTCGGTCGCGCTCCCCACCGCGGCCGACGGGCTCTTGGCGGTGTCCGCCTTCATCACCGCGCGGTAGTAGGCCACATGGTCGCGGGCAGTGAGCCGCAGCCTCCAGTCGCGGCCGAGCCGGCGCAGATACGGCACGACGCGGTCGGGGTGCTGGGAGGCATAGCGGAGTCTGTGGCCGAGGCGGGCGCGATTGGTGGTACGGGATGCGGTCATCCTGGGGCCTCCTTCTTCGCGTGGGTCGTACGGGGTCCGAGGTGGGCGACGCAGCGGTCCCGGCCGAGGGCGTGCGGCAGAGGTACGGGCCGCCAGGTACGGGCATACGGGGGGGGCGATCGGTACGGCCGGATTGCCGGGTGATCCACAGCCCGGCGAACAAGGCAACCGCCCCTGCGCACCGACGGGGGCAGGACCTTCCGCCGGCCACACGGGGCGGCGAAGAGGGCGGTCCCGGACAGCAACGCGTGGTCGCCTTCGATGCCGAGCGCCCTGGTGACGTTGTCGCGGAGGATTCGTCGACGGGGCGGCCGGCGACGCGATAGATGATCTCCGCGGCGATGTCGATGGCGAGTTCGCCATCGACGTGGGCCGCCACGTGCACGCCGATCTCGTCCCCCGACGCGATGGTCGGCTCGACGATGCCCTGGATCGTCATGAGCTCAATCTTCCGCCCCCGGCGGCCGGCCGCAATGTTCGCGCGGGCAGCGCGTCAGGCGAGTGCGGTACAGCCGTGGACGAATGCGGTGACCCGGTCGCCGAAGGGTCGAGACGCGTCGGGCCCAGGACCTACCCCTCGGACTGCCGTTGTCCCTACCTATCGGACTGCCCGAGTGCCGAGCCGACGTGCTGCGGAGCTGATTCGACGCCTCGCCTGCTGGAGCGAAGGCCCATTCGGGTGACGTGCTCGCTCTCCCCAGCGGTGGGGAGAAGCCCGGAAGTACCGGCCTGGCGGGCGTTTCTGTCTTGTCCTCGTGATCGCCTTCGAGTGGCAACCCGACGATGGCCGATCCAGACTGAAGCGGATGGCTTCGTGATCAGGCAATAGCGCAAGGTCACACAGCCTTCGGATTGGGCGGTTCGGCCATTGCCCAGCGACGACACCGGACCGGCCGCCGCCGGCCAATGGTGTCGGCCTTTCATCTAGGAGCTCGAATGGAAGAGATGTCTGCCGACATCTTGATACCCGGGCCGGACGAGCCCTGGGTCGCCGGGCGTGGGAGTGCCGACCCGACGACGACAGACACCGAGCGGAGACTTTCCGAAGTACTTGCCGGAGTTGTGTGCGCCGAACGAATAGCGGCCGAAAGTAACTTCTTTGAAGACCTGGGCGCCAACTCCTTGGTCATGGCTCAATTCTGTGCACGGATCAGGAAGCAACCGGATCTTCCGTCCGTGTCCATGAAGGACATCTATCGGAACCCCACGATCCGAAGCCTGGCCGCGGCTCTCGCGGAGGCTTCTCCAGCCCCCGTCGATTCATCGCTTCCGGCGTCGGCAACTGAGCCCAAGGTGTCGCCGACACCGATCACAACGGCGAGTACACCGGCTTATGCCCTGTGCGGCACGATGCAACTGCTGTTCTTCCTTGGGTATTCCTTCGTCACCGGCGTTGTCACCGCTCAGGGCTATGAGTGGGTTGCCGCCGGCTCAGGTGTCCTCGGCATCTATCTGCGAGCGGTCCTGTTCGCCGGCATCGGATTCGTCGCACTCTGCGCTTTCCCGATCATGGCCAAATGGATCCTCATCGGACGCTGGAAACCCCGTGAGTTCCCGATCTGGGGTCTGACCTATCTGCGCTTCTGGATCGTCAAGGTGCTGCTCCACGCCAACCCCATGATCTTCTTCGTCGGCAATCCGTTGTATGTGCTGTATCTCCGGGCGCTCGGCGCGCGGATCGGCAAGAGAGTCACGATCCTCTCCCCCTCCATCCCGGTCTGCGCCGACCTGCTCACGATCGGCGCCGGTACGGTGATCCGCAAGGACTCGTCCTTCCTCTGCTACCGCGCGCAAGCCGGGCGTATCCAGACCGGACGGGTCACGCTCGGCCGGGACGTGTACATAGGGGAGAAGACCGTCCTCGACATCGACACGTCGATGGGCGACGGTGCTCAGCTGGGTCACACGTCCGCCTTGTACCGAGGCCAAGCGATCCCGGACGGCGAGCGCCGGCACGGGTCCCCGGCACAAGCCACGGAGACCGATTACGTGAGGGTCGCACCAGCTCCGTGCGGCGCGCCGCGCCGGTTCGGTTTCGGCCTGCTCACCCTGCTTCAACTGTTCTTCCTGTACATGCCGCTGGCGGTCGGCGGTGTGTACATGCTCGTCACCGAGGTTCCGACGTTCGGCAAGTGGTTCAGGGGCGAGGCGGCCCACGTCATGTCGTTGGAGTTCCTCCTCGACACGATGGCCGTATCCGCCCTGCTGTTCTTCGGCTCCGTCGTCGTGGGCATCGCCGTCGTGTTCGTCGTTCCACGGCTGCTGAATCTGGTCGTCGAGCCCGACAAGGTCTATCCGCTCTACGGCTTCCACTACGCAACACACCGGACGATATCCAGGATGACGAACCTGAAGTTCTTCACCTGGCTCCTCGGCGACAGCTCCTACATCGTCCCTTACCTTCGCCGCATCGGATACGACCTGTCCCAGGTCGAGCAGACCGGGTCGAACTTCGGCACGGAATTGCAGCACGAGACCCCGTTTCTGGCCTCCGTCGGCACGGGAACGATGGTGGCCGACGGGATCTCCATCATCAATGCGGACTACTCGAGCACATCCTTCGTAGTATCCCGGGCATCCATCGGACCGCACAACTTTCTGGGCAACAACATCGCCTTTCCCGCGGGAGCCAGGACAGGTGCCAACTGCCTGCTCGCGACGAAGGTATTGGTTCCCCTCGACGGTGAGATGCGCGAAGGGGTCGGACTGCTCGGCTCACCGCCCTTCGAGATTCCCCGGTCGGTGGAGCGCGACTCACGGTTCGACCATCTCCGGACCGGCGACGAACTGCGCCGCAATCTCGCCGCGAAGAACCGCTACAACCTCCGCTCCATGGCCCTCTTCCTGCTCCTGCGCTGGCTTCACACCGTCGCTCTCACGGCGCTCGGCCTCGCGGCCCTCGCTCTGTACGGTGCGCTCGAGCATGTGGTGATTGCCGCGTTCCTGGCACTCACCCTCGGATTCACCGCCATCTACTACGTCCTGGTGGAGCGTTGCGTCGCTTCCTTCCGCCCGCTGCGTCCCCAGTTGTGCTCCATATACGACCCGATCTTCTGGCTCCAGGAGCGCGTCTGGAAGGTGCCGGACGAATACCTCAACGTTTTCAACGGAACCCCCTTCAAGAACATGATCTGGAAAATGCTGGGGGTACGCATCGGCAGCAGGGTGTTCGACGACGGGTGCTATATCACGGAGCGGACGCTCGCCACCATTGGTGATGACTGCACGCTCAATAGCGGGAGCAAAATCCAGTGCCATTCGCAGGAGGACGGCACCTTCAAGTCGGATTACAGCGTTCTCGGCGCCAGTTGCACCCTCGGGGTCGGCGCGCACGTGCATTACGGCGTGACGATGGGTGACAGAGCCGAGATGGAAACCGATTCCTTCCTCATGAAAGGTGAGGAAGTCCCCCCGGACGCACGGTGGGGCGGGAACCCCGCCGCGGAGATTCCGTATGCCGCGACTCAACCTCGCGGCATGGACTCGGCCACGGCAGTAGGAACGTCCGCGACGAACGACGCTGCGGCGTCGGCGGGTTGAGGAAAACCATTCGATGGGAGCGCACGTGCAGGCGGACCGAGACTTCTGGAGCGGTGTGCTGGCCGCCGGTGGTTCCACCCCCGTGCCACGGTGGGTGCGGGAGCCGGTGGCGGGTGTGGCCGTGCACCAGACGGTGGTACCGGGCGATGTGTTCGAAGCGGTGCGCGGGCTGGCGGTGGAGTTGGGCGTGCCGGTGAGCGCGGTGCTGCTCGCCGCTCATGCCAAGGTGCTGGCCGCGCTGTCGGGCGAGCAGGAGGTGACGACGGGCTACGTCGCCGCGCCGGTGGACGGTCCGCTGCCGTGCCGACTGTCCGTCGCACCCGGATCGTGGCGCCAGTTGGTGCTGAGCGCTTGCGGCGTCGAGGCGGAATTGCTGGCCCATCGGGAGTTTCCGGTGGAGGAGCTGCGACGGGAGCTGGGGGCGACAGAGCCGTCGTACGAGTTCGTGTTCGACCCCGTCGGAACCGATGGTGAGCTGGTCGACGGCGCCGTGCTGAGGGTGGGCTGGTGTGATCGGGACGGGCGCCCGGTGATGCTGTCGCGGTATCGCACGGACGTGCTCGATGCCGAGTGCGCGGCCCGGATCGGCGGCTATCACCTGGCCGCGCTGGGCGCGATGGCGACTGACGTGGACGCCGAGCACACGCGGCAGGGTCTGCTGTCGCCCGAAGAAGTGCGCTATCAGATCGAGGGGCTCGCCGGGCCACGCCGGAAGCTGCCGGAAGGGCGGGCGCATGAGCTGTTCGAGCAGCGCGTGCGGGCGCATCCGGAGGCGGTGGCGGCTGTGCACGGCGATCACTCATGGACGTACGGGGAGCTCAATGCGCGGGCCAACCGGCTGGCGCGGGCGCTGCTGGCGCGCGGACTGGGCCGGGAACACGTGGTGGGCGTGGTCACCGAGCGCAATCTCGACTGGCTGGCCGCGGTGTTGGCGGTGTTCAAGGCCGGAGGCGTGTATCTGCCGATCGAGCCGCATTTTCCGGCCGGCCGTATCGCGGCGACGTTGTCGCGAGCCGACTGCCGGATGGTACTGACCGAGTCCGGCAGCAAGCAGGCCCTCGACCGGGCCCTGGACACGCTGCCGGACGTCGAGAGGCTGCTGGTCGAGGAGGCGTATGCGCAGCAGCACGCCGACGGTGACGTCGGGGTGAAGGTCACGGCCGATCAGCTGGCGTACATGTACTTCACTTCCGGCTCCACCGGGGAACCGAAGGGGGCGATGTGCGAGCACGCGGGCATGCTCAATCATCTGTACGCCAAGATCGATGACTTGGAGATCGGTCCGGGGCAGGTGGTGGCGCAGACGGCACCGCAGTGCTTCGACATCTCACTGTGGCAATTGGTGGCCGCGTTGCTCGTGGACGGGCGGACACTGCTGGTCGAGCAGGACGTGATCGTGGACGTGGAGCGATTCGTCGACACGCTGGTCCGCGGCCGGGTCGCGGTGGTGCAGGTCGTGCCCTCCTATCTGGAGGTGGTGGTCTCCTATCTGGAGCAGCATCCCCGCGAACTGCCCGACCTGGCATGTGTGTCGGTGACCGGCGAGGCGTTGAAGCGGGAACTGGTCCAGCGCTGGTTCGCCCTTCAGCCGGGGATCAAACTGGTCAACGCCTATGGGCTGACCGAGACTTCGGACGACACCAACCACGAGGTCATGGACGAGGTGCCGGACCGTGTGCTGTTGGGGCGTCCGGTCAACAACGTGCAGGTGTACGTCGTCGATGAGCAGCTGTCGCTGGTGCCGCTGGGCGCCCCCGGGCTGATCGCCTTCTCCGGGGTCTGCGTGGGCCGGGGCTACGTCAATGATCCCGAACGAACCCGGGCGGCGTACCTGGGTGATCCGTACCGGCCGGGCGAGCGGCTCTACCTGGGAGGCGACTGGGGGCGCTGGCATCCCGACGGCAAGCTGGAGTTCCTCGGCCGCCGGGACAACCAGGTCAAGATCCGCGGATTCCGTATCGAAATCGGTGAGATCGAGAACACCTTGCTGCGGGTTCCCGGAGTGCGGGACGCCGCGGTGGTCGTCGCCGAGCTTGCCGGCGACAGCAGGCACCTGATCGCCTTCTACACCGGTCGGTGCCAGGAGACGGCGGCGCTGCGTCAGGCGCTGGACGCCACACTCCCCGCCTATATGGTCCCGACCGCCTTTCACCGGCAGCCCAGCCTGCCGCTGACCGCCAACGGCAAGATCGACAGAAAGGCCCTGACCGCGCTGGCCGAACAGACCGCGCCGAGCATGGAAAACGATGTCGCCGGGGACGATCACCGCGCCCCGCGCACCCCGACCGAGCGGAAGCTGGTAGCCGCCTGGGCCGAGCTGCTCGGCGTCCCCCGGCACCGGATCGGACGGCAGGACCACTTCTTCGACTCCGGCGGCACCTCACTGTCGGCAGTGAAACTCAGCATCGCTCTGGACCGTGCGGTGTCCCTCAAGGACATCACCCGTCACCCGAAACTCGCCGACCTCGCCACGCTCCTCGACGGCACAGCCACGCAGCGTGCAGAGCTGCTACAACCGCTGTCGGAAGCGAAGGGTGCGCCGGAGTGCGCCCTGGTGTGTTTCCCTTACGCAGGCGGCAACGCGGTCAACTTCCAGCCGATGGCGAGCGCCCTGGCGGGCAGCGGGCCGGCGGTCTACGCCGTCGAACTGCCCGGTCACGATCTCGCCGCCCGTAACGAGCCGTTCGCGCCGATGGCGCAGGTGGTGGAGCAGGTCATCGCTGAGATCACCGGGCGTGGCCTGACCAGGGTCATGCTGTGGGGCCACTCCTCGGGCGCCGCGCCCGCCGTGGAAACGGCGAGAAGGCTGCAGGAGCGCGGGGTGGATGTACCGCGGGTGTTCCTCGGCGCGCAGCTGCTCGGCACGGCCATCGACCGGCGCGCCGCCATCACCGAACTGACGAGGCAGAGCGGCGCCGAGATCGCCGCGAGGCTGAGCGCCGACAGCGGCTACACCGAGCTCGGTGAGATCAGCGCACAGCACGCCGAGCATGTCGGGGCCGCCTACCGGCACGACTGCGTGTCCGCCCACCGCTACTTCGCCGATGTCCTGGAATCCCCGCCGTCGGTGAAGCTCTCCGCGCCGGTCACCGTGGTCGTCGCCGCCGACGACCCGAACACGGAGGACTTCCCCGACCGCCACCGGGACTGGCGGCTCCTGGCCGAGCAGGTGAACCTGCGCGAGCTCGCCGACGGCGGCCACTACTTCCTGCGCACCCGTCCGGCCGAAGCCGCGCAGGCCGTACTGAACGCCGTCGAAGTGCCGGCCCCCTCCTGAACGTCCTTGAGTCTCCCCGGTGACGAACGAAAGGAAAACGAGATGTCGTTCTCATCCCCGGCATCCACGCTTGAGGTGGAAATGCCATCGGGAAAGCCGCCGATCCTGCGTGTCGACGCCCCTGTCGAGGCGTCCAGGTGGGCGGCGGAGCACCGCGACGCGCTGCGGACGCTGGTCACCGAGCACGGAGTGGTTCTCGTCCGTGGTCTGGGGCTGCGGGAGCCGGACGAGGTCGGTGCGGTCTTCACGAAGCTGGCCGGTTCTCTGATGACGGAGAGGGAGGCTTTCGCCCCCCGGGAGACCTACGCCCCCGGGCTGTACTCCTCCACCACCTGGCCGACCAACCAGCCGATGTGCATGCACCATGAGCTGAGCTACCTGCTGGAGGTCCCCGGCCTGATGCTCTTCGCGTGTCTCGGCGCGCCCGGCCAAGGCGGGGCGACCGCGGTGGCCGACGCGGAAGAAGTGCTCCAGGCGCTGCCCGCCGCGCTGAGTGAGCGGTTCGAGCGTGAGGGCTGGCTGCTCACCCGCAGCTACAACGACGAGATCGGGGCGTCTTTGGCGGAGTCGTTCGGCACCGACGACCACGCTGCCATCGAGAAGTACTGCCGCGCCCAGGCCATCGACTTCGCCTGGCAGCCCGACGGGTCCCTGCGCACGCGGCAGCGCCGCAGCGCGGTGGTACGGCACCCTCTCACCGGCCGGCGCTGCTGGTTCAACCAGATCGCCTTCCTCAACGAGTGGACGCTTGCCTCGGAGGTCCGCGAGTACCTGGTGGACGTCTACGGCGCAGACGGACTGCCGTTCAACACCCGTTTCGGAGACGGCACTCCGATCGGCGAGGACATCGTCCAGCTGCTCAACACCACGTACGAGGACCACACCCGACGCGAGCCCTGGCAGGCCGGTGACGTGATGCTGGTCGACAACATTCGCACCGCACACAGCAGAGAGGCCTACACAGGGGAGCGCCAGGTGCTGGTCGCCATGGCCGAGCCCCAGCGACTGGCCGATGGCCGCCCGACCCCGGAGGCAAGTCAGCGATGAACCCTGTGACGTCCCCCGCCACCGCCGGGGGCACCGCCTCCCATCCGCCTTCGGCGCCGTCCTTCGCGGTGATCTCCGGTGCCCAGGTGCAGCAGGCGCTCGCCGGGCGTGAGAAGCAGATCGTGGAACTGGTCGAGGCCACTTACCGGCTGCACGGCGCCGGTGACTCGGTCAATCCCCCGTCGTACTTCCTGCGCTTCACCGACCGCCCCACAGCCCGGATCATCGCGCTGCCGGCCTCCATCGGCGGGCCGGTACGCGTGGACGGCCTGAAGTGGGTTTCCAGCTTCCCCGCCAACGTCGAAGCAGGCCTGCCCCGAGCCTCCGCGGTCCTCATCCTCAACGACCACGACACCGGCTATCCGTTCGCCTGTCTGGAAAGCTCCATCATCAGCGCCACCAGAACCGCCGCATCCGCTGCGCTGGCGGCGGACTGGCTCACCCGCACCAGGCCCCGCCCCACCCGTATCGGATTCTTCGGTACGGGGCTGATCGCCCGCTACATCCACACCTTCCTGGCCGGCACCGGCTGGACCTTCGACACCATCGGTGTGCACGACGTGTCCGCCGACAGCGCCGCCGGTTTCTGCGGCTATCTGCAGCAGGCCGGCACCACCGGCCAGGTCGTCAGCCACGGCAGCGCCGAGGACCTGATCCGCTCCAGCGACCTGGTGGTCTTCGCCACCATCGCAGGCAAGCCCCACGTCACCGACCCGGCGTGGTTCACCCACCATCCCGTGGTCCTGCATGTGTCGCTGCGCGATCTCGCCCCCGACATCCTGCTCGGCTCGGCCAACATCGTCGACGACGTCGAGCACTGTCTGAAAGCCGACACCTCTCCCCACCTGGCCGAGCAACTCGTCGGCAACCGCGGCTTCCTGGACGGCACCCTCAACGATGTCATGACAGGAAGGATCACTCTTCCGACCGACCGGCCTGTGATCTTCTCGCCGTTCGGACTCGGTGTCCTCGACCTCGCTGTCGGCAAGTACGTCTACGACGAAGTGGCCAGGGCCGGACACCTCCGCCTCATCGACGACTTCTTCCACGAACTGCGCCGATACGGCTGATCACCCTGTCCGTCAGCCCTGGCATCAGGAGGCCAGCGTGCCCGTCATCTCCGATCCCCATGCCTTCAACGAGAGTCAACTCTATGTCGACCTCCAGCCGATTTATGGGCGCTCCCTCTACCTGAAGTGCGAGGGCTTCAACTTCGCGGGCTCGATCAAACTGAAGGCCGCGGTAGAGATGGTGGAGGCCGCCGAGCGGGACGGACTCCTGATGCCGGATTCGATTCTGGTCGAGTCCTCGTCCGGAAACCTGGGTGTAGCGCTCAGCATGATTGCCGCGAGCAAGGGTTACCGGTTTCTGTGCGTGACGGACTCCCGTTGCAATCTGTCGACCAGATTGCTGATGGAGGCATTGGGCGGCGAGGTGCACGTCATCGCCGACCTGGACGCCAACGGCGGATTCCTCGGCGCGCGGATCGACTACGTACGCGAGTTGTGTTCCTCCGACGACCGATACGTGTGGCTCAGCCAGTACACCAATCCGGGCAACTGGCGGGCGCACTACCGCAAGACGGCGCCGGAGATCGCCCTCCAGTTCCCGCAGCTGGACGTGCTGTTCGTCGGGGCGGGCACCACCGGAACCCTGATGGGCTGCGCGCGCTACTTCCGCCAGTGGCACCGGCCCGTGCGGATCATCGCGGTGGACACCGTCGGCTCGGTGGCCTTCGGCGGTGAGCCGGGCCGTCGATTGATTCCCGGCCTGGGCATGAGCATGCGCCCGCCGCTGCTGGACGAGTCCTACGTGGATGAGGTGATATGGGTCGAGGAGGCCGACACCATCCGCGCCTGCCACCGTCTGGCCGGACACGGCTTCCTGTTCGGCGGCTCCACCGGAACGGTGGTCAGCGGCGCGATGGACTGGTTGGCTCAGAACGAAACGCCTGGCCTCACCGCTGTGTCCATCTCCCCGGACCTCGGAGAGCGCTACCTCGACACGGTCTACCAGACCACCTGGATACAGGATGTGTACGGCGACCAGATACTCGACTCGGAGGAAGTGACCGCCGGTTCCCGGGAAGCCCAGCCCATGCCGCGGAGACCGGGCCGACGCCGGAATCCGCAGAGCTGACGGCTGGGAGCAGGCTCGGGCCGTACACCAACGCCGAATCCGGCCGCGGACTGCCCAGCGGCCGGATGACCCCAGCCGTCCCCCTACGCACACGCGCCTCCGCTCCGGAGTCGACGGCTTCCTGCTCGAGGCCGTCCAAGGGTCCGAGGGATTCGTCGTGACGGCGACCTGCTGGATTCGGGCGGCGGTGACCGGCAACGCGGTCGTTGTCCCGTGCCCGGGAGCGGTCAGCCGGGCTTCTCGCCGGTTTCGCAGATGCGGCGGGCGATCTCGCGCAGTTTGATGTTGTGGTCCTGGGACGCCTTCTTGAGCACCTTGAACGCCGTGTCCTCGTTCAGACCGTGGCGCTCCATGAGGATGCCCATGGCCTCGCCGATCTCGTGACGGGTCTCCAAGGCGTGGCCGAGCTGCTGGTGCGTGCGAGACGCGGAGAAGGCCACGGCCGCGTGCGAGGCGAGGATCCAGCCGGCACGCCGAGCGGCCTCGTCGAAGGTGTCCGGCCGGTGGGAGTACAGGTTGAGAGCACCGAGCTCGTCGTCCTCGGTGAACAGGAGAAAACCCAACACGCTCCCGATGCCCAGCTTCCTCAGCTCGGGGGCGAAGCGGGACCAGCGCTCATGCGGCCGCCGCGAGTCCTCGATGGTGTAGACCTGCCGGCGCTCGGTCACGGCGTCGAAGCACGGGCCTTCCCTCAGATCCTGCTGTATCCGGTCCGCGCGGCGCACCACGTCGCTCGTCGCCGCCAGGGCGTGCACTTCACCCCGCCGCACGGTGAGAATGCCGGCGTCGTCGCATCCGTTGATCAGAACCGTCGCATGCTCCACGATGCGGTCCAAAGTGTCCTGGACCGAGTCCTGTGCCAGCAGATCCCGCGCCATTTCCGCCAAGGCGACCGCAAACCGCTCCCAGACCTCGCCGGGCTCATGGGACATGTGCCCACCTGCTTATCTGTTGAAGCGCCATCGCGCCTCATCCGCGGTCCCATCTTGCCACCTGGCCTCCCTGCCGCGCCGGACGGGCATTTTCAGGGGGCCGTGCCCGCGAAGGGCCGGCCGTCCATGTCCGTTTCAGTGCAAGCAGCCCGTTTCACGTTCAAGCAGTCCGTTTCGTGAGCCGGACAGTCGCGCCCCTCGCGCACGGACGCCCTTCGGCAACGGGTTCAGGGGAGTGTTCCGGAGCGGTCCCGACCGCGTTGTCAGTGCCCTCCGGAACAATGGTGAGCAGCGAGAACGTCACCGCTCCCGGCGGTACGCGATCGAACCCGTCCGTCGAAAGGCCGCCTGCACATGACGCCCGCTCTCCGCCGCCGCGCCGCGAGCCCCGACCGGAGCCCGCTGACGACGCTCCGCCCGGGAACGCCCGCTCCCCTCGGCCCCGGCGGTGCCGAGGTTCTGCGGCTCATCACCGTGCAGCGCGTCCCCGTCTGCCTCACCGTGCACGCCAACGGGCGTCGCCGGTACGGCTACTGGCAGGCACTCAGTTCCGGTACAGGGCGGGGAGGTTGCTATGTGGCCCTGCCCACCGACGAGTGTGACGCGCTGCATGCGGCGGGCCGGATCGTGCTGGGGGACCCAGTGGTGGATCCGTCGAAGACCACGTACCCGGTGCGCCTCGCCGTGCGGGGTGCACCCTCCGCGGCAGGGGCATCCCGACAGGTCCTCACGGCGTGAACTCGGGAAGTGGAGTGGCGGCCGTCGGTGGTCTTCACCCGGACCGGTGTCGATGGTCTTCACCCCGACCAGTGCCGTGACCGATCCCGTCGGCGCGCCCGCGGTGGTCCTTACCGGGGTGAGAGCGGTACGACGGCCGTGATGCGCTTACCTCCGGCGTGGAGGTCCGAGATGATGATGTCGCGGGCGAGGCGGCAGACGATCGGCCAGCCATGGCCCGCGATCCCTCCGGCCCCCGGTTCGTCGACGCGCCGTGGCGGCATGGGGACTTTCTGGCTGTGGTCGCTCACCGACAGGTGTATGTCCCCGTCGACCAGCATCACCTCGAACTCGGTGACACCACCACCGTGCAGCATCGCGTTCGTGGTGAGTTCCGAGGCGACGAGCAGGGCGTCGCCCACGGCGTCGTCTTCGCCTGTGGTGTCATGCCCGCGGGATCGTCGTGCGCCTTCCAGCACGTGCCTGACCGCCTCACGCACCTCGGCGGGACTGCGCGGTCCGGGCGAGCGCAGCCGGCCCGGGGCGGTCGCCGCGTCGGTGGAGTGCGGCCGGTGCTCCCCGCACATTTCTCTCTCCTTCGCCTGAAAAGACGCGGGCCCGCCGCAAGAGCGTGCGGCGGGCCCTGCGCAATGGGTGATCCTCAGTGCCGGAATACGTCCTTCGTTACGTCCTTCGTCTTTTCCTTGGCCTGGCGGGCGTCGCCCTTCGCCTGCTCCATTTTGCCTTCGGCGGTCAGACCCTCGTTGCCGACAGCACGCCCGGCGGCCTCCTTGGTCTTTCCCTTGGCTTGCTCCGCCTTGGCCTTTGCCTTCTGGTGCTTGGCCATGGAAGATCACGTCCTCACTGCTTCGACGGTGCGACCTACTACTACGGCTGACCGGGGAAATTCAGTCCAAACACGGCCGGTCGACAAATCTGCGGTTCCCCAAAAGGGTCGAATTATTCCTTTCTCGGAAAGGAAATTCCCCGCTGGGGACGGGCTGTGTGTGCCTTGCCTGCGCCGTGCGCCCGGCGCACGCTGGTCGTATGCGTGCTCAGGACGGCCCTACGCTCATCACTTCCGTGCAGCGCGCCTTCCGCCTGCTGGAGGCGGTGAGCGCGCACGAGAACGGCGCACCGGCGAAGCAGCTGGCACGCGAGACGGGCCTGCCCCTGGCCACTGCCTATCACCTGCTGCGAACGCTGTGTCACGACGGATATGTACGCAAGCTGGGCGACGGCGGGTTCGTCCTGGGCGACAAGCTGCAGACGCTGCACACCACAGGCCGCGGACAGGCGCTGCTCAGCCGTGTCCGCCCCACGCTCACCGCTCTGCGGGACGAGCTTGCGACCGCCACCTACCTCACCTTCTACGAGGAGGGCGAGATCCGGGTCGCGGAGATCGTCGACAGCCCCCGGGCGCCCCGGGTCGACCTCTGGGTGGGATTCGAGGATGCGGGGCACGCCACCGCGCTGGGCAAGGCCGTGCTGCGAGAAATGAACGACGACTCCCGCAAGGACTACCTCTCCCGGCACTTCCTCGCCGACCTCACGCCACGGACCATCACCAGCTCTCCGGAACTGCTCCGGCGACTCGACGACTCACCCGCGGCCCCGGCTGTCACGGACCTGGAGGAGTACGCCGTCGGCACGGTCTGCGTCGCCGTGCCCGTCTACAGCCGGGACACGCTCGGCTCGCTCGGTGTCTCCATGCCGGTGAGCCGGCTTTCCCGACTGGAGGAGATCCGGGCGCGGCTGATCTCGACCGCGAATCGCGTGACCAGGAGCCTTTCGCTCACTATCTGAAAATCATGTCCTTGCGGCACTCGAGCCGACCCCGTTTCCTGGATGAAACGGACATGTCGGGAGTTCTCTCCCTCCCGCGTACACCAGGTGAGGATTTGCGGACGAACATGAGTCAGGCCCGAGACCATGGTGGCGACCATTCGCCGGAGCGGCCCTGCGGGAACCGCATCGCCACTCTCGGAGCGTCGGTGCAGAGGCGTGCCGCCGCACAACTGGCCGCCGGTACGTCTGTACTGCCCGTGCTGATCGTCGTGGCCGTCGTGCTCGTCGATCTCCTATGCGGAGCAGGGATGGCCTGGCTGCCGCTGCTCGCGGCCGGGCCCGCGCTGGCCGCCACCACCAACGGGCCGCGCGGAGTCGTCTGCACCGGTTTCCTCGCGGTGACGCTGTGCGCGGCGCTCGGTATCCGGGACGGTGTTCGGGGCTGCGAACTGGCGGCCGTACTGTCCGCCCTGGTGACCGTGACTCTGGCGAGCGGCCTGGCCAGCGCGCTGCGCGGACGTCGTGAACGGGTGCTCGCGGACGTTCGCTCGGTCGCGGAGACCGCTCAGCATGCGCTCCTCAAGCCCGTACCGGAGACCGTGGGCCCCTTCCGGGTGGCCGTCCGCTACAGCGCCGCGGCGGCGGAGGCTCGTATCGGAGGGGATCTGTACGCACTGGTGGCCACCCCGTACGGGGTCAGGCTGATCGTCGGGGATGTGCGCGGCAAGGGGCTGCCGGCCGTGGGGACCGTTGCACTGGTGCTCGGTATCTTCCGAGAGGCCGCCTACGACGAGCCCGATCTCCTCGCCGTCGTCGACAGGATCGAGCGGAGCCTGGCGCGCAATCTCGGCAGTGACGACTTCGTCACCGCGGTGGTCGCCGGATACCCGCAGGCAGGCCATCTGGAGATCGTCAACTGCGGACACGCGCCTCCGCTGCTGGTACGCGCGTCCGGAAGCGTCATGGCGGTGGAGCCCACCCATCCGGTCCCGCCTCTCGGACTGCGCGCGCTCTCGGGCGAGGCCCCGAGCCTCCAGGTGCTGCCCTTCGCCGACGGAGAGCATCTGCTGCTCTACACCGACGGGGTCACCGAGGCCCGCGACCACGGCCGTGAGTTCTACCCGCTCGCCGAAGGGCTGGCCCGCCACGTGTCCGATGATCCGGCGCGCACCCTCACCGCCCTCCATGACGAACTGCTGGCGCATGTGGGTGGCCGACTGCACGACGACGCGGCGCTGCTCCTGCTCCACAAGCCGACCGCTTCCGAACCGACCGTTTCGACCGCTTCCGAACCGGCGGTTCCCGAATCGACAGTCTCGTCCCGTGCCCGTTCCCGGACCTCTGCCGCGGGCTCGGGCGGCGGAAGCCCGGCTGTCGCAAAGGCCGAAGGAGCGGCGGACCCGGGTGTCCCCTCGCCGCCTTCACGCCGGGCGGCCGCAACGGGAGCGTGGCTGCGTCCATGGAAGTGGGGTACGGGTTCGACCCCGGGGGGCGCTACGGCTACTGGCTGATGCCCGCATGGTCAAGACGTTCGCCGACGCGCTCATGTCCGCGGAGGCCGACGCCCCGTGCGGCTCGCCATTCCCGAACCGCGGCAGGGTGGTTGCTTCCCGCACTGGCTCCTTGAACGGCGGCGGGCCGAACAGGCCCTGATCTCGGTGGTCGCCACCGCCGGCGTTGGCGCGCGGTGACGAAGTGAGCACTCTCCACCGCGGCCTCAGCGCACCCGCCGCCGAGGGGGGGCGAGTCCCTGCTCGCCGACCGGACCGATCCGCAGGCATTGCGCCGGGCGATCGGCGACCAGAAGTGGGACGCGGCCTTCGACACCTGGAACGGAGCGCCCCGGGCTGTCGCCGACAGCAGCGCGCTCCTGGCCGACCGGGTCCGACACTTCGGGTACGTCGCCGGCTGGATGGTGTACCGAAACCGCACGGCGCCGACGAGCACGCCGCCGTGATCGACGGTGACCCGGACGACGAGGCCGGCGGGTTCTACCCCACGGCCAAGCGCGGCACCGAGCTCGCCGTGCTGCGCGCGTTCAAGGAACGCTCGCTGATCGCCCGCCTCAGCCGATGACGGAGTCGGTCGATCACGTCGCGCCCAGAGCATGAGCAGTCCGGTCCCAGGTGGCGGTCGTGACGCCGCGGGCACGCAGCACCGCCTTGCGGATCTTGCCGGTCTCGGTGAGCGGCAGCTCGGGAACCACGTCCACATAGCGGGGTACGGCGAAGGCGGGCAGCTCGCCCGCGCAGTGGTGGACCAGGTCCGCGGGATCCAGGACGCGGCCGGGCCACGCGACGACGGCCACCATGACCTCGTCCTCGGCCAGTTCCGAGGCGACGGGGAAGGCCGCGACCTCGGAGACCGCAGGGTGTGAGCGGACGGCCGACTCCACCTCGTACGAAGAGATGTTCTCGCCGCGGCGCCGGATGACGTCCTTGATCCGGTCGACGAAGCGGAACCAGCCGTCGGGCTCTCGGATCACCCGGTCACCCGTCCGGCGCCACGAGTCGGCGGGCTGCGCCGGGTCTCCCAGATAGCCGGTGGAAAAGGCGTAGCGCTGATGGCTGCGTACGATCAGCTCGCCGGGCGTGCCGTCCGGGACGGGCGCGAGGTCCTCGTCGACCACCCGTGCGGAGAAGCCTTCGCGCACCGTGCCGATGAGGCCGGGCCGTTGCTCCTCGGGGGTGGACCCGATGACGAGGTTCGTCTCCGTGGAGCCGAACCCGTCGACGAGCGTGATGCCGAAGCGCTCACGGAAGGGCCGCCACGCCGGGCCCGGCGTGGCGGGGGACAGCCCCCGCCGGGCCCGATGAGCCTGGTCCTGGGGACCCGGAGGCTGCGCCAGCAGCATGGGCACCATCGCACCCAGCAGGTATACGACGGTGGCGTCGGCCTCGGTCAGCCGCGCCCAGTACTTGGCGGGGGAGAACCGCTCGCCGAGTGCGTACGTGGCGCCCACCGCGATGGCGTGCGCCAGCGTGTTGAGGGCGTTGGTGTGGAACAGCGGAAGGCAGTTGTAGAGCACGTCGTCGGCGTTCAGGCGCAATGAGCCCGCGACATTGCGGCCCCACCAGGCGAACTGGGCATGCGGGCAGCACACGCCCCGCGGCGTCCCTGAGGTGCCCGACGTGAACAGGATCGAGGCGGTGTCGTACGGACGTACCGCGGCGGGCGGGAGCGCCTCGGCCTCGGCCGGTGCCGGGGCGTCCTCCTCGCCCACGATCCAGAGCGTCCCCCGGAAGCCTGCCTCGGCCACACGGTCCGCCGACTCGGCCTCGGCGAGCAGAAAGGACGGCTTCGCCTCTCGTAGTACGTGTTGCAGTCCCTGGCCGCGCAGGCCGGTGTTGAGCGGCACCAGCACCGCGCCGAGCCACGCGCAGCCGAGGATCAGATCGACGAACTCGATCCGGTTGGAGAGCAAGGCCGCGACCCGGTCGCCGGGGCGACAGCCCCGCGCGGTGAGCGCTCCGGCCATCCTCGCCGCGGCCTCACGCGTCTGCCGGTAGGTGCGGTCCGTCCTGCCCGCGCGGAGGAAGACCCGGTCGCCGTACTCCTTTGCCGCGGCGTCGAGCAGCCCCGGGATCGTCATGCCGTTCACACGAGGACTCCGGCCTCGTGCAGTTGCCGAAGCCGCTGCGGTGCGATGCCCGCCCAGTCGCGCAGGACCGCGTCGGTGTCGGCGCCGAGCAGCGGGGCGGGCTTGTGGATGCCGCCGGGCGTGCGCGTGAGACGGATCGGTACCCCTTCGTGGAGGAAGGAACCCGCGGCCGGGTGCTCCATGCGTACGTAGAACCCGCGGGCCCGTAGCTGCGGGTCGTTTTCCACGAGGTCCCGGCCGTCCCGTACCGCTCCGGCCGGTATGCCACGCTCCTGGAGCAACTCCGCGGCGGCGTCGGCGGGCATTCCGCGGAACCAGGCGCCGAGCGCGTCGTCGATCAGTGTGCTCTCACGCCTGCGGCCCTCGGCCGTGCGGGTCCGCTCGTCGGTGGCGAGTTCGGGCTGCCCGATCACCTCGCACAGCGCTGCCCACTCGGCGTCGCAGCGGACACTGACCGCCAGCCAGCGGTCGACGCCGAGGCACTGGTAGACGCCCTGCGGGCTCCAGCTCGGGTGGGTGTTGCCGATCGGCGCGGTCCCGGGCTCCGCGAGAAGGCTGGTGCCCATGTGGGCAGTGATCGCCTCGAGTTGGGACAGGTCGATGTGCTGCCCGCGGCCGGTCTCCGCCCGGTACTCGAGAGCGGCGACGGTGGCGAGAGCGGCCTGAAGGCCCGCGACGATGTCGCCGTGGCCGTAGATCACGCCCACCACGTCGTCCGGTCCCCAGCCGGTCAGTCCGGTCAGCCCCGCGCTCGCGGAGACGGTGTCGGCGTACGACACCCAGCCGTTGCGTGGCCCGGTGTGTCCCATTCCCGACATGCTCACGTACACGATGCCCGGGTTGATCTCCCGGAGCGTGTCGTAGCCCAGGCCGAGCTTCTTCATGACCGTGGAGCTGAAGTTCTCGACCAGGACGTCGCAGGAGACGATGAGTTCGCGGAGCACCGCGATGCCTTCCGTGGACCTGGTGTCGAGCGCGACGCTGTGCTTGTTGCGGTTGACCTCGTTGAAGTAGCCGTTGGTGTTGGGATCGTTGTGAGGGCCTCGCGAGAGGTGCATGAAGGGCGCGAACCGGGTGGGGTCGGGTCGCCCCGCCGACTCGACCTTGACCACTTCGGCGCCGTGGTCGGCCAGGACCTTGGTGCAGTACGGGCCGGCGAGCACCCAGGTCAGGTCGAGGACGCGGACACCGTCCAGCGCGGGCCTCGACGGTGCCGTTTGCGCAGCGCATGTGGGCCGCACCGCCCGAAGACCATCGAGCAGACCCTGGTCGTCGCCCGGCTCCCGGACGTCGAGCGCCTTGACGCGGCGGCCTTCGGGAAAGGCGAAGGGGAAGCCCAGGTCTGTCCGCTGTCCTTGCGAAGTCCGTACCTGCGTGAAGAACGCGCGGGCCGTGAGCTGCGGGTTGTCCGGAAGCTCCTGAGGCAGGTCGACCGCCGCCCAGGGCAGCTTCCGGGCCTGAGCCAGCTCGGCGAACTCGGCCTTGGGCCAGGCGCCCACGAAATCCTGGACGACCTTGAACACATGCTCCTGGTGCTTCTTGCGCTCGACGGGGTCCTGCCACCGGGGCTCCGCCAGATCGGCCTCCGCCCCCTCCTCGCGCAGCCACGCGAGCAGCGCGTCCCACATACGAGGACTGCCGCCGAGCCCGCCACCGAGATAGCCGTCCGCGGCCCGGAACAGGCCGTGCGGTACGAGCGGATGCACCCGTCCCGGGCGGGGCGGGACCCGGTCCTCGTGCAGATAGGCCAGTGTCCCCGCCTCCAGGGCGGCGGCGACACAGGCCTGGGCGGAGACGTCTATGAGCTGCCCCGGGCCGTGGCGGCGCGCCCGAAGGCCCAGCAGGACGGCGATCGCGGCGTTCACGCCCGCGAGTTGCTCCGCCTGGTTCTCCGGCAGTCGCAGGGGCGGACTGTCGGGGTCGCCCACCTGCGCGAGCATCCCGCCCAGCGCGGCCACCACGAGATCGCTGCCCTGCCAGTCGCTGCGAGGGCCGACGAGGCCGAACGGAGTGACGCGCACCCGCACGAGGTGGTCGAGTCCATCGGCACGCGACTCCGTGCCGTGCGGGGATCCGTCGAGCAGGGCGTCGGCTCCCTCCAACAGGCGCCGCAGGTCGACGGTGCCTTCGGGCGTGGCCACATCGAGGATCACCGAGCGCTTCCCGGCGTGCCAGTGGGCGAACGAATCGCCGTTGAGCTCACGTCGGCTGCCGTCGCCCTCCGGAGGCTCGACCAGCACCACCTCGTAACCCAGTCCGACCAGCAGCCTGCCCGCGAAACGCGTGAGAGGGCTGGACAACTCGACGACTCGCCCCACTGGTTCGCTCACATCTCCTCCGATCCCGCGCCTGCCTGTTCCGTGGTCTGGTGAATCATCAGTCATGGTGCTGATTCAGAAACCCCGTCACCGCTGTGTAGTAGTCGTACGGTCGTTCCTCCTGGGGATGGTGGGAGACCTTGCTCATCACGTGGAGGTTGCCCCTCGGCACCATGCGGGCCAGCATCAGCGGGTAGTCCGGAGTCAGGAACGCGTCGTACATGCCCCACATGAAAAGTGCCGGCGCTTCGATGCGGCCGAGTTCGGCAGTGAGGTCCTGCCAGTCCCCGCGCGGGTTGTCCGACGCGCCGGCGAGCGCGGTCTCCTCGGGGTCGAGGCTCTGCTCGTGGCGCAGCGTCACGGTGCCGTCGGGGATGGCATCCGGGTCGTACCACTCCATGCGGGCCATCAGTTCCCGCATCTTCTGCCATGACGGGCCGGTTCCGCCGTAATACGCGTCGCGGGCGTTGCGTCCTCGACGACTGCCTTCCGGCAGGGGAGCGAGAGGGCCGTAGAAGACGGGCATGCTGCCGGTGACGACAAGGGATCGCACGCGCTCGGGGTAGGTGGCGGCCAGGTTGAGCGCGATGGTTCCACCCCATGAGTTGCAGACGAAGTCGGCACGCTCCAGGCCCAGCGAGTCCATCAGCGCCACGGTCTTGGCCGCGTGGAAGTCCCACATGGGGCCTTCGATGACGGGCTTCGCGGACTTGCCGTACTGCAGAATGTCGACGAGGAAGCACCGGCGGTCGGCGGCGAACAGCGGCGCCACCTGGCCGAAGTCCGACCAGCCGGTGCACCCCGGGCCGCCTCCGTGCAAGAAGACGGTCGGGGTGCCTTCGCCCAGCTCGACGTAGTGGTACTTGACGCCGTCGGCTTCCGCATAGGCCCCCTGCGGGGGCGCCTGAATGTCCATGAGATCCATGCCCCGATGCTGTCCGACAGCGCATTCCCGCCCAAGCGGTCCGGTCCGCTGAGCGAGCCGATTCCGTAACCGCCGGAATCCTCCACGCCCAGCCTCCCGGCAGCACCGCGAGCAACGCCACCTCGGCGTCGTGCGGGTCCGGGACGCCGCTCGGACAGGTCGCGCATCCGGTTCACGGGTAGGTCGACATCCGGTTTCAGATGAGATCGAGTGCCACCTTGCCGATCGCGTCGCCGGTGCGCAGCCGTTCCACGGCTTCGGCCAGCCGGTCGGGGCCGTACCGCTCGACGGGCAAGGTCAGCTCACCTGCCGTCAGGTCCGCGAGCAGCCGGTCCGCGTCCGCCATGACCTCCTTGGTCCGCGACATCAGGTTGACGGGCAGCAGCGCCACGTCGGCCAGGAGCCAGTCCGCCAGATCCACGCCGAAGTCACGGCCGGCGGTGTAGCCGACCAGTGCTGCCCGTCCACGCGGGCGGACCAGTCCGAGGGCGTTCCGCAGCACCGTGCCGCCGACGGTGTCGATGAGCGCGTCGACAGGCCCTCCCACCGACTCGACCGACAACTCGCTCGCCAGAAGGGGCTTGCCGGGAGACGGGACGTGAGCGAGCTTGGCCGGACGGCCGACCACGCCGATCACCTCGGCCCCGGCGCGCGCGGCCACCTGCACGGTCAGGGCGCCGACCGCACCCGCCGCCCCGGTCACCAGGACCCGCTCTCCCGGCCGGATCGCCGCGACCGAGTGCACCGCGGCCCAGGCGCTGCCGGCCGGTGAGAAGAAACTGCACGCCATGGCGGGATCCGTGCCCTTGGGGACCGGGGCCGCGGCCGAGTCGGGCACCGTGACGTGGTCGGCCCAGCAGCCGTCCCGACTCATCCCCAGCCCCTTGCCGCGGAGCCACACCAGGCTGCCCTCGGCATGGGTGTCCGAGGAATCGACGACTCCGGCGGCCGTGGTGCCCGGCACCGTCGGCAGATCCGGGAGGATGCCGAACCTGCCGTCCAGGATGTTGAGATCGAGGTGGGACACCTGCGCCGCCCGCACTCGTACGAGTGTCTGGCCGGGCTGCCGTTCGGGTACCGGCCGCTCCAGCAGACGGGGCAGCGAGCCGAACCGCTCCAGAACCAGAGCCCGTGACGTTTTGCCGCTCACATCTTCACCCCGTATCGCCTCAGGCCGCGGGTGGCGACGACGCGCAGGACGCGGTCGAACACGAACCCGAGAATGCCCAATGTAATGATCCCGACGAAGACCCAGTCGATGCGGCCGTAGTTGCGGGAGGTCCAGATCAGCGATCCCAGACCGACCTGCGCGGCAACGATCTCGGCCGACACGATGGTCAGGAAGCTGTTGCCCAGCGCCAGCCGCGCTCCGGTGACGATGTGCGGCACGGTCGAGGGCAGCACGATGTTCCTTACGATCTGTCGGCGGCCGGCGCCCAGGCTGGCCGCGGCCCGCAGCTTCGACTCGTTGACCGCCACCACCCCGGCGATGGTGTTCACGGCGACGAGGAAGACCGCCGTGTAGAAGATCAGCACGACCTTGGACGACTCGCCGATGCCCAGCCACACCACCGCCAGGGTCACGAACGCGACCGGCGGGATGAACCGGAAGAACTCGATATAGGGCTCCAGAAGTTGCCGCATGACCGGCACCTGCCCCACGAGCAGGCCGACCGGAACGCCCACGACCAGGCCGAGTCCCCAGCCGATCAGTATCCGGCGACTGGAGGCGACGATCGAGTTGAACAGGGTGCCGTCGCCCGCGAGTTCCCGGGCCGCGGCCAGAGTCTGCCGCGGGGAGGCGACCAGACTGGAACCGTATTTCATCGCCACCAACTGCCAGATGACGATGCCGACGACGACGGACACCGTGTACAGGCCGGCCTTGCGGAGTTGTTCCGTGACCGTCGTCCGCACCCGGCGCCGCTCGATGGGTGGTGTGGCAGGGGCGTCCGCCGGTATGACCGTCATCGTTCCTCCTCCGGGTCGAGCCCCTGGTCCCGCAGGGCCTTGCGGACTTCTTCGCCGATGTCGCTGCGCAGGGCGCGGCGCAGCTCGGCCACCGCGGGGTCCGACTCGTCCCGGGGCCTGGGCAGGTCCACCGGGTAGACGGACTTGATCGAGGCCGCCGGTCCCGCGGTCATGACGGCGACCCGGTCGGCCAGCAGGATCGCCTCGTCGATGTCATGGGTGACGAACACGACCGTGCAGCCGGACGCCTGCCAGATACGGTCCATCTCCTCCTGCATCACCTGCCGGGTCTGTGCGTCGAGCGCGCCGAACGGCTCGTCCATCAGCACGACCCGCGGTTCATTGGCCAGCACCCGGGCTATCTGCACACGCTGGCGCATGCCCCCGGACAGCTGTCCTGGGAACCGGTCGGCGCAGTGCCGCAGCCCCACCAGGCCGAGGTATTCGTCGGCCAGTTTCGACTGCCGCGCCCGGGACAGCCCGCGCATACGGGGGCCGAACGCGACGTTCTGACGCACTGTCATCCAGTCGAAGAGGGCCTCGCTGCTCTGGAAGACCATGCCGAGCTCGGGGGCAGGGCCGATGATCGGGGCACCGCCGACGGTGAGGCTGCCCTCGTGCACCGGGACGAACCCGGCGAGGGAGGAGAGCAGAGTGGACTTGCCGCAGCCGCTCGGGCCGAGCAGGCAGAGAAACTCACCGGCGGCGACATGCAGCGAGATGTCCTGCACGGCGTGGAAGGAGCCGAACCGGATGCCCACTTTGTCGGCGGACACGGCCGCGCCGCGGGCGCCCTCTCGGAGGGCGGGGCCGGACGGCGGCCGGTCCGCCCTGATGGCCTTCGTCATCACGATCCCTTCGTCTGCTGGGTGACTGGGTGAACCACCCCTGCGACACGGCCTTGGTGACATCGGGCCCGGCTTTGACCTTGCCGGTGTCCCCCGTAGAACTGGGCGGTGTCGTGGCAAGGGGAGCCGCTGATTTCGGACGTTCATCGGGGTGGGGACCTGAATTGGCGAACCGTAGAACGCGGGGCGGCGGGCACGCATGGATAGGGGTCCGCTGAGCGGGACGTGCGCCTGCCGCGGAGTTCATGGGTCTCGCCCCACCGCCCGAAGGGAAGCCCCCAAGATCCGGAGCGGTCTGCTCAGCGGGACGGTTCCGTAGGCAGGTCCGCTGCGTCCCCCGATGCTCAAGGTCTGTTCCGACGGCAGCAGGAGGTCACGCACGATGGCGACGGGTGAAAGCGCGCTCGACTCCAGGAGCGCCGGTCGAACCGGCCGCAGAGCAACAGGCCAACCCGGTCGGCAGGACTGGTCGTCATGGCCCCATTACGACGCAGCGGCCGAGGGATTCCGCGGGTACTGGTATCCGGTCACGTGGTCCAGCCACATCACCGGCAAGCCGCTCCCGTTCACGATCTGCGGCGAGAAGATCACGCTGGTCCGGGACGGCGGCAGTGCCTACGCGCTGCACAACCGCTGCCCGCACCGCGGCGTGCCGCTGTCCGAGGGCAACCAGCAGTTCCCGGGAACGCTCAGCTGCCCGTACCACGGTTGGACGTTCGACTTGCCCACCGGCAAGTTGTGCGCGGTCATCACCGACGGCCCCGACTGCCGTCTGACCGGCAAGGTCGAGGTGCGGACCTATCAGGTCGAGGAGCGCCTCGGCATGGTGTGGGTGTACATACCCGTCGCCGACGAGGAGCCGCACTCGATCGACGAGCAGCTTCCCGAGGAACTCGTCTCCAACGCCTTCGTCATGGGCGGCCGCATCGATCCTCGCGGCGGCAACTGGCGATTCGCCTGCGAGAACGGCTTCGACGAGGGCCATGCCAAGTATCTCCACCGCACCGCACTGTGGCGGCTGTTCAAGGCGATGCCCACTTGGAACGTGACCCGGATCGTCCCGCAGGGCCGCTGGATCTTCCGGGTGCAGGACGAGGTCCACTGGGAGGCGGACTTCCCCGGTGTGGGCCGCTGGTCCAACAAGCGCTGGTGGAAGAAGCAGCCGCCCAAGGGGACCTTCAACCTCGGCAACACCGGCGCGCCGGCCAAGACCGACCCGACGATCGAGGCCCAGGAGTT
This sequence comes from Streptomyces sp. SD15, assembly GCF_054462255.1. Lineage (NCBI taxonomy): Bacteria > Bacillati > Actinomycetota > Actinomycetes > Kitasatosporales > Streptomycetaceae > Streptomyces > Streptomyces sp. SD15. The sequence goes on along the minus strand of NZ_JBTLMO010000001.1, from coordinate 220,729 downwards.
CCCAGGGTTCGCGTCCCTGTCGATGCCCGGTGTACTGCGCATCGCCTACCCCAACTTCATCCACTACGAGTTCTACGTCCCCGTCGACGCCGACAACCACCGCTACGTCGGTGTGATGGTCAACTTCACCGAGGGCTGGAAAACCGTCGGGTTCTACGCCAAGTACCTGGGAGCCATCCGCTGGCTGTTCCACGGACAGTTCTCCGGCCAGGACGCCTGGATGGTCGACATCACCGACGCGCCCCCGGAGAAGCTCTACCGCCCCGACATCTCGCTGACCGCCTGGCGGAACCTCAGCGAGGAGGAGTACGGCAAGAAGCTGGCCGCGGCCGGTGTCGGACCCGTCGACGGAAAGAAGGGATGACCATGGGCCGCACACTGTTCACTCTGCTGGTCGGAGCCGCGATCGCCGTGGGGCTCCCGCTGGCCAGGAAGCGCTTCGAGCGCACCACGATGACCCAGGTCCACAGGATCGGCCAGTGACCGGCGACGCACTGCAGGGCCTGGACCCGCGGCGTGGAGCCTGGATCGCCGAAGCCTGGCGGCACGTCACTCCCGACCGGCTGCGCGAACTGATCGTTGGCCTCGTCGACATCCCGAGCCCCACCGGTGACGAGGCCCCGCTCGCCCGGCACATCGCCGCCACTCTCTCGGCCGCCGGCTGCCGCGCCGCGGTGCAGCCGGTCGACGACCGGCAGGCCAGTGCCTGGGCCCGGCTGTCCGGCGACGGAACCGGACCCGACCTCATGCTCTACGCGCCGATCGACACGCTGACCGTGGGCGAGGAGAGCGAGGATCTCCCCTGGATCGGACCCGAGTTGCGTGACGACATGCGTCCCCGGGCCGTCGTCGACGGAGACCTGGTGATCGGGCTCGGTGCCTCCAACCCCAAGGGACACGCCGCCTGCGTGATGATGGCCGCCGAGGCGATCGCCCGCGCCGGGATCCCGCTCACCGGCGATCTGGTCGCCGCGTTCGGCGCGGGTGGCATGCCCACCAACGCCAGGCCCGGCGGCACCCGGCGCAACACCGGCCAGGGCGTGGGCTGTTCGTTCCTGCTGGAGCAGGGCGTATGGACCGACTACGCCGTGATTGCCAAGCCCGGTTGGACCGTCTCCTGGGACGAGGTCGGCCTGGTGTGGTTCGAGGTCACCGTACGCGGGACGCACACCTACGTCGGTTCGCGGCACCGGCTTCCGTACGACAACGCCATCGCCCGCGCCGGCGAGGTCGCCCGGCACCTGGAGGAGTGGTTCGTCGAGTACGCCGACCGCCACACCGGCGGGACGGTCGCCCCGCAGGGCATCGTCTCCTCCGTACAGGGCGGCTGGCCGCGCATGGCGGCGGTCACCCCGGCCGCCTGCACGCTCATGGTGGACCTGCGCATCGGCCCCGACACGACCCCGATGCGAGCCAAACGGGAGTTCACCGCGGCACTCGACGCGATCCGCGGCAAACTGCCCGGCCTCGACGTGAGCGCGGAGATGGTGCTGGCCATCCCCGGCACGCGCACCGACCCGGACAGCTGGATCTGCCGGAGCGCGATCGCGGGCTGGGAGGCCGTCGAGGGGCGTGAGCACGAGGTCATCCGCGGCAACAGCGGCGCCACCGACGCCAACATCCTGCGCGGTCGTGGCATCCCCACCGTCCGCGTCGGCATGCCCAAGGTCAGCGAAGCCCCCTTCGAGATCGACTTCGCGCGGGGTATGAACACCGTCTCCGTACGGGCCATGGAGAAGCTGACCCGCCAGCTGATCCGTACGGCCGTCGACACCGTCACGCGCTCCCGCGCAGAGATGGAAGTGGAAGGAGAGCCGGCATGACCGAGATCGTCCTGGGCGTGGGCGCCTCGCACAGCACGCTGATGAACACCCATTGGGAGGAGACGCTCCACAAGGACCGCGCGGAGCGGTTCCGCGACGCGCTGAAGGCGGCGCGCGACGAGATCGCCGCGGCCCGGCCCGACACCGTGATCCTGGTGGGCTCCAACCACTTCCGGGGCTTCTGGCTCGACCTCATCCCCGCCTTCACCCTCGGTGTCGGCGAGTGCGTGGCCAGCGGGGAGTCCGGCACCCCCAAGGGCCCGCAGCCGATGGACGTGGAGCTGGCCCGACACATCGCCAACTCCCTGGTGGAGGGCGGACGTTTCGACCCAGCCTACTCGGCCCGGCTGCAGATCGACCACGGCCAGTCGCACGCCATCCAGTACCTCCTGGACGGACTGGACGTGGAGATCGTGCCGCTCGTCGTCAACGTCTTCGCCCCTCCGCTGCCCACGCTCGCGCGCTGCGAAGAGCTGGGCCGGGCGATCCGGGACGCCGTGCTGGCATTCCCCGGCGAACGCCGTGTCGCGGTGATCGGCTCCGGCGGACTGTCGCACCGGCTGCCCTGGCCGGACTGGCGCGATCCGCACGGCGCCGACGAGGAGTTCATGGTCGGCGCCTGGCTCAACGGCCGGGAGAACTGGCAGGACTACGACGTCAGGCGCCGCGAGATCATCCGGGCCGCCGAGGCGGCCCTCAACCCCCAGTTCGACGACGAGTTCCTCTCCCTGGTGGAGCGCGGCCAGACGCACCGCATGACCGCGTACTCCACCGAGGAACTGGAGAAGACGGCGGGCAACGGTGCCCAGGAAGTGCGCACCTGGCTACTCATGGCGGCCCTCCTCGACCATGCCCCCGGACGGCGGCTGGCCTGCGAGCCGATGCCCGAATGGCTCACCGGCATGGCCGTCGCCGTCCTGGACCCCGTACACACGAACCCCTCAGTGGAAAGGCAGCCATGAGCATCTGGACCGAACTGACCACCCTCGACTACCGCCACGCGTACGTGGAGACCGGCGGGTTCCGGACCCGGGCGTTGCAGGCGGGCCCCGAGGACGGCGAGCACGTGGTGTTCCTGCACGGAACGACCGGCCACCTGGAGGCGTTCGTACGGAACATCCCGGCGCATGCCGAGCGCTACCGCTGCCACGCCATCGACATGCTGGGCCACGGATACACCGGGAAGCCGGACCGTCCTGGCGAGATCCCCGCCTATGTCGAGCACCTGATGTCGTACCTCGACGCCGTCGGGGCGGAACGCGCCCACCTGGTCGGCGAGTCGCTGGGCGGCTGGGTCTCCTCCTGGGCGGCAAGCGAGTACCCGGACCGGGTCGCCTCGCTGCAACTGCTGTGCATGGGCGGTACGAAGGTCAACCCACCGGTGATGGAACGGCTGAAGACCTCGACCCGGGCCGCCGCTCTGGAGGACGACGTGTCCTTCACCCGGGAGCGGCTGCGCCTGCTGTGGGCCGAGTGGGACGAGGACCTGGGCGAGGAGCTGACGCAGGTCCGCTACGACATCTACCACCACCCCGAATTCCAGCGGAACCTGCACAACCTGCTGGCCCTGCAGGAGCTCGAGACGCGCGAGCGCAATCTGCTCCGGCCGGACCGTATGGCGCGTATCAAGGCGCCGACCTTGGTGGTCTGGGGCAACAAGAACCCGCTCGGGGACGTCCCGGAGGCCCAGGCCATCGCCGCCGCGATCCCGGGGGCCCGCCTCGAGGTCTTCAACGCGTGCGGGCACTGGCCGCAGCACGAGCGGGCCGATCTCTACAACCCGCTCAGCCTGGCGTTCCTCGCCGAGTCGGCGTAGGCCCGGCTGCCGCGCCGCGTGCGCGGTCACGGCGAATTAACACCTGGGCATGGCCATGATCGGGGAATGCATGGTTCCGTTGCGGGGACCACGTACTTCGGGGGTATCGGATCGATTGCGAGGTTCTTCTCATGACCGTCACGTCCGTCAGCCGTGCCGACACCGCACCCGCCGCGCCCGCTGTGCCAGGCGTGCCCGGGACGCGGGCCACGCTTGCCTGTCCTGACCCGATGAACTCCGTCCTCGGCAAGGTCCGACCGATCCTGGAGGCCTTCGCCGCCGAGGACAACACCCTCTCCCTCGCCGACTTGGTACGCCGGACGGGGGTGGCCAAGGCCACCGTGCACCGGCTCGCCCAGGAACTGGTCGAGTGGGGACTACTGGAGCGCGCCGGCTGCGACTACCGGCTCGGCCTGCGGCTGTTCGAGATCGGCCAGCGGGTGCACCGGCAGCGGATCCTGCGCGAGGTGGCCCAGCCGTACATGGAGGACCTCCTGCTGGCCACCCGGGAGACCATCCACTTCGCCATCCACGACAGCCTCGACGTCGTGTACCTGGAGAAGATCTTCCCGCACCGCGGGCTGAACGAGGAGTCCCGGGTCGCCGGCCGGCTGCCGCTGTACTGCACGGCCACCGGAAAGGCGATCCTGGCCTATTCGCCCGACGCCCTGTTCGCGGAGGTGGTCAGAAACGGGCTGAAACCCTTCACCCGCCACACCGTCACCTCACCGGGCCGGCTGCGCGCCCAGCTGGAGCGGACCCGGGCCGAGGGCATCGCGATCGAGACCGAGGAGGTGCGCCTCGGCTACACGAGCATGGCCGTGCCGGTCTTCGGCCGCCATGCCACGCTCGTCGGCGCGCTGTCCATCACCGCGCCGACCTACCGCATGGACCTCACCGGGCACGCCCGCGCGCTGCGTACCGCGGCCCTGGGGATCAGCCGGTCCCTGCGGTGAGCGGCACGGAGGAAGCCCGGTCTCGCACGGCGACGCGGGACAGTGGTCGCTCCGGCTCGTCGGCGCACGGCGAGAACCCACCCTGTGCGCCGGTGCTGGGCGAGGTGTTGTCCCGGGCCCGGCAGTTGATCGATCGGTGGGAGGGCGAGGACTGCGGCTCGCCCACCGTCAAGGACTTCTGCCGGTACGCCGCCGCACTCGACGACGTCCCCTACATCCGCCGCGCCCGCGCCCGGGAGGCGGCCGGCGAGGCAGTCGTCGCCCCCGCTCTCTTCCTCGCCGGAACGATGAGCTGGCAGGACGGTCCGGCCGAGGACGAACTGCGCCCCGACGGCCTGGCCACCCGCGAGTCGCCCTGCACCCAGGGCCTGCCGGTACGCCAGGTGCACGGTGGGCAGTCGGTCAGGCTGGGCCGCCCCCCTGTGGCGGGTACCCGGATCACCGCGTCCCGGGCCGTCACCTCGGCGGACCACCGGCGAGGCAGGTCGGGCGAGTTCGTCCTGTTGGGGGTCACCACCCGTTTCACCTCGGAGGACGGAGAGGAGCTGATGACCGTGGACGAGACGATCGTCGTGCTGGACGGTGTCCTGGACGAGGAGAGCGGGGCCGCCACGTGACGGCCGCCGTCGCCGGGCAGATCTGCCCGCCGCGCCAGTACTCCCACAGCAGGGTGCAGTTGTTCCGGTTCAGTGCCGTGTCGTGGAACTCCCACCGCATCCATTACGACGCCCGGTTCGCCGCCTCCGAAGGCTTCCCGGACGTGGTCGTCCAGTCCACCCTGCACGGCGAGATGATCGGCCGGCATGCGCTGGACTGGGCCGGGCCCGGCGCGCGCCTGGAGTCGGTGAGCTGGCGCAACCGGGCGACCGCCGTGGCCGGAGAGCCGCTCACCTGGACCGCGACCGTGCGGACGAGCGAGCCCTGCGACGAAGGTGTGCGGGTGACGCTCGACGTCTCGGTCCTCAAGGACGACGGCGCTCCCTGCGTCACAGGGCACGTCGAACTCACTCGGCGTGCTGCTCGTACCAGCCCGTCAGCAGAGAGGTCCTCAGGTCCGGCGACTTCTTGATCAGCTTCTGGCCGAGAAGGAAGTCGACGATCTTCTTCGACTCGGTGACGTCGGTGTCGTCGATGCCGCGGGCGGCGAAAGTGATCTCCGGCAGGACCTTCTTCGTCTCCGCCACAGGCAGCTTCACCTGCTGGTTGGACGCCTTCGCCGCGGCATCGGGGTCCTCGGTGACGAGCTTGTCCGCGGCGGCCACGACCTTGAAGACCTTGCCGGCGACCGCCTCGTTGTCCTTGAGCCAGCTCTGGTCGGCCAGCAGCCACTGCACGTACGTCACACCGAAGTCACCGATGCGCCCGGCGATATGACCGCCCGCCGCGGCGCCCCGGGCCGCCCACGGCTCGTACAGGATGTACGCGTCGATAGAGCCCCGCTCCAGCATTCCCGGCATCTCCGGCGCTGAACTCTGCAGGATCTTCAGGGACTTCGGATCGATGCCGTTGTGCCGCAGATACGAGTGGGTCGCGTACAGACCGAGGCCTTGGATCGACGCCATGGTCTTGATCTGCCGGGGGGAGGTGACGCCGTCCCGCAGGACGACCTTGAGATAGCGGTCGGAGGACTGGAACACGCCGAGAGCCCGCAGATCGGGGTTGCCGGCCATCAGCGGCAGGGCGGTGGAGTCGGCGTTGGCCGATATCTGCGCGGTGCCCGCCGTCACCGCCTCGGCCGCCGCGGGGCCGCCCTCGGTCTTGACGAGTTCCACGTTCAGGCCCGCCTTCTCGAACAGCCCGCGTTCCTCCGCCAGATAGAACGGGGCGTACGAGGCGTCGACCCCGAGGGCGATCCGTACCGTGGGCCGCGTCGCCGACTTCACTCCCGCCGAGTCGGTCGTACCGGCCATGCAGGCCGTGGTGAGGAGCAGCGCCGCACAAGTGGCGGTCAGGGCACTTCTCTTGGACCCGGGTCGTGATGTTCCGTCCGTGTGCATGTACGTCCTCCCCAGTGCTGGGAATCATCGGACGCCGACCTTCCCAGCCCCGCCCGCGACCGCATAAGCGAAACGTCCTGCTCACCGGAACAAAACCATTTGGCGGGACCGGCCCCGTCCATACGCTCCCGGACCATGAGCGTTCTTCCCGACGTGCCGGTGAGCACGGACGAATCGCACCTGATCGAGACCGACGTTCTGATCATCGGCGCCGGGCCCGCGGGCCTCTACGGCAGCTACTACGCCGGCTTCCGCGGGCTGCGGGTGGCGGTCATGGACGTCCTTCCCCAGTGCGGCGGCCAGATCAGCGCGATGTACCCGGAGAAGCCCATCTTCGACATCGCGGGATTCCCCTCGGTGCGCGGCCGCGACCTCGTCGACAACCTGGTCGCCCAAGCCGAGCCGTACGGGCCGGTCCACCTCCTCGGCCAACGCGCGGTCGACCTCTCCCACGACGAGGACGGCCGTCCCGTCGTCCGCAGCGACCGGGGGACCACGGTCCGGGCCGGAGCCGTCGTCATCACCGGGGGAGTGGGGATGTTCACTCCCAGGCCCCTCCCGGCGGGCGACGCCTACCTGGGCCGCGGGCAGGTGTACTTCGTCCCGCGGCCCGCCGACCACGCCGACCAGGACGTGGTGGTCGTCGGAGGCGGCGACAGTGCTTTCGACTGGGCGGCGACCCTCGCCCCGATCGCCCGGTCCGTCAAGCTCGTCCATCGCACCGACCGCTTCCGAGCCCATCGCGCGACCGTGGACAAGGTCCGCGCCCTCGGCGTCGAGATCATCGTCGACTCCGAAGTGAGCACGCTGTACGGCTCCTCGCGCCTGGAGCAGGTGGAGATCCGGCATCGCACCGACAGGACCACCCGGCTGCTCCCGGCACAGACCGCGGTCGCCGCCCTCGGCTTCGTCGCCGACCTCGGCCCGCTCCAGCGCTGGGGCCTCACGCTCCAGGCACGGCGCATCGCCGTGGACACCCGGATGGCCACCAACGTCCCCCGCGTGTTCGCCGCGGGCGACATCACCGACTACCCGGGCAAGGTGCGCCTCATCTCAGTCGGCTTCGGCGAGGTCGCCACCGCGGTGAACAACGCCGCCACCGTCATCGACCCGGAGGCCCAGCTGTTCCCCGGGCACTCCACCGAGAAGGAGACCTGAGATGGCCTACGTCATCGGATCCGCCTGCGTCGACATCATGGACCGGTCCTGCGTCGAGGAGTGCCCGGTCGACTGCATCTACGAAGGCGCCCGCAAGCTCTACATCAACCCGACGGAGTGCATCGACTGCGGCGCCTGTGAGACCGCCTGCCCCGAGCAGGCGATCACCGTCGATCGCCGCGCCGAGCCCCAGCACCGCGAGGACAACCGGCAGTTCTTCGAGATCGTCCTGCCCGGCCGGACGGCCCCGCTCGGCACGCCGGGCGGAGCGGACGGCGTCGGCCCCCTCTCCGCCGACACACCCCTCATCAGCGGCGCACCGGCGGCCTGATGAGCCCTGGGCGCGGACGCGGACCTGTCTCCGCTCCCGCGCGCGGTATGCCGCACGCCGCACGCCGTTTGCCTTCGTACCCGCACACCTGGAGGTTCTGTATGTCCATGTCTCGCAGCGCGGTGCATGGAGTGTGTCCATGACCACCGACAGCCCGCTCCCAGCAGTGGTCAAGGCCGCCGACGCATTGAACGAAGCCATCTGCGCGGGGAGCGCGTGCCCACCAGTACGCGCGCTCCTCGCCGACGGCGACACCGAAGCCGCGTACGCGGTACAGCGCGTGAACGTCGAGCGCGGCCTGGCCGCCGGGCGGCGCCTCGTCGGCCGCAAGATCGGACTGACCTCGCCCGCTGTGCAGGCCCAACTCGGCGTGGACCAGCCGGACTTCGGGGTGCTGTTCGCCGACATGGCGGTTCCCGAAGGCGGCGAGGTGGCGGCCGGGCGGCTGCTCCAGCCCAAGGTGGAGGCGGAGGTCGCCCTCGTCCTCGGCGCCGATCTGCCGCATGCCGACTGCACGGTGGCCGACGTGATCCGCGCGACCGATTTCGCGCTGCCCGCGCTGGAGATCGTGGACAGCCGGATCGCCGACTGGGACATCACCATCGTCGACACCGTCGCCGACAACGCCTCCAGCGGTCTGTTCGTGCTGGGCTCCACCCCCGTACCGCTGACGCGGTGGGAACTGCGCGGCCTGCGCATGACCATGACCCGCAATGGCCAGGTGGTCTCCGAGGGAACCGGTGCCGACTGTCTCGGCAGCCCGCTCAACGCGGCGGCCTGGCTCGCCTCGACCGTGGCCGCGAAGGGCGACCCGTTGCGCGCCGGTGAGATCGTGCTGACCGGAGCCCTGGGCCCGATGGCCGTCGCGGCTCCGGGGGACCGGTTCGAGGCCTGTATCGGCGACCTGGGCACGGCCCAGGTCGGGTTCGCGGCGGAAGGGAACAGGCGATGAGCGCCCGCACGAAGGTGGCCGTCATCGGCTCCGGCAACATCGGCACCGACCTCATGATCAAGGTGCTCCGGCTGTCCGACAGCCTGGAGATGGCCGCGATGGCCGGCATCGACCCGGATTCCGACGGCCTCGCCCGCGCCCGCCGGCTGAAGGTGCCCACCACGCACGAGGGCGTGGACGGGCTGGTCGCGATGGACGAGTTCGCCGACGTACGGATCGTCCTCGACGCCACCTCGGCCCGCGCTCACCGCCGCCACGACGAGGTGCTGCGCGCCCTCGGGCGCATGGTGGTGGACCTCACCCCGGCCGCCCTCGGCCCGTACGTGGTGCCGCCGGTGAACCTCGACGCCCATCTGGACAGCCCCAACGTCAACATGGTCACCTGCGGCGGACAGGCCACCATCCCCGTCATCGCCGCCGTCTCGGCCGTCACACCCGTCCACTACGGGGAGATCGTCGCCTCCATCGCCTCCCGTTCTGCGGGCCCCGGTACCCGGGCCAACATCGACGAGTTCACCGAGACCACCGCGTCCGCCATCGAAAAGGTCGGTGGGGCGGCCCGGGGCAAGGCGATCATCGTCCTCAACCCGGCCGAACCGCCGCTGATCATGCGGGACACGGTGCACTGCCTGGTCTCCGACTGCGACGAGGCGGCGGTCGTCGCCTCCGTCGAGGGCATGGTCGGCCGTGTCCAGGCGTACGTGCCCGGATATCGCCTCAAGCAGAAGGTGCAGTTCGACCGGGTCGGTGCCGACGACCCGCTGCGCACGCTGGTGCCTGCCGGCAGCGCGCCGGTGAAGGTGTCGGTGTTCCTGGAGGTCGAGGGCGCCGCCCACTACCTGCCGTCCTATGCGGGCAACCTCGACATCATGACCTCGGCCGCACTGCGCACCGCGGAGCGCCTGGCCGCGCACCACCTGACGGAGGCAGCCAAGTGACCACCACGCTGTACATCCAGGACGTCACCCTGCGCGACGGCATGCACGCCATCCGGCACCGCTACACCGTCGAGCAGGCCCGAACCATCGCCGCCGCCCTCGACGCGGCCGGGGTCCGCGCCATCGAGATCGCGCACGGCGACGGCCTGTCCGGCTCCAGCGTCAACTACGGCGTCGGTGCCCACACCGACTGGGAGTGGATCGAGGCGGTCGTCGGCGCCGTACGGCAGGCGATCCCCACGACCCTGCTGCTGCCCGGGATCGGCACGATCCACGACCTCAAGCGGGCCCACGCGCTGGGCATCCGGTCGGTGCGCGTCGCCACCCACTGCACCGAGGCGGACATCTCCGCCCAGCACATCGCCGCCGCCCGCGAACTGGGCATGGACGTCGCCGGGTTCCTGATGATGTCCCACATGGCCGAACCCGCCGAACTCGCCCGCCAAGCCAAGCTCATGGAGTCCTACGGAGCCCACTGCGTGTACGTCACCGACTCCGGTGGACGGCTGACCATGGGCGGAGTGCGGGACCGCTTCCGCGCCTACCGTGACGTCCTCTCGGCAGACACCGAGCTGGGCATCCACGCCCACCACAACCTGGCGCTCGGGGTGGCCAACAGCGTGGTCGCTGTGGAGAACGGCGCCGTCCGTGTCGACGCCTCGCTCGCCGGGCAGGGCGCGGGCGCCGGCAACTGCCCGCTGGAGGCGTTCATCGCGGTGGCCGACCTGATGGGCTGGAAACACGGCTGCGACCTGTTCCCGCTCATGGACGCCGCCGATGACCTCGTACGACCGCTCCAGGACCGGCCGGTGCGCGTCGATCGCGAAACACTCAGCCTCGGCTACGCGGGCGTCTACTCCAGCTTTCTGCGCCACGCCGAAACCGCCGCCGCCCGCTACGGCCTGGACACTCGCGCCATCCTCGTCGAGGTCGGGCGCCGGGGGATGGTCGGCGGGCAGGAGGACATGATCACCGACATTGCCCTCGACCTGGCGGAGGCTCGGGCATGAGCGCCGAACGGGCACGGCTGCGGGTCGGCGTCCGCGTCCCGCCCTGTGACCGGGCGGACCGCGTGGTCGAGACCGTACGCCGCGCTGAGGAGCTCGGCTTCGACGACGTGTGGTTCCCCGACTCCCAACTGCTGTGGCGGGACGTGTTCACGACGCTGACCGCCGCCGCCCTGGGCACCGAGCGGATCGGTCTCGGCACCGCGGTCACCAACCTGGCGACCCGGCACCCGGCCGTCGTCGCCTCGGCGGCCCGCAGCGTGGCCGAACTCGCCCCCGGCCGCTTCACCCTCGGGCTCGGTGTGGGCAACAGCTCCGTCGGCCCCATCGGCCTGCGCCAGACCACCTCGGCGGCGATGCGCGAGGGGCTCGCCATGCTCCGCGCACTGCTCGACGGCCGTGAATGGGACTTCGACGGCTGCTCCGAGGGCTTCGGGGGCAAGGTCCGCTCCCGACTGCGCGACCCCCAGCCCCAAGTGCCCTTGCACCTGGCTGCGAGCGGGCCGAAGAACCTGCGGCTCGCCGGTGAGATCGCCGACGGCGTGATCCTCCTCAGTGGCGTCTCGCCGAGGACCCTGGAAGGCGCCACCGCCCGGGTGCGCGAGGGCGCCGAGGCCGCGGGCCGACAGGCCGGGGAGATACCGCTGACCGTCTCCGCGTTCTGCGCGGTGACCGACGACCTCGAGGCCGAAGCCCGGCTGATCAAGCCGATCTGCGCCTCGATCGCGCAGAACGGCGGAGCCCCCTTCCTCGCACTCGCGGGCATCGAGGCCGCCGTCCCCGCGAAGGTCGAGGGGGTCTACCCGGATCTCGTGCACGCCGAGGACTGGGACGCCGCCGTCGAGATCTGCTCGGAGTGGATCAGCGACGAGGCCGCCCTGCGCTTCGCTCAGGAGTTCTGCCTGTTCGGCACCGCGGACCAGATCACCGAGCGGCTCCGCGCCCTGCGCACCATGGGGGTCACAGGGGTGTTCCTCCAGCACGTCGGCTCGTACGACCCGCCGACCGACCTGATCGAAGCCGTCGGTTCCTCGGTGCTGCCGGCCCTCTCCGTCCCCACCCACACGAAGGCGGGTCACCGATGACGGATACCAAGGACACCCTGCGACGGGGCTATGTGCCCAGCCCCTTCGGGCAGTTGCACTATGTCGAGTGCGGTACGGGCGAGCCCGTACTGATGCTCCACCAGACTCCCCGCTCCTGGACCGAGTACCTCGACGTGCTGCCGCTGGTCGGAGCCGCACACCGTGCCATCGCCATGGACACCCTGGGCTTCGGCGCCTCCGCGAAGCCCGACGGTCCGCATTCGATCGAGCGCTTCGCCGACGCCGCCGATGCGCTGATCGAGGAGCTGGGGCTGGAACGCTTCCACCTCGTCGGGCATCACACGGGCGGAGTGATCGCGGTGGAACTCGCCGCCCGCCACCAGGACCGCGTCGCAAGCCTCCTGCTCTCCGCCACGCCTTTCGTCGACGACGAGAAGCGGCGCACGGCGGGCGAGCGCAAGCCCGTCGACCATGTCGTCCCCCAGCCCGACGGCTCGCACCTGCTGGAGCTGTGGAACCGGCGCCGCGGCTTCTACGAGGAAGGGGAGGAAGCCGCTCTCAACCGGTTCATGGTCGACGCGCTGACCGTCCTTGACCGGGTGGAGGAAGGGCACGAGGCGGTACGGCGATCCATGCTGGACCAGCGCCTCGCGCACATCACGGCCCGCACGCTCGCCGTCTGCGCGGCCGGGGACCACTACTCCATGCCCGCGCTGGAGAAGTTCGCCGGGGCGCTCGGCTGCGAGACCCGCGTCCTCTCCGGCGGCCATGTCCCCGTCCCCGAGCAACTGCCTCAGGAGTTCTCGAAGGTCGTCCTGGAATGGGTGGCACAGGGCTGAGCCGAGGCGGCACAAGGGACCGTTCCTTGTCGTCGCGCGGGACGCGGCGCAGCGGCCGGCTCCTCCGGATCAACCCGGTGGAGCCGGCCTACTGCGTAACGCGGTCACTTGAGGCCGATGTCCGCACCCGGCCCGAGCGGCAGGTCGAGCCCGTAGAAGATGCCGAGGATCACCAGCCACACCACCAGGAACGGCACGACGAACACGGCCAGCCGGGAGATGAGCGTGCCCAGCTTCGCCTCGGGCTCGTACTGGCGGAGCATCGCCAGGATGAGGAAGAGGTAGGGATTCATCGGCGTGATGGCGCCCGTCGCCGAGTCGCCGATACGGAAGGCGGCCTGACTGAGTGCCGGGCTCATGCCCATCAGCATGAACGCCGGGATGAAGACCGGGCCGACGAGGGACCACAGCGCGGAGCCGGACACGACGAAGAGGTTGAGGCAGGAGGCCAGCAGGACGAACGCGATGATCGCCCAGAAGCCCGTCACACCGATGGAGTTGAACAGCGCGGCGGCCTTCACCGCCAGCAGCACACCCACGTTGGACCAGTTGAAGAGCGCGATGACCTGCGCGGCGACGAACATCATGACGATATAGCCGGACATGCTCTTCACCGAGTCGGTCACGGCGGTGACCACGTCCTCCGCGCCGGTGAGCTTCTTGACCGTGAAGCCGTAGGTGAGTCCGGCCAGCAGGAAGGCACCGAAGAGGACGGGGACGATGCCGGTGAGCGCCGGCGAGGGCACGAAGGCCCCGCCCTCGCCGCGCAGCGGGGCCCCGGCCGGCAGCCACAGGGCGAGGACCCCGCCCAGGTAGAGGACGACGACGATGCCGCTGGCCAGCAGACCGCGACGCTGAACCGGAGTGAGCGTCAGGCTCTGCGTCTCTTCCTCGTCCGCCGCCGGCGTGTACGTCCCCAGCCTCGGCTCCAGGACGCGGCTGATGAGGAACCCGCCGAGCAGAGCGAGCACGATGCTGCTCGCCGCGGTGAAGAAGTAGTTGATGAGGAGATGGATGTGGAGGCCTTCGGTGGCCGGAAGGACCGAGGCCGCCTGCTGGGTGATGCCGACGTACAGGGCGTCGAGCGAGCCGATGGTGAATCCGGCGGCGTAGCCCGCGGTGACACAGGCGAAGCCGCCGATGAGGCCCGCGACGGGATGCCGTCCGGCGCTCTTGAAGACCAGGGCCGCCAGCGGCGGCAGCACGATGGCGCCGACATCGCTCATCATGTGCGCCTGACTGGCGACGAGAGCCACCGCGTACGGGAGGACGGCACGCGGCACCCGGGCGAGGGTGGCCCGCATCACGGTCTCCAGCAGGCCCGTCTTCTCCGCGAGTCCGACCACCATGATCAGGACCAGGACGGCGCCGATCGGCGGGAACGTGGCGAAGTTGACGACCAGGTTCTCGACCAGCCAGCGCACCCCCTCGCCGGTGAACAGCCCGGCGACGGCCTTGGTCTCGTCGGTTCCCGGGACCTTGACCGAGACGTCGGCGACGGACAGCGCGGTGGAGGCCACGGCCAGGAGGACGAAGAGGCCGGCGAACAGGACGACGGGATGGGGCAGGGCGTTGCCCAACCGCTCGATCAGGGAGAGTACCCGGTCGAGACCTTTGGACCGCTGGGCGTCGGGAGACTTGCTGTCCGGGGCGGGGAGGTCGGTCAGTGAGGACATCACGGCTGCCTTCCGGTCGGGGCCGCCGGCGGCAGCAGGTCCTTGTGGACCACGCCGTCCTGGACGACGCAGACGATGTTGGCGGGATCCCCGAGGACGCCGATGTCCGCGAGCGGGTCGCCGTCACAGACGACGAGGTCGGCGGTGCGGCCGGGGGCCAGCGTGCCGAGCCGGTCGGCCACGCCGAGCAGTTCGGCGGAGGTGCGGGTGCCGGCGACGATGGCGGCCATGGGGTCCATGCCCAGGTCCACCAGATAACTGAGTTCCATGAGGTTCACACCGTGCGGACCGACGGCGGCATCGGTGCCGAGCGCGATGCGGGCACCGTACTCGATCGCGCGGGCGATGTTCTCCTTGGTGAGCCCCGACCAGCGGACCTTCTTCTGGTAGTGGTAGTCCGGCATGGTGTCCTTGTTGATGCCCGCGTAGACGGTGGACAGTGTCGGGACGACGAAGACGCCCCGCTCACCCGCCATGTCCAGGGCCCGGTCGTCCAGGCCATAACCGTGCTCGATGCTGGTGACACCACCGCGGATGGCGTTCAGGATGCCGGCGTTGCCCTGGGCGTGCGCGGCCACCGGCTTGCCGCCGTGGCGGCGGCATTCGTCCACGACCGCCCGGATCTCCTCCTCCAACAGGCCCTCGTCGTCGGGCTGGTCGTACGGGCTGCCCATGCCGCCCGTGGCGCAGACCTTCACCAGGTCGGCGCCCTCGCGCAGCACCCGGCGCACGGCGAGGCGGGCCGCGTCGGCGGTGTCCGCGATCTCGGACATCCCGGCACTCAGGTCGGTGCCGTCGGGCAGGCGTACGTCGGCGTGGCCGCCGGTGTGGCTGATGATCCGTACGGCCGTGTGCAGCCGCGGGCCCACGACCCGTCCGCTGGCGACGGCGGTACGGAAGCCCGCGGACAGCCCGCCCAGGTCGCGGGCCGTGGTGATGCCCGCGTCGAGGGTCTGGCGCAGCCGGGTCGCGGTGTCCAGGGTGACCAGAACGGGATCGAGTTCGGCGCGGCGACCGGGCGGCGAGCCCTGCGCATAGGCGAGGTGGACGTGGCAGTCGAAGAATCCGGGCAGGACGGTACGGCCGCCCGCGTCGACCGTCCGGACCGAAGAGGCCTCATGGGGCGGTGCTGTCGCCGCGGGGCCGGCGTAGGTGAGGGTTCCGTCGGCATCGGCGAGGACGACGGCGTCGTCTACGGGGGCTGCCCCCGTGCCGTCGATGAGCCGGGCGTTGTGGACCCGCAGAGCGGTCCTGGCGGTCTCTCGCATCGTGACATCCGTCATGGCGGGCTGGATCACTCCTCCGGTATTAGGAACAGGCGAAGGGAGTGTGGAATGCGCAAGAAAACTCCGTGTCACGGTGCAGCTTTCGGCTTCGATTCCCCAAAGACGCGCAGGAATGCGCCGCCTCGACGAGCGCAGGATGTTGCCGCGCCGGGGCTCGACGAACTCGACCGTGGCATGGTGCACGCGCTGCAGATTCATCCCAGGGCCCCGTGGACGCTGATCGGCGATGTGCTCGGCGTCGATCCGGTGACAGCCGCACGACGCTGGCAGCGACTGGCGGATGCCGGTCTGGCGTGGGTGACCGCATACCCTCGGCTGTCCAACTCCCGGATCGTCGTGAGCGGTGTCGTCGAGGTCGACACCGAGCCCGGGGCCGCGGAGGGCGTGGCGATGGCTCTCGCGGCGGATCCCGCGGTGGCGAACGTCAAGCTCATGGCGGGCGGCAGGGACCTGGTGGCCTCGGTGCAGGCCCGGGACCTCGACGAGCTGGCCCACCACACCACGTTGCTCTTCCAGGGGACGCCGGGGGTACGGGCGACGCGGACGCACGTGTCCACAGGCGTGCCCACCGAGGGCAGCCGGTGGCGGCTGCGCAGTCTGGATGCCGTCCAGTGTGCGCGGCTCGAGGCCGCCCTGCCCGCGCCGGCGCCACACGCTGAGGCGGGCGCCGCGGGCTGGGACGCGCTGGATGCGCGACTCGTGGAACTGCTGAGCACCGACGGCAGGATGTCGATGCGTGACCTGGCGGCGGAGACCGACACCGGCACGACCACGGTGCGCCGCAGACTCCAGTCCCTGCTCGCTTCGCGGGTGAGCCTGCGCTGCGATCTGGCCCGGCCGCTGTCCGGGTGGCCGTTGTCCGCGGTGTACTTCGCGTCCGTGCCCGGCCAGTACCTCGAGGAGACCAGTCGGGTGCTGGCCGACGTGCGCGAGGTCCGTTCGTGCTCGATCACCGCGGGACCGAACAACCTGGTGATCGACGTCTGGCTGCGCGCGCTGGCCGACGTGCATGCCTTTGAGGCACACCTGTCACGCCGGCTGCCGCGACTGAGCATCCAGGACCGTTCTGTGGTTCTGCGTACGGTCAAGCACATGGGCCGGCTGCTGGACCGGGACGGCCACTGCGTCGGTGTGATTCCGCTGGCGCACCCGCAGAGTGGGCCCGGATGAGGCGTATGCACTGCCGGGCGGGCCCTCGACGGACCCGCCCGGCAGTGATGGTGTTTCCGTTCTTCAGCAGATCTCGCCACGCTCTGCCGCGGTCGCCCGGAGCAGGCTCCGCAGCAGATCGAAGTCAACGGACTCCGGCCTGCGAAAGCGCAGGCAACCCTTTCCCATGTCCTGTCCGGCCAATTGCTCCGCGAACGCCTCGCGGACGTCGCTGCGCATCAGGTAGAAGGAGATGTACTGCTTCTGGCTGGCGAACGCGATCTCGGCAGCGCCATCCCGTTCGTACGCGGGCATCCCGTACGCCATGACCTCGTCGAAGCCCTCCAACTCCTCGCGGCACAACCGCCGCAACCTGGTCAAGGCATCCCTGCGCCCTTCGGGTACCTCGGCCAGGTAGCCATCCACATCATTCGCGTCACTCTGCACCATTCCATGAGGGTATGCCTCATGCGAAACCTGGGATCCCCGCTGTGTCAGGCAGACCGTCGCGCGAGGTCCTCCAGCAGGGCGACCGCCCGGGCGGCGCTCTCGTACGGCACGAAGAGGTGGTCGTGGTGGCGGCCGGCGACCACGTTGCAGCTCAGTCCGGCATCGGCGAGTGTCCGGGCGAAGGCGGCGGTGAGGCCGACCGCCTCCAGCGCGGAATGGACGCGCAACGTGATCCAGCCCGCCACATAGTCGTACGACAGCCCCGTCGCGTCGGCCTCGTCCTGTCGCACGACAAGGGTGAGTCCTTCCTGCTCGGCGACCGTCACAACGGGTGTGACTCCAGGCGGAGCGTCCCCGCCCACGGTCGTGAAGACGTAGCGGCCCGGGTTCAGCTGCGGGCGCATACCGCTCAGGAGCTTCCGCAGATCACTCTCACCTGTCACGCTCCGCAGACTATCCGCTACCGGCGCTCCCATTGAGATGAGTGAGGCTTCCTCAATGCGGTGATGTCCAAGCCGTGTCGAGGGCAAGCGCCGGAGGATCCCGAGTCCTGTTACGGGACCCGGGCAGCTCGCTCACGCCGACGGAGTCAGGTGGTCAGTCCACCCGCTGCAAGTCGATCGCTCACGTCGCTCACCAAGCCCTTGCCCAGGCTGTCGGCGCGGGTCAACAGCGCTTCGAAGGCCCTGAGTCGACGGAAGGTTTCGGAGTATGCCGCCTGCTCCTCCAGAGGGAGTTGGAGTACCTGAAGGCGCCGGATGTCGACCCTGGACGAACTGGAGGCGTGGGTGCCTGCCTGGCGTCCGTTGGCGGGTGCGCGCAGACAGCCGGCGAGGAAGTGGGCATGCAGTTTCTCCGGGTCCACGCGCAGGGCGTAGAGCTGGGGGCCCAGGGCCAAGGGCGGCCCTTCGTGCACCCACGCCTTGAAGGCCCGCACCACTCCGGCGACCACGATGTCCCCCGCCTCGACGATGGCGTGTGCCGCTTCGGCGGAGGTTGTCCCGCTGGGAGTGCCGTCCATCAGCAGGTCGGGAACGGTGAGTAGCGGCACGGCGGTTCCGCGAGGCGGTGCCGCGGTATCCGACGGTTGCTGTCCGGCGCGCAGCGTCAGCACACCGGCCTTGACGAGGTCCCCCACGGTGGCTGTGGTCTGCGGCACCTCGGCCTCGAAGCCGAGTTTGGACAGATACTGCACGTGGTCGGTGAGGTCGGCCAGAGAAGACCCCAACTCCCCCCATGATGCAGCGAGTTCGATGCCGGACGGTTCTGCGCTCGATGCGGTGTAGCGGCCCGGAGTGACGTCCACCTCGTCGTCCAGAAGGTCGACCAGCGGGACGCGAACGGCACCTTCCGGTGGATCGTCGTCCGGGCAGTCGAGGACTTCCAGGGCGGAGAGGACGAAAGAGCCGAGAGCATTCCAGTCGGGACCCGGTTCGCGTGCTCCCGGTCGTGCGAAGCGCGCGGCGTCCACGAGTAGGGCGTCCTGGCTGGTGGGAGTGGCGTCAGAGCTGTCCGGAGCGGCCCGCAGGACCCACAACTGAAGTGACACACTGTGCGGTTGTGCGCTGCCTGGTGGCAGTGCCACAACTGCTCTCAGCATCCCGGTACGCAGCAGGGAACCCCGGATGCGACGGCCCGCCTTGCGCGATGCCACGGCGGGCGGGAGGACGATGACGCCCGCCCCGCCGGGCCTGAGGTGGGACAGCAGGTGCTGTACCCAGGCCAGCTCCGGCTCGGTCCGTGGTGGCAGTCCGTGTGTCCAGCGCTGGTCGGTGGCGAGTTCCTCGTAACCCCAATCCCGTTCGTTGAACGGTGGGTTGCAGAGCGCGATGTCGGCCCGCACTCCGGCGAACGGATCCTCGCGCAGCGCGTCGGCGGTGGCGATCTCCGTACGGACGTCCCGGTTTTCCGTGATGAATCCGAGCCGGGCGGTGGCAAGCGCGGCGAGTGCCGGATCCCGCTCGCACCCCAGTACTGCCAGGCCCGGACCGTCGTATTCCTCGGCGACCGCGGCGGGCAGATGCCCGGTGCCGCAGGCGGGATCGAAGACGGTCAGCCCTCCTTCGCTCGCGCCGAGACGGGCGGCGAGGGCGATCCGGGTCATCAGGGCGGCAAGCTGCGGAGGCGTGGTGCTGAGCTGCCGCACATGCGTCTCGAGCCACCGTTGCAGCAGAAACTCAAAGGTCTCCCGCGGTCCCTCGCTTCGCCCCAGCCTCGCTGCTTCGCCCACCAACTCCCGTGCGTCGGGCGAAAGTTCGGCGTTCGAGATGCGCGCACGAGGAGCGCGCATCCGACGGGCGGCCTCGGCGACGGCCAAGCCCGACTCGTCCCTGCTGCCGAGCGCCTCGAACCGTGGCCAGAGGAACTCGCGGCCACCGATGTCGGTGAGCTTGCCGTTGTCACGCAGCCATTGCTCCACCTCCGCCAGCGAGAACTGCGGACTGACGTCAGTGCCGCCGATGCGGGTGGGGAACGAGTCATGGCGGCGGCGCCAGTTGCTCACTGCCGCGCGCCCCACACCGGCGATCCGGGCGATCTCGGCCAAGCTGACGGGTACGGCGTTGGGTGTACTCATCGAACAGTCTCCGAGGTGCTGGGCCGGCTGGGCTGGTCGGCATCCCAGCGGCCGTATTGCAGGGAAGGCTACTACGCTCATTGACTTTGTTCACAGTACAAACCACGAGGTCGCTGTGCGGGAAGTGTGGAGGACGGGAGAAATGCAGAAATTCACGCCGGGAATGGTGCTGCGCGATCGCTACCGACTGGACTCGGTGCTCGGCAGAGGCGTGATGGGGCAGGTGTGGCAAGGGCGTGACCTGTATCTGGAGCGGCCGGTGGCGGTGAAGACGATCGCCGCGGAGCTGCTGGCCGTCCCACAGAGCCGCAAGGAGGCGCTGGCCCGTTTCAAGAGGGAGGCGCAGGCCGCGGCGCGCCTCGACCACTCCAACATCACCACGGTCTTCGATGCGTCGATCACGGACGACACCTGCTGTCTCGTGATGGAGCTGGTCGACGGCACCACTCTGGAGTACCTCTTCGACCAGCAGGAGGGCGAACGATTCGATGTGCCCTCGGCCGCCGCTGTGGCCGCTCAGCTGTGTGCCGGGCTGTCCGCGGCCCACGCCGCCGACCTCGTGCACCGCGACCTCAAGACGCAGAACGTCATGGTCCGGAGGGACGGCGTCGTCAAGATCCTGGACTTCGGACTGGTGAAACTGCTCACCGACGCCGACCCCCGCCTGACCATGACCGGCGAAGGCATCGGCAACATTCTCTGTGCCTCACCCGAACTGCTCTCCGGCCAGGGGCGGCTCGACGGTCGCAGCGACCTCTATGCGGTGGGTTGCCTGCTGCATCACATGCTCACCGGCACCACGCCCTTCGCCACCGACCAGCCGGCCCTCCTGGCCTCCCGCCATCTGAGCTCGCCCCCGCCCCTCATCTGCGACTCGGGTGTGGAGGTCCCCGGTGCCCTCCAGGAACTGGTGACGGCCCTGCTCTCCAAAGACGCGGACGACCGCCCCTCCTCCGCCACCGAGGTCTACGCGGCCCTCGCGCCCTACCTCCCCGTATCGGCTCCCGGGCTGGCCGCGCGCCCAGGCCTGCCCGAGGATCCCCGCAGGCCCTTCCTCGTCCCGCAAGGGCCGAGGCTTGCGTGAACAGTGAGAAGATGACCACTCGCATACCGGGTGCGCCGCGCCGCTCCCGGCCGCAGGGGTGTGAAGGGCGCCGCGGGCGCCGGGACTGGGGACGGGCGCAATGCGGCGAAGTCTTGGACGGTACGAGCTCACGCACGAACTGGGTCGGGGCGGCATGGGGGTCGTCTGGGCGGCGCACGACCGGGAGCACGGCCGGGAAGTGGCCATAAAGCTCCTCGCCCCCCGTGCTCTGGGCGCCGAGCCCACCATGCTGGAGCGCCGGTTCCTGCGCGAGGCGCGTCTCACCAGTCGTCTGCATCACCCGGGCATCCCCGCCGTCCATGATCACGGAAGTCACGAAGGTGAGCTCTACCTCGTCATGGAGCTCGTCCCGGGCCGCGCCCTGGACGCCGTACTCAAGGGGGAGGGCCCGCTGTCCGTCGAGTACGCCGCGGACGTCGCACGGCGCACCGCCGACGTGCTCGCTTACGCGCACGGCCAGGGCGTCGTGCACCGCGACCTCAAGCCGTCGAACCTCATGATCACTCCGGACGGCGAGATCAAAGTCCTCGACTTCGGTGTCGCGGCCGCCCTGGACCCCCAGCCCGGCGAGACCCGCTTCACCGCCGCCAACGCCACCCCCGGCACGGTCGTCTACATGGCACCCGAGCAGGCCGTGGGCAAGACCGTGCCGGCCAGTGACCTCTACTCGCTCGGTTGCGTCCTCTACGAACTGCTCACCGGGGCGCCTCCCTTCACCGATGGCAGCCCTTTCATGCTGTACCACCAGCACGCGCACGAGCCCGTGCCCTCGCTCGCAGACCGCCGCTCCGGCGTCCCGACCGGATTGCGGACGCTGGTGGCGGGGCTGCTGGAGAAGAAACCCGAGGACCGGCCGGCCTCCGCGGCGGAGGTGGCTGCCCTGCTCGCCGCCTGGGCCCCGCCGCGGGCTCCGGCTGCCGCGACGCCGCTCGCGCACCCACGACTCGCCGAAATCGCCGCTCTGCGCAACTCCGGCCGCCCCGCCCGCGCCTTGGAGGAGTACGGGGACCTCATGGCCGCTCCTGGTCTCGACCGTGCCGACTTCCTCGCCTCCCGAGTCGGAGCCGCTCTGTGCGTGGGCGCGCTCGGCCGCACCCGCGAGGCCCTGGACGAGCTGAAGTCGGTCCTGGCCGAGCAGCGCAGCCTTCTCGGAGCGAGTGATCCCGCAGTACTGGACACGCGGTACGAGATCGCCGTCCTGCTGGTCCGTGCGGGAGAGCGCCATGCGGCCGTGGAACTGCTGCGACGCTTGACCGACGACGAGGAGAGGGTCCTGGCCGTGGACGATGCTCGGCGCGGACGCACCCGTGCCCTGCTGGACCGGCTGCGTCGCATGGCCTGAGGCGCGCCCGAGCCGACCATGGTTTTGTAATCTCTGTTCACAGATATTGCGTCGTGTTACGCTGCGACAGCACCGTTCCGGTGGGGAGACAGGACACTGTCTACGGACGGCAGCAGGAGACACCGAGGGGAACAGCGTTCATGACCTCAGCAGCTCAGCGGGAGACCGAGCAGACCGGGGCGCATGAGCTCCCCGAGGAGGGCAATCTCGTCGAGGTGCGTGGCCAGTCCTGGGTCGTCGCCCGCGTCGAGCCTTCCCCGGCCGCCGACGGCGACGAGGAGCGCCGGCCCGCCACCCTCGTCCACCTCCAGTCCGTCGCCGACGGGCGCTTCGGCGACACCCTCTCCGTCATCTGGGAAGTCGAGCCCGGCCGCCGTGTGCTGCCCGCGGGCTCCCTGCCGGACGCGTCCACCGGCCAGTACGACTCCCCGAACCGCCTCGCCGCCTTCCTCGACGCCGTCCGCTGGTCCGCCGTCGCCTCCGCCGACGCCAAGACGCTCCAGGCACCGTTCCGCTCCGGCGTCGCCGTCGAGCCCTACCAGCTGGAGCCGGTCTCCCGCGCCGTCGGCGCCCCGCGAGTCAACCTGCTCCTCGCCGACGACGTCGGCCTCGGCAAGACCATCGAGGCCGGTCTCGTCGTCCAGGAACTGCTGCTGCGGGGCCGCGCCCGGCGCACCATGGTCGTCTGCCCGGCGGGCCTCACCCTCAAGTGGCGCGACGAGATGGCCGAGAAGTTCGGCCTGGAGTTCACCATCGTCGACTCCGAGCACTGCGCCCGGCTGCGCCGCACCCACGGCACCGCCGCCAACCCTTTCCGCGTCCACCCGCTCACCATCGTCTCGCTGCCCTGGCTGCGCGGCCAGAAGGCCCAGCGTCTCCTCGACGAGGTCATCGGCGCCCCGGAGGAGAGCGGCAACGGCGAGCACAAGCGCTTCTTCGACCTGCTCGTCCTCGACGAGGCGCATCACGTCGCGCCCGCCGCGCCCAAGCAGGTGTACGCCGTCGACTCCCAGCAGACCAAGCTGATCCGGCGCCTCGTCCCGCATTTCGAGCACCGCCTCTTCCTCTCCGCCACCCCGCACAACGGCTACCCCGAGTCGTACACGGCGCTCCTCGAACTCATCGACGACCAGCGTTTCGCCCGGGGCGTCGACCCGGACAAGGAAGCCCTCCAAGACACCGTCGTACGGCGTCTGAAGTCGACGGTCACCAACGCCGACGGCACGCCCCGCTTCCGCACCCGCAAGACCCACGAGCTCTCCGTCGACTACGCGCCGCAGGAGCGCGAGATCCACCAGCTGCTCGGGTCGTTCGCCGAGCTGCGCCGCAAGAAGCTGACGCCGAAGGCACGCGGTGGCCGCCGCGCCGCCGACCTGGTGACGCTGCTGCTCAAGAAGCGCCTCTTCTCGTCCCCGGCCGCCTTCCTCCACACCGTCCAGGTCTACCTCTCCCACCTGGAGGACACCGGCCCCGCCCGCGGACGCGCGGCAGCCGCCGAAGTCCCCGAGTGGCTGGAGGAGTTCGCCGACCTCGTCGCCGACCTCGATGATGCGG
This sequence comes from Streptomyces sp. SD15, assembly GCF_054462255.1. NCBI lineage: Bacteria > Bacillati > Actinomycetota > Actinomycetes > Kitasatosporales > Streptomycetaceae > Streptomyces > Streptomyces sp. SD15. The sequence goes on along the minus strand of NZ_JBTLMO010000001.1, from coordinate 196,729 downwards.
GCCTCGTCGACGCCGAGGACGACGCCCTGACCCGCTCCACCTCGCTCACCCCGGCGGAGGACGGCCAGGAACTCGACCTGCTGCAGGAAATGGAGCGCTGGGCCCTCACCCATGAGGCCGCCCCGGACTCCAAGGCCGACGCCCTGATCGGCGCCATCAAGGCCATCTGCCGCCCCGACGGCAAGAAGTGGACCAACGAGCGGGTCGTCATTTTCACTGAGTATCGCGACACCCAGGAGTGGCTCTACGACCTCCTCCAGCAGGAGGAACTCACCGACGGCGGCCGGGTCGAACGCCTCCACGGAGGCCTGCCCACGGAGGAGCGGGAGCGCATCCGTCTTGGCTTCCAGGCCGAGCCCGCACGCCCCGAGGGCAAGGTCCGCATCCTCCTCGCCACCGACGCGGCCGGCGAGGGCATCGACCTCCAGAACTACTGCCACCGCCTGATCAACTACGACATCCCCTTCAACCCCAACAAGCTCGAACAGCGCATCGGCCGTATCGACCGCTGGGGCCAGAAGAACGACCCGGAAATCACCCACTTCATCGGCTCCGGCTGGCAGCAGGCCCAGGCCGGCTCGTACGAGGCCGACCTGGAGTTCCTCTCCCGCGTCGCCAAGAAGGTCGCGCGCATGGAGCACGACCTCGGCTCCGTCAACGCGGTCCTCGCTGACGCCGTGCAGCGCCGCATGACCGGTGACACGGCGCCTGTCGACATCGAGAACGCCAAGCCGAAGCCGATCAAGGGCCGTCGCACGGGCGGCGAGGTCGCGCCCGAGCAGAACGTCACGGCGCAGACGAAGAAGCTCGCCGACCAGTACGAGGAGACGGTCTCCTCCCTCAGCCTCACTCCCGCCAACGTCAAGCGTGTCGTCGACACGGCCCTGGCGCTCGACCACCAGCCCGCGCTCGTGCCGTCCACGGTGCGCGCCGAGGACTTCGAACCCGGCGACCTGTTCGACGTACAGCCGCTGTCCGGCAGCTGGGAGCGTGCCACCCGCGGCCTTGCCCACAAGCTCCGCGACGGCGAACAGCGCCCCCTCACCTTCTCCCCGGCCGTCGCCGCCGAGGGCCGCGACGACGTGGTCCTCGCCCACCTCAAGCACCCGCTCGTCGCCCTCTCCACACGCCTGCTCACCGCCGCCGTCTGGAACGCGGACACCGTCGGCCTCCACCGCGTCACCGCCGTCGTCTCGGACGACCCGGCCGTCACGACGACGCTGGTCTCCGCGTACGCGCGCTACGTCCTCGTCGGCAACGACGGCACACGCCTGCACGAGGAAGTGCTGTACGCCGGCGGTTGGTTCGGCGACACCGGCCGCTTCCGTCGCTGGGAGTCGGTCGGCGAGCAGGGACGCGCCCTGTCCCGCGCGCTCACCGACGGCACGGAGGCCGCCCCGCACCTGCGGCAGGAGCTGACCGAGGCGTGGCCGAGGCTTCAACAGCCTCTGTACGACTCCCTGTCCGCCCGCGCCCGCGAACTCGGCCGCCAGCTCGAAAGCCGGCTCGCCGACCGCCGGGCCGAAGAGGAGCGCCGCATCACGGCCACCCTCGACCGCTTCGAGGCCACCCTGCGCGCCAAACTCAAGGAGGAGGGCGAGGGCGAGGGCGAGCAGCTCGCCCTGCTGTCCACCCACGAACTGACCGGCCACGAGCGCCGCCAGTTCGAGGACGACCGCAAGCGCTGGCAGGACCGCCTCGACGGCCTGCCCGCCGAACGCGAACGCGAACTCGCCGCCATCGCCGCCCGCTACCGCGAACCGCGCTCCCACCTCTTCCCCGCCGCCGTCGTCTTCATCGTCCCCGCAAAGGAAGCCCGCCGATGAGCCCCCGCCGCCCCATGAGCCGTGGAGTCGCCGCCGCCAAGGCCCAGGCCGCCGACGGCCGCAGGCAGCACCAGGAGTGGCTCGACCTCACCGAGGTCTCCGGCCCCTTCCTGACGATGCCCGTCCTGCTGCGCGCCTGGCCCCAGCTGGACGCCCTGGAGAAGGACGAGCGCTCCCGCCTGCGCGCCCGCCACGCCGACTGGCAGACGGACACGACGGCGGGCCGCGACGAGTGGGTGGCCTACGTGCTCGGCCGCCTGCTGGGCTGGGACGACGCGTTGGCGTTCCGCCAGGGCGATGCGGAGCACCACGGCCTCGACCGCCTCACCCTGCGCGTGGCGGAGCACAACACCGAGGTGCGCCCCGACTTCGCGCTGGTCGAACCGGGTACGGACTTCGCGGTCGAACCGGACGTGGAGTCGGCCGCCAAGCGCGTACGCCTGCTCGGCATGACGGTCCCGGCGGGTACGGCGCCCACGGCCCGCGTCGGCGGTGGCGGCGACTGGTCCGCGGCCCCCGCCGACCGCCTGGCCCGCCTCCTGCGCCACCATGGCGTACCGCTCGGCCTGGTCACGGACGGCCGCTGGTGGTGCCTGGTCTGGGCCCCGCTCGGCGGCGTCACGACCACGGCCGTCTTCGACTCCATCGGCTGGAACGAGCGGGCCGAGCGCAACGTCGTCCGCGCATTCGTGTCGCTTCTGCGCCGCCGCCGCTTCTTCGAGTACGACGACGCCGAGACGCTGGTGGGCCTGCTGAAGGCGAGCCTCGCGGCGGGCGAGGACGTCACCGAGGCGCTGGGCGTCCAGGTCCGCCAGGCCGTCGAACTCCTCGTGGACGCCATAGGGCGCGCGGATGTGCGGGCGGTCGAGCACGGGGCACCCGGCCTCCACGCGTCCGGCGTCAGCGCGGGCGAGGTGTACCGCGGCGCGGTGGCGGTCATGATGCGCGTCGTCTTCCTGCTGTTCGCGGAGGAGCGCGGCCTGCTCCCGGCGGACAACGAGGTGTACGCCCGCTCGTACTCCGCCCGCTTCCTCCGCGACGAGCTGAAGGCACGGGCGGACGAGGAGGGCGAGACGTCGCTGGAGCACACGACGTCCGCGTGGCACCGCCTGATCGCCCTCTTCCACGCGGTGCACGGGGGAGTGGACCACCCGGGCTCGGGCTTCCACCTCCCGGCGTACGACGGCTCGATCTTCGACCCCGACAAGTACCCGTGGCTGGAGCGCACCACCCCGCTCCTCCCCATCGACGACCGCACAGTCCTGCACATGCTCCAAGCGGTCCAGGAGGTCCGCGTCGGCAAGGGCAAGGACCGTGAGGTCCGCACGCTCAGCTTCCGCGCGTTGGACGTCGAGCAGATCGGTTACGTGTACGAGGGCCTGCTGTCGTTCGACGGGCGCAGGGCCACCGAGCACATGGTGGGGCTGATCGGCCCCGAAGGCTTGGAACACGAGGTCGGTCTACGGGAGTTGGAGGCGCTGGCTGCGAAGGCTGGCGGTTCCGCGAAGACGCTCGCGAAGTCCGTCCACGAGAAGTGGAAGGACCCGAAGCCCCCGGCGACGGCGGGTCAGTTGGAGAAGAAGCTGGCTCCGCTCGGCACGGAGGACGCGGCGGAGGCGCGGCGCCGGCTGAACGCGGTGACGAAGGACCCGGCCTTGACGGAACGGCTCCTGCCGTTCGTAGGCATCCTCCGGGACGACCTGCGAGGCCTGCCGACGGTGATTCCGAACGGCGCGCTGTACGTCACGGAGTCGTCCCTGAGGAAGAACACGGGCACGCACTACACGCCCCGCTTCCTCGCGGAGGAGGTCGTACTGCACGCGCTGGAGCCGCTGGTGTACGAGCCCGGCCCGCTCCAGACGGCGGACACGGGGGAGTGGCGCCTGAAGTCGAAGGACGAGATCCTCGATCTGAAGATCGCGGACATCGCGATGGGCTCGGCGGCATTCCTGGTGGCGGCCTGCCGCTACCTGGGCGACCGCCTGATCGAGGCGTGGGAGTCCGAGGGCCGCGCGGACGCGATGGCGTACCGGGCGGGCCGGGCCGTGGACGCGGTGACGGCGGCGGACGCGGAGCAGGATCCGGTGGTCGTCGAGGCCCGCCGCCAGATCATCGAGCACTGCCTGTACGGCGTGGACATCAACCCGATGGCGGTTGAGATGGCCAAGCTGTCGCTGTGGCTGGTGTCGATGGACCCGGGGCGACCGTTCACGTTCCTGGACGACCGGTTGGTAGCGGGGGACTCGCTGCTGGGCGTGCACAACATGGAGCAGATCCAGTCCGTCCACATGAAGCCGGGCCAGCAGACCGACATCCTGGCCGAGCAGGCCCGGCAGTTGGTGGACCAGCTGACGCGGGAGCGGTTGGCGATCACGGCCATTAAGGGGGTCGACCTGCCGGCGCTCCAGGAGAAGCGGGAGCGGCTGGAGGAGGTCAACCGGCATTCGCGGCGGCTTCGGTTGGTGGGCGACCTGATCGCGGGGGCGGCGATTGCTACTTGTGCTTCGGGGCGGGTGCCTTGGTATGAGGATGAGGGCGGGGAGCGGCTTCGGGATCTGTTCCCTCGGGCTGCGTGGATCGTGCAGCGGATCATGGAGGACGGGGTCGAGGACGACTCCGAGGTGGTGCGGGCGGCTCGGGAAACGGCGGAGGAGTGGCTGGGGGCTGAGCTGCCGGAGGGGGCGTTGGAGCGGCGGCCGGTGCATTGGCCGTTGGTGTTTCCGGAGGTGTTTACGCGGAGGGGTGGGTTCGATGCAGTCGTGGGTAATCCACCTTTCCTTGGCGGCAAGAAGCTCACTGCGCCCCTTGGGCAGGCTTACCGTGAATATATGGTCGAGTTCCTCGCCAATGAAGTGCGAGGTAACGCAGATCTCGTCGCGTATTTCGCCCTCAGGGTTCATGAACTCCTGAACGCGTTGGGTCAGACGGGCATCATTGCGACCAACACCCTGGCACAAGGTGACACCCGCGAGGTGGGGCTCGACCAATTGGCTGATGTTGGGGTGAAAATCAGCAGGGCAGTCAAGAGTGCTCCATGGCCCTCGAAATCTGCAGTCCTCGAGTACTGTGCCGTTTGGATGACAAAGATGGCACCTTCTAAGGGCGTTTCCGCCGTTCTTGATGGGCAGGTCACCCCGGGTGGCATCACGACGTCGCTCAATCCCGTCACGCGCATGCGGTCGTGGGTTGAGAAGCTGCAACAGAGCGCACATTTTGCCTACATGGGCAACAATGTGAATGGCATCGGATTTGTCTTGCAGTCCGAACAGGCGGAATTGCTCATCGCTGCCGATGCCCGTTCCAGAGATGTCATCTTCGGTTATCTGACCGGCCAGGACGTGAGTAATGACCCTCGGTTTGCCCCGAGTCGACAGATCATCGATTTCGGTGGCATGAGCCAGAGTGAAGCCCAGCGCTTTCCGGCGGCGTTCGAGCACGTCCGCAAGTACGTGAAGCCGCAGCGGGATCTACTGGGTGACGATAAGAAGGCAGTGCGGGAGAGGTGGTGGCAGTATGAGAAGTTGGCCCCTGGATTGCGAGCGGCCATCGAGCCACTGAGGCGCTGCATCGTGATCTCGCTTGTCGGTAAGGCCGTCATGCCCGTCATGGTGCCGACCGGGCAAGTTCTATCCCACAGGCTCGGAGTCTTCGCGTCGGATGACACCGCTCTCCTCGCGTTGTTGAGCAGCGCGCCGCACTTCTGGTGGACGCTGGACCGTACATCTACGCTGGAGACCCGTATCAATTACAGTCTCTCGGATGTAGTAGAGACGCTGGTCCGTCCAACGCTCACTGATCGTTTGCGGGAGGCAGGGGCACTCTTGGACCGCCATCGCCGAACGGTGATGCTCGCCCGCAATATGGGACTCACCGATACCTACAATTTGGTCCACGATCCTGACTGCGAGGACCAGGACATCGTTGACCTTCGCCGCATTCACGAGGAGATCGATAAGGCCACCGTCGAGGCGTACGGCTGGCGCGACCTTCTGGGTGACTCCGAGAATTCGCTGCCGGCCGATCCGACCCACGAGACGTTCCCCCTCGATCACGGATTCCACGAGACAGGCCAAGGAATTCGCTATACCATCGGCCTCCTCGCCCGGACCGAGATTATCGACCGTCTCCGCCAGTTGAACCACCAGGCTTACGCCGACGAGGTTCACCTCGGCCTTCACAAGGGCGTGACGGAGAAGAAGGCGCGAGAGAAGCACCCCGACCTGCCCCCACCGTCGCCCGAAGCCATCCGGAAGCGCAAGGAGGAGCTGGCTGCGCGTAGTGGGTCGGATTTCGGTGAGGGCGCCGAGGGCGCCCTATTCTGAGCCGTCGGCATGACAACGGGCTCGCTCACGTCACCCAAAGTGACGTGAGCGAGCCCGTTGTTGCGCTCAGGAGCCGTGCTCGGCCCTACTCCACCGCGAGCCCACGAACGCCGCCCACTCGCCCCGGCCTACCCGCAGCACCGGCCCGCCGCCCACGACCTTCGAGTCCCGTACGTACACGGCGTCCAGGCCGGCAGCCACCTCCACGCAGTTGCCTCCTCCCGAGCCGCTGTAGCTGCTCGTGAACCAGCGCAGCCCGTTCACGTTCTCGGATACCTGCTCCACGCTCATGTCTCTCCCACCAGCCGTTCGATGAGCCGCGCAGACTCGACGCCGCTCAAAGCCTGCGACCGCAGCTTGCCATACCGCATCCCGAAGGCACTGACCTCTGCGGGATCATGCACGACGCACCCGACTGCCTGAGACTCGATGTAGCCGAGGTGCTGGTGCTCCTTGGTCTCCAGCACCACGAACGGCCCGTTCAGACCGGAGTGGAACCCGCACGCAGCAGGCATGACCTGGACCTCCACGTTTCGCAACGCCCCGACACCCAAGAGGTGTTGCCATTGTCCGCGCATGACCTCCCTGTCGCCTACCGGATTTCGCAGTGCCTCCTCGCCGATGATGAACGACAACTCCGCGAGCGGCACCCGCGTCAGTAGCTTCTGCCGACTCAGCCGCGCCTCCGTGTGCTGGTCGATGATGTCCTCGTTCAGCGGCGGGCAGTGCCCGGCGAACAGGGCGCGCGCGTACACCTCCGTCTGCAACAGCCCTGGCACCAACAGTGGCTCATAGTCGAACCGGCTCACCGCCTCCGCCTCAAAGAGCGCGAAATTCCTGAAGAACCTCGGCAACTTCGCCCGATCCACCTCCCCCTGGAGCGCCTCCAGGACCCCGCCCGCCTCCAGCGCCCGCTCCGCCGCCACCGTGAACGCTGCCTTCGCCGGCCGTCGCCCCTGCTCGACCGAGGCGACCTGCTCCAGCGAGTAGCCGATCGCGTCCCCGAGTTGCTGCTGGTTCAACCCGGCCCGCTTGCGCAGGTACTGCAACAGCGCCCCGTACGCCGACCACACGCCCGGCAGATCGGGCACCTCGTCCTTCGTCTTCGCGCCGCGCCCCGTCCGCGTGTCCCCTACGTCCCGTACCGCCCTCACAGTCCCACGCCCTTCCAACCCGCTCCGCGCCCCGCCCACGGCCGCGCTCGCCACCGGTCCATGCCCAACGCGACGCGCGGGAACCGGGACACGCGCCGGACCCGTACAACGCCCGTACAAGCCCCGTACAACCAAGTCCACAGCCGGCCGCCCACGCCGTACGACGAGGACGACGTACGGCCGTCGTACCTGGTCAGCGGGCCGTTCGCCCAGTCACGCTGACACTGTGACTCACCATCAGCTCACCGACGAAGCGAATCCGCCTCTCGCTCCCGTCCACCAACTGACCCTGCGTTTCAGCAGTACGAGACGCGGCGCTCGCCTCGCCCGCCAGCTCGCCGTCCAGCAGTTCACCGAGTGGACGGGCCTCCCGTACGACTCCGACCCGGCCCGCACCGTCGCCCTCGTGGCCGCCGAGCTGGCGTCGAACGCGATCCGCCACGGCAGCCTCCCCGCCCGGGACTTCCGCCTGGCGCTGCTCCTCCTGCCCCACAGCTTCCGCGTCGAGGTGACGGACACCCGCCCCGAACGCCTCCCGCCGTCCGTGCCGCCACAGCCCGTCGACGAGACCTCGGGCCGCGGACTGTTCCTCGTCCAGGCCTATGCCGACCGTTGGGGATGCTCGGCCCGCGACGCGTACACGAAGACGGTCTGGGCGGAGGTGCAGACCCGCACCACGGTCTCGTGAGGCCTGCCCATCCCTCGTCCGGGACAGGCCCGGCGAAAGCCACCGCAACGCCGACGAAGGAGGCCGTCAGTGACCGGCGTAGTGCTCCGCCAGCTTCTCGATCTCCCGGGTCCACAGCAGTACGTCGTCGCCTGGCCGCTTGTACGGTGCGCGCCGGGCCAGCTTGAAGAAGCCGCCGGACGGCCAGCGGCTGTCCTTCAGCACCACGAGTGCCGACAGCAGGGGCAGCGATCCGTCCGGGCTCTCCCGGACGGAGGCGTCCTCCAAGAGGTAGGGCATGGGGCCCTCGTGGGCGGGGACGTGATGACCGAGCCGTGCCAGTTCGCTGCTGAGATCACCGTACGGAATGGGCACCGCGCCCTGGCGTGCCCGTGAACGCAGGATCTCGATCACGGCGTCCAGAGCCTGCTCGTACTCAAGAGTGCCCTTCTGCATGTGCCCTCCCGACCTCGGATTCCGACGACTGTCGAACCTATGCCACTGGCGGTGCGAGCGCTGTTCGAATGCGCGAAGTGAACATGCGTCCCCTTGTGAACTGAGTGAATGGGTCCCATACTGATGGCGATCAACTGCCGCTCGCCCTCTCGGCGGGCAGGCGCGCATGGCCGGGGGGAATGCGTGAACGGGTGGGCGCGGCCAGGCAGCGTGTGCGCTTCCAGTTCCGCAGCGATGGCACCGGTTGTCGGGCGCCGCGACATGGCAGGCCAGGAAGGCTGGTTCGGGCCCGAGTTGCTGCCGGCCGAACGACGCGCCGACTCGAGCACGTCCCGAACTATGAGGAACTGGTGTCGGCCCGGACGTCGACTCCACGTCGGCGCAAGGGAAACGCGCCCTGGCCCTGTCTGGGCCGGCACCCCGCTCTCCCGTCATCGGAAGAGCTCGGCCCTGCCCGGCGATCGCCGCGCGCACCCCGACCACCCACAACTGCGACAAGCGACTTCAGGAGCGGGCGATGGACAACGAGATTCAGCTGGTCAGTGACGATGACGGACTGATGGTCATCGGGAACGCGGCGGATGTCGACCGCTTCCTCATCTCGGAGGGACTGTCGTCGTCGAAGGATCTCGGACCGCAGTGGCTCAAGTCCGTCTTCGGTGCGGGGGCCGCAGTCGCGCAGGCGGGTTCGGAGTTCGCCGCGGACTCCGGTCGCTGGGTGAAGCTGACTCCGAAGTCGGCACAGCTCGTCAAGAAGTACGGGCTGAGAGAAAGCTCGAAGACCGGTTTCAGCACGGGTGTGGTGAAGGGTCAGAAGGGCCAGATCAGGGGATTCGTGGAGTTCGTGAAGGGACCCCGATCGTTTCTGACCAACCCGGCGGCTCTCGCCAATGCCGCGAAGCTCATGTCGCAGGTTGCGATGCAACAGAGCATGGACGAGATCACCGACTATCTCGCCGCGATCGACGCGAAGGTCGAGGACGTGTTGCGCGCCCAGAAGGACACCGTGCTGTCCCGCATGATCGGAGTGGGCATCGTCATCGACGAGACCATGACCATCCGCGAGAAGAGGGCCAGGGTCGACGAGACCATGTGGTCGAAGGTGCAGGACGCGCCGACGGCGATCGCGGAGACCCAGGTGTACGCCTTGCGTCAACTCGACGCGATCGCGGAAAAGATGGAGCGGCAGTCCAAGATCGGTGATCTCGCCGCGACGGTCAGGGAAGCCGAGTCCCCGGTTCGGGAGTGGCTCGCCGTTCTGGCTCGCTGCTTCCAACTGCAGGACGCGATCGCGGTGCTCGAACTCGACCGGGTGCTGGACGCCTCCCCGGAGGAGCTGGACGGTCACCGCCTCGGACTGAAGGCCGCCCGGCAGGACCGGCAGGAACTCATATCGCGGAGCACCGAGCGGCTGGTGGCCCGGATGAATGCGGTCGCCGGCACGGCCAACGCGAAGGTGCTGCTGCACCCGGCCAAGTCCCCGGCTGTGGTGCAGTCGAGCAACCATATGGCGATCGGTGTCCATGACTTCCACGAGCGGCTCGGGATCGAGTCCGGTCGCCGGTCGTCGGAGGCGAGACGATGGGTGGAGGCGGCCGCCGAGGTGAGGGACAAGGCGCTCGAGACAGGAGCGAAGGGCGTCGATGCCGCCAGAAGCCGCGGCAAGGTGACCCTCGACCGGGCCGGTTCGGTCAAGGGCAAACTCGCCGGCGGGATCGCCGAGCGAGCGCGCCGTCGGCGCGGGGGCGAGGCGGAAGGGGACGAACAAGGCTGAGTGAGCGCCGAACGTGTCGAGTTGGCGGCACGTCCTCAGCAGTCCGTGAGTGCCAGACTGAGGTCAGTGCCAGCGGCTGAAAGCAGCAGTACCGAATCCGGCCTCTGCGGCGTATCGAATAGCTCGTAGGGGCGCGTCGATGAGTTCCGCCGCATCGTGGTCGTGTGTCGCCCGTCGCGGTCATCCAGGCACTTCCAGAACAGGGCGCGACACGATCGCCTGAGAGTGTGCGGGGCCCTCCTGCCCTACCGCGCGCGCTCTTCGGTTGACTCGCTCCATGAACGGACCCGCCAGGTCGATGGCATAGATCCATGGATTCGTCTCTTGTGAACTAAGTGCATGGAGGTGATACTGATTTGCCTGCGGTGTTCCCCCGCCAGGAGGCGTCCTCGCTCCGGGGAGGCAATGGATGCCGGAGGGTCCCCCCCGTGCGCGGTTCCGACGGCCACAGGGAGCTCGTCGGCGTCCACTGGGGGGCAGACCGGACGGCGGGTGGCCACCAGTGACGTTCGCGTGAGACATGAGGGTGCGTGGAGATGGCCTCGGCCGTGACCGAAGAGGACAACCGCAAGGTACAGACCGCCGTCCTGGGCGGATCCCAGGGGCATCAGCCCGTCTTTCTCCCCTTCGAGAAAGAGGATGCCCAGCGTCTCCGGCAGCTTCGCGGCGCCGACGCGTTCACTTGCGGTGTCCTCCTAGGAGGCTGCGGCCAGGTGCTGACCCTGCGCGCCTGCGGTGACAGGAAATCCCACTTCGCCCACCGCCCGCCCGTACGGTGCCGCCGCACCGCCGTGGGGGAGAACAGCGCGGACCACCTGTACATCGGAGAGGCCCTAGTCCGCTGGCTGCGCGGGCGGGGACAGGGGAAGGTCACGGTCGCGTACGTCCGGCAGGCCCATGCCCGCAGCGACTCGATCGAGATCCGGTTCGGCCCGAAAGGGCGGCGTCGCCTTCTGCACGTACAGATGGTCCGCCGCTCCTTCTCCGAGTGGAAGGACGACAGCAGGAGGCTCGAAGCCGCGCCTGGCAAGAGCCCTACGATTCGCGCGTACGGCCCCGAGAGCGAACTCTCCGCGTACGAGGTACGGGCTACCGGACACGCACTGCGCTTCCGGTGCGAGACGCGTGATGGCACGCGTGAGGTGTCGATCGGTACGCAGTCGCCTGATCACAAGGTTCAGTGGACGATTCTCGAACGGTGCCGCCTCAGTGACCTGGGAATCGTGACGCCGTCCCTCGAAGCGGCTCCCGGGGGCGACCTTCTGCGTCTCAAGAGAGCGGAGGGGACTGGGACGTCGGCGCCTCAGCCGCGGCGACCGGCAACCGAACGGGGCAAAGTGGGAGGGCGGGAGGAGCAGCCGCCGGCCACTGTCTCCCCATCGCGCGAGACGGCCGAGGCCGCACTCGATGCACCTGTCGATCCCCGGGCGAAGGCGGCGCGCGCAGGGCTCCCGCCGGTCGTCGACGATCTCCTCCACCGCTTCACCGCCGCAGGGTTCGGCCTCATGCTGGTCGGCGCCTCAGTGCGCCAGGCGTTGGCGGGGAGTGTCGGGCGCGAACTCGACTTCGTCACGCACTCCGACACGCAGCAGGTGCGGCAGGTCATTCATGGCTGGGGGGACGAGGTTCGGGTCCACCGAGTCGGCCCGCCCGGTGTCGTGCGCCTGCGCAAGGTGGTGGGCGCCGACAGCTACACCATACGGATCAGTTCATGTCCGACACCGTCGCGCGATCGTGCCTCCAGAAGACCACCGCGACGCGAGGAACACGAAAAGGCGTTGGAGGCATACCTACGGCGCAGTGATTTCACCATCGACGCCATGGCCCTCGGACTGTCGCACGTGACCCTGACGGATCCGTTCGGTGGCTTTCAGGACCTGGAGCGGCGCGTACTGCGCACGCCGCGCGCACCTATGGCGTCGGTCGCCAATGACCCGCCGCTGGTGCTGCGAGTGATTCGCTCCGCCGCCCGACTCGGCTTCGAACCGGTATCGGAGCTGAGGGACGCGATGTGCACGATGGCGCGACGGGTCACCGAGATCCCCGCCGAACACGTGCGAGAAGAGCTCACCGCCACCATGCTCGCGGCCCGGCCCAGTGCCGGTCTGCGCCTGCTGGTCGACACGCGACTCGCCGAACACATTCTGCCGGAACTGCCGGCCCTGCGGTTCGAAAGCGCCGAGCACCACCGTCACAAGGACATCTACGAGCACACCCTGAAGGTCCTCGACCAGGCCATCGCCCTCGAAACGGAAGGGCCCGACCTGACACTGCGGTGGGCCGCATTGCTCCACGACATCGGTACCCCACGCACGCGCCGGACCGGACGGAACGGTCACGTCTCCTTTCACCACCACGAAGTGGTGGGCGGCAAGATGGCCCGCAAGCGACTACGTTTCCTGGCGTATCCGGAGCAACTGATCGCGGACGTCGTCCGATTGGTGGAGTTGCATCTCCGGTTCCACGGCTATGTCGACGAGAGGTGGACCGACCCCGCTGTGCGCCGCTACGTCCGCGACGCCGGCCCACTGCTCGACCGGCTGCACAAACTCACCCGTGCCGACTGCACCACGCAGAACCAGCGGAAGGCACATGCGCTCGCGCGTGCTTACGACTCCCTGGAAGAGCGCATCGAGCGCCTGGCGATCGAGGACGAACGGCAGGCCGCCCGCCCGGACCTCAACGGCCACCAGATCATGGAGATTCTCGGCATCCGTCCCGGAGCCGAGCTCGGAAGAGCCTACGCGTATATGACGGAACTCCACATCGAGAAGGGCCCGATGGACTTCGAGACGGCCAGGGACGCGCTGCTGGAATGGCGAGCCCGGCGGGACCGCTGACTGCGGCCTGCCCGCCGACCGACGCACCGACCAAGCCTTCGCCAACGGAGTTGCCCTATGTCCCGACACCGCCGCGCCGCCGGCACCGCATGCATCGTCGCCGCCGCGCTCGCCGTGGGCGGCTGCGGGAGTGACCCCCGACCCTCCGCCGCGCACACATCGGCCGCTTCGGAGGACGTGACCGGGGTTCAGTCGGCACCGGCGGCGGCCGAGTCGGACTCGGCCGCCGAGCACGCGGAGACGACGACCGGGGACGACACCTCTCTCGAGGACTACCTCGCCGCCGCCGGTGTCGACGACGCGCTGGTCAACCAGCTCGGCGAGATCGGCGACGCCAACAACTACGGTCTCGGCGAAGGAGTCGAAACCGGCATCGAGGACCGCCGTGGACTCGCGACCGTCCAGGTCACCACCTGCCGCAACGTGGCCGTCGGATACCGGACATGGGAAGGCATCCGGTACTCGGACGAGGCGGACGGCGCGACCGAGGACCAGGCCGCCGCGATGGCCGACTTCCTGCGGACGGAGTTCTGTCCCCACGTCGCCCCGTTGAAGGAAGCCCCTCTTCCCGAGCAGACCCTCGGCGGACCGTCCGAGGACGACCTCGGCGGCCGGGGACTCGCCTCGCCGCTGACCTGGTGGGACGGACGCTATCCATGCATCTCGTGGTCCAAGGCGTGCGCGGCACAGACGGGAATGCCCATCGGCGACCCCGTGGCCTATCGCCTGGCGAAGGACGAGGTCGTCTGCGCCACCGTCCCACCCGACGCATCCCTGAAGGAGCATCTCATCAGCGTGGACGTTGTCTTCTCGTCCCCGGTCGGCGAAGACCGGGCGCAGGAGGCCGCGCTCGCCCTGCTTCCGTCCGACGCGTCGGCGACGGAGCCGACGGAGGGCACCAACCCCGACTGGTCCTACATGGGCGGCGGCTGCCTGAACATCAACTTTCGTACGGCGACGATGGAAGGACTGATGGACGGGCTGGGCAAGGATGCCGAGCCCTGGGCGTCCGCCCTGTACTACTCCGACGGAGCGACCGAGGACGGAGCCGTGGGCGACTACACCGGAAAGGTCAAGCAGATCTCGCTCTCCACGGGCGCCGATGAGCCCGGCTCGTCGGGCGAGCTGACCTGCTGACACCCGCGATGCCGAAATCCCGTCGAGTTCCGCCCGGGCGGCGCCTACCCTGCCGACATGGCCCACGCGAAGACCTCGTACGTCTGCCTGCCCTGCCGTGCCTCGTACAAGCAGCCCTACGACAGGGACAGGGAGCGGATCTGCCCCCGCTGCACGAAGCCACTGATCCACGTGGGCTCCGCCTTCGCCGCGCCCCGCCGCCGGGACACCGCGGCCTGGCGGACGCTGTCCGTGCTGCTGCACGCCGGCGTCCGCTTCCACAAGAGCTGCTGCGGCGGTCCCGGCTACCGCCCCCGCACCCTGAGGGAGGTCCGCGAACGGATGACGTACGCCCGGCGCAGCGGCGAGCCCTTCGCGAGGTCACTCGTACGGTACGACGTGCCCTCATCCCCACCGCGCAGTTGAGTCGAGCAGCCGCGGACGAGGACCGACCCGAGCGCGCGGAGGCTGATTCTTCAACCGGACCGGCACAGGGAGCCACCATCCCCGGATGGCGCAGGCGCCCGAGCGCCCCCCTTCACAACCGATGCGCCACCCCTGGCGGCGCCGCTCCCGCGTGTCCAGCAGTTGTGCCTTCACCGACAAACTCTGGAGGTCGTACGTACGGTGCTGCTGGAGGGTCCGGCGCACCCGGTACGCCGGACGCAAGCCGTCTCCGCGTACGTCGGCTGCCGAACCGAGTGATCAAGTTCGACGTACGGTTCGACGCCGAAGGTCAAAGATCACGTTAGTTCTCCAGGCGGACCGGCATCAGTATCGAGAACGTGTCCTCGTCGTCGGGTCGGCGGATCGCGATGGGTGCAGTGGGGACGCCGAACTCGATAATCAGTTGGTCTCGGGCTCCGGCGGTGAGCGCGTGCAGCAGGAACTCGCGGTTGACGGCGATCTGGTTCTGGTCGTCGTCACCGTCCTCGCAGATGGTCACCGTGCTGTCGTCCGCCACCTTGAGCACGCTGAGGTCGCAGGTCACGCCGTCCTGCTTGCGCGCCTCGCTCGTGCGGACGGGACCGGTCTGCACCGCCCTCCGGAAGGCCGGCACGTCGACGAGGACGCGTCGCCCGACCGACAAGCGGACGAGGCGACGGTAATCAGGGAAGTCGTGATCGAGGCACTGACCGGCCGCCTGTCGGTCCCCGGTCTCCAACGTCACGCGGTCACCGTCCACAGCGAGCTGGACAGGTGCCTCGCCACTCAGCAACGCCCGCATTGCGTCGGCGAGCGGGACGGGCACGATGACCTGCACACGTGGTCCGCCGTCTCCCCCGTCTCCCGTGGCGCCGGTTTGCGCGACCGCCATCCGGTACCGATCGGTGGCCACGACGTGGAGTGCTCCGCCCTCGATGTCGAACAGGACACCGCCGAGCATCGGTAGCTCCGGGTCGGTACTGGCGGCGAATCGGACCGCGTCCAGCGCGGCGGCCAGCTCAGGCGCGGAGACGGTCAGCCGGACAGCGGCGGTGCGGAGCGATGTCATGGGGTTCTCCCTGTGTTCGAGTAGTGCTCGGAGCGTGGAGAACTCGGTTCGGGCGTCGGACAGCCCCAGTTCGAGACGGCGCAGATGCGCCTGAAGCAGCTTCCGCACCAGGTCGGTGTCCGCACTGGACCAGCCCGCAAGCACCAGCCGGATGTCCGCCAACGGCATACCGGCCCGGCGCAACCGGGCCAGCAACCGGGCCTCTTCAAGCTGCTCGGGGCCGTACCAGCGGTAGCCACTCACCGGATCCACCCAAGCAGGGACCAGCACACCGGCACGGTCATAGAACCGCAGGGCGCTCACGCCCAGTCCGCTGTTCCGGGCCATTTCACCAATGCTGCGCATCTCGCTCTCCACGCCCAGCACTCTGAGCCCTCCACAAGGTCGAGGGTCAACTTCGACCTCAGGATGCCAGCTGCGGCAAAGCTCGGGTCCCGAGCCCCGAGCTCCGGGGCCGGGAGCGATCGTTCGACCGACGGAGCGGACGCGACCGGCGGCGATCGTGGTCGAGGGTGCTCGCTCACCGCGGCCGTCGGCGGCGCGAAGCGTTGAGTGTGCACCTCTTCCCAACCGCAGCCGGAGTCTTGTGAACAGAGTCAATGCATGCAATGCTGGCCACCGCCCGGTACGGGATCGGCCCCACGCGCGACCTGGTCTGTGCCTGGCAGGCGGAGGTCGGGGAACTTGTCCGGGAACCCAGCCCCCTGACTGATGGTCACGGGACGAGCTCTGATAGTTATGTCGGCGGGGTGCGGGCGTATGCCCGTAGCGGCGTTCCACTGGGCGCCGCCAGGGAGGGACAGCAGATGAACACCACCACACGCGACCAGGTCATCGCCGATGAGCAGAAAGCCGTGGACCGCGCGTACGACTGCTACGCCGAGCGGCTCGCCGAGATGACCGGGCTGGCGGCCGCTTCGGCCGCCGCCAGCAACAAGGACGGCATCGCCAACCGGCTGGACGTCGAGGAAAAGGCCGTGGCGTACGACGGACTCGGCGGCGAATCGCTGGTCACCGCCCGTGTCGACGCGCCGGAAGAGCCAGGTGGTGAGCCCCGACCCTGGTACGTCGGTCGGCGTGCCGTCTCCGATGTCCGGACCCGCGACGCCGTCGTCGTGCTGTGGACCAGCCCGCTGGCGACGAAGTGGTTCGAGGCGCAACCGCACGCGCCGGGCGACGTCGTTCTGCGGCGGCAGCTGCGCTGCGTACAGCGCGTCGTCGAGGACTACTTCGACGACATCGCCCCGGCGGTCCCCGTTCCCGGCCCTGTCCCCGCCGTTCCCGTACTCACGGCTGTCCCGAAGCCGCGGCCGGCCGCGGACGAAGCGACCACCGCCGAGCCCACCGCCGCCGACGCAGGGACGCGGGCCCTGCCCGGAAAGGCTGGGGCAGGGCGGCCGGGCATCGCCGGGCGCGAGGGGCGCCCACCGGCCCATACCCCCGCCGATGTCGCCCGGGTCCAGCGCCGCAAGCCCCTCCAGCCGGACGACTTCCTGCTCCGCGAGCTCCAGCGTTCGCGCAGCGGCCGCATGCGGGACATCGTCGAGACCATCCGCCGTGACCAGATGGACCTGGTCACGGGTTCCCCCTCCGACATCCTCGTCGTGCAGGGCGGACCGGGCACGGGCAAGTCCGCCGTCGGTCTGCACCGCGTGACCTGGCTCGTCAACAACAACCACTTCAAGGCCCAGGACATCCTCGTCATCGGCCCGCACCAGCGGTTCCTCGACTACGTCGGCCAGGTCCTGCCCACCCTCGGCACCCGCGATGTCAACGCCGTCCAGCTGTCCCGACTTTGGGACGGCGAAATCCTCGGCACCGACAGTCCGTCGGCTCGGCTGGTGAAGTCCGACGAGCGTATGGCGGCTGTCCTGCGGCGCCGCGTCGAGCACGAGT
The DNA here is from genome assembly GCF_054462255.1 of Streptomyces sp. SD15. Taxonomy (NCBI): domain Bacteria; kingdom Bacillati; phylum Actinomycetota; class Actinomycetes; order Kitasatosporales; family Streptomycetaceae; genus Streptomyces; species Streptomyces sp. SD15. The sequence continues at coordinate 179,183 of NZ_JBTLMO010000001.1, read as the reverse complement.
GCCGCCCCGAGGCCCTCGACGGCCTTCTCACCGCACCCTCCTTCGAGGGCGACGAACCGGCGTTCACCGTCACCGCCGGCAGCACGACCCTGCGCGTCCCGCGCTCGGAGGTCCGCGCCCTGTTTGATGAGGCGCGCGGCGGTGACGGCGCCCACCGCGAGCGCCGCGACCGCTTCCGCAGCCTGCTCGTCGATCGGCTCCTGCGGGAACTCGCCGCCCTGGCCCCGCGTCGCGGCGCGGACGGCACGATCCGCCGCAGCCTGGAACGCAACCGCCAGGTGGAGCGCCTCCTCGACCGTGCCTGGCCGTCGCCGGGCGCCCGGGAGGCCCTGCGCAGCCTCTACGACTCGCCCGACCTCCTGCGCACCTGCGCCGACAGCATCCTCGACGAGGAGGAGCAGGCCGCTCTGCACCGCCCTCGGGCCGACAAGGCCGAGGACGAGCTCTGGACCCTCGACGACCGCGTCTGCCTGGAAGAACTCCGGTACCTCATCACGGGCGAGACGCCGCGGCGTTACGGTCACATCGTCGTCGACGAGGCACAGGACCTGACCCCCATGCAGGCCCGCGCCCTGCGCCGCCGCGTCGCGAGGGGCGGCTCGATGACCGTCCTCGGCGACCTCGCCCAGGCCACCGGCCCGTATCCGTACACCGAGTGGGACCGCCTGGGCGCGCTCCTGTCCGACCACGGTGACTGGCGCGTCGAAGAGCTGACCACCAGTTACCGCGTACCCGCCGAGATCATGGAGTTCGTCGCGCCCCTGGCCCGTACGGTCGCCCCCTCGCTGCCCTACCCGCGGGCCGTGCGCGAGGCCGGCGCGGACGCCGTACGAACGATCGCGACCGAGCCGTGGAAGCTGCTCGGTGACACCGTGGCCCAGGCCGTCCGTCTCGTCGGCACCAGCGACGGGCACACGCTGCGGTCCGTGGCCGTCATCGTTCCCGACGACTCCGGCTGGCTCGACGAGATCGGCCGTCACCTGGACGAGGCCGACGGCATCACGGAACAGGAACGCGAGGCGGTGTCCGTCCTGGCCGCCGGCCAGGCCAAGGGCATGGAGTACGACCACGTCCTCGTCGTCGAGCCCGCCACCATCGCCGACCGCGGTCCGTCCGGCCTGCGCCAGCTCTACATCGCGCTGACCCGCAGCACCCAGAGCCTGACCGTCCTTCACACCGCGCCGCTCCCGGAGGCACTGACGGACACCGCCGGCACCCCGGAACAGCCGCTCCGCGGCATCAACGCCGACCCTGGCATCGCCACCGGCGCCGCACCGGTGGCGGAGGGAGACATCCCGGAGATCGGCACCGACATCCGGGTCCGGGTGATCGGCCACACCACCGGCGGCAACTACAAGGTCGAGGCCGTCTCACCCGCCACGGACCGCCCGCTGCTCATGGCGGTGCGCCACGGCTCCACACCCCCCGCCGCAGGGGCGGAGCTGGACGCCTGGGTGCTCCGCCACGCTTCCAGCGTCAGCTTCGTCACGGTCGACGAACGTGGTCGCCGGCCTATCTCGCCCACCATGGCCCCGCGGTACGCGGACGCGCTCGGCGTCGTCGAGGAACTGGCCGACGGGAACGTCCCGGACGACGTCCGCGCCCGGCTCTCGGAGCTCAAGGGCATGGCCAACCGCTGCCTGCGTCTGGACCAGCACGACTGGCTGGATGTCTGGCGCGTACTCGGCTCCCCGGACAGGACCCGCCTGAACCTGCTGCGGGACCTGGCGGCCAACGCCAACCGCGCGTCGGCCTCCGGCACACCGGACCTGGACCGGTTCCGGGCCGAGCTGGAGCTCAGCGGCTGGGCCGACGACCTGGCCCAGGCGCGGCGGACCATCGAGCGTCGCATCGGCGCCGCAGCCGACCCGATGGCGGAGGCCGAGCCGGACCGCGCAGTTCCCGCGAACCGGTCCGAGACACCCTCGCCGTCCGAACCGAAGGAAGCCGAACCCATGACCACCACCGCAGCCGCCCCCACCGCACCGGAAAAGGCAGATCCGAACGCGAGCCTCGTCCACGTCCTGGAGGCCTCGGCCGCAGCGGACCGCACCTGCAAGACCCATCAGGCGGTGCGCTTCGAACTGATGGCGGCCCTGCTGCGAGCGGACCGACAGCCGAAGCCCGACTCCCCGGTCGCCGACGTCGACTGCGAGACCGAGGACGGTCACTCGCTCTACGAAGTACTCGGCGCCGGCCGCTCCACGTACGCCGACCTCCGCTCAGGAGCGGCCCGCCTCCTCGAGATCAACCACACCCTGCCCACGCCTGCCGACCGGCTTTTCCTCGTCCTGGCCGGGCCCCCGGCCGAGGACTGGTCGGCCGCCACCGTCCACGACGTCTTCGGCGTCCACGTCCTGTGGCGCACCCCGCAGGGCTGGGCCGGCGAGGACGCGGACACCGCCTTGGGTATCGGCCAGGCATGACCAGCACCGCCGCAGCGGTGGCCTCAGCACGGTGCCGACCCGCGGCCCGCGTGCGCCGGGCGACGGGGGCGGCGCAGCTCTCCGCCCCCGCGTGAGATGCACGTGGGCCGTCGTAGGTCTCAGGCCCTCCGGGCCAGGTCCAACGCCGCCGTGTGGACGAACCAGTCCAGTGCCTCGCAGATCGCCTCGCTGTGCTCGGCGAAGACGAGGAGCGGGAACGAGGGGCGCAGTTCCAGCTTGGCCTCGGGGAGGTCGATGCCGTCGATCTTGTTGAGTCGCTGCAGCAGCTCGCGGCGCTGCTCCGTGTCGTCGAACGGGCTGCGGTCCTTGAGGTACTGGAAGACGACCTCGGCGGTTCCGGTGACCGGGTAGAGGGCAAGTGGCCACATCAGGTGGGGGCGGTGGCTGGTACCGGCGTCGAGCATGGGGAAGCAGCTCGTCTCCTCGTGGCGACCGTAGGTGAGGTAGCCGCCCTGGTGACGCCAGAAGTCGAGGGTCGTGGTCACCCCGGCCACCGCCTCCGGCCAGTGTTCCTGCAACTGGCTGCGGAAGCGCTCGGCCGCCTCGGTGTTCTCGCCGTCCGGCAGGGGATCGTTCGAGGTCTGCTGGGCGACGTCCTTGCCCAGCAGGGTGGCCAGTTCCGCGGCCGTCAGACGCTGGGACCGGTTGGCCCGGCCGTACCGGTCGAACCGCACGCCTTCGCTCTCCAGCAACTCCTGGGGAGGCATCCGGTCGCTGCCGTCGGCCCAGCGGAACGAGGGCGAGATCTTGCCCTCGGAGTTCAGTACGCGATAGGCACCGATCACCGTCGGGTTGGCCGCCAAGTAGGCGCCGACAGGCACCGGGTGGCTGCCGATGAGCTCGGCGACATCGCCGTACGCCGTCCATGTGCCGCTGGGCATCGCGACCAGCGCTGCCCGCAGCTCCGTCCAGCTCGACAGCTCCTCACCGGCCGGGCGGAACCCGCCGATCGGGCCTGGCCACAGCTCCACGGCACGCTCCCAGAGGCGGTCCGCGCGGGCCATGATCTCCGCCTTGCCCCAGCGTTTCGACGAGGCGATCTCCAGGTTCATCCGCAGCGCGCTGGAGTCGAGGATCTGCTGCTTGCGCTGGAACGGGTGGTTGGAGAGCTTGGAGTTGTCGCCGGTCAGGGTCAGGTTGCCGAGGGTGTGCACCAGCAGGTCGTGCAGCTCCTGGGGCGACTGGCCCTCCTCCGCCTCGTCGGCGAGGAGGTCGAACCACGCCTGCGCCGGCCGCTGGGGGAGGATGTGCTCGACGCTGAGGGACGCCTTGGCGAAGTCGACGGGCTCGGTGGGCGAGTAGCTCTCCTCCAGGCGGCGCAGGATGTAACTGCGCTGCGGTGGGCGTCCGCCCCAGTAGAACGGCTTGCTGCGGATCGCAGTCCGCAGCTCCTCGTCGCTCGGCCACCGGCGCCGCTTCCCCGACAGGAAGCGCCGGACCGCCTCGGCCGCCGGACGGTCGGTCTCCAGGTCCTTCGGAGCCTCCATGAAGATCCGGTTGATACCGGCGGTCGGTGTCTGGCAGATGAGGCGCCTGGCCAGATACGACTCGACGTACTGCAGGGCCTCGGCCGCCTCCTCCGGGCTCGTGCTGCCCGCGTCGACGAGGTCCAGCAGATGCAGGGCCAGGGGGTAGTGCGTCTGTCCGCCCCACGTGGCCAGGCGTTCCAGAGCCGCGCGCAGGGGCGCCGACCGCTCGCGGGCGGGTTCGACGATGCGGAGGAACCGCTGTGCGCGCTCCGACAACTGGGCGATCTCGCGCTGCAGCGCCTTCTCATCACCGGCGAGCGGCTGCAACCGCTTCTGCTGCTCGCGGTAGATCTCGCTCTGCTTGGTCTTGTTGTGGCCGCGTACGACCAGGTCCAGCCAGACCAGCAGTTCCAGATTCTTGGGACCGAGGCTCTGCTGCATGGGCAGCCACAGCTCCTGGTACACCCGCTCGCCGTGCTGGGGCAGCAGCATGAAGACGTAGTTGCGCAGCAGGTCGCTCTGGCTGAGACCGACGCCGGTGTTGTTGATCGACTCGAAGATCCGGTAGACGTTGTCGCCCGGTTCGGCGGTGATCTCCACGATCGACAGCAGGCCCTTGAGGACGTTTTCCACGGCCTCCAGCCAGTCTTTCGAGGCCGCAGCCTCCTGCCCCTCGGCGAGCGCTCCGAGGAAGAACCGGTAAGCGCCGCCGATGTTGCCGCCGCCACCTGCCTGCGGGGCTGACGCGACGCACGCTGTGAACGCCTGCCGGTCCGCCTGGGTGGGCAGCAGGCGGTAGTGGTCCAGGGCATCCTGGTACTCGTTGACGAGGATCTGTCGGTGCACCCGCTCGGCGCCCCGGGGGTCGCCCGAGTCCTTGAGCTGGTCGCGCAGTGCGGTGAACGCCAGCATCAGCGTGGTGAGACGCTGCTGACCGTCCACGACCAGCCACTTCTGTACTCCGCCGGCCTGGATCTGTCCCGGCGCGAGAACGACGGAGCCGAGGAAGTGCGGCGCCACTGCCTCACCCGCCCGGTGCTGGTCGACGAGCTCGCCCACGTCCTCCCAGAGCCGCAGCAGCTGATCCCTGCCCCAGCTGTACGTCCGCTGGTAGAGCGGGACCTGGAACTGCTTCTCTCCCTGGATGAGATTGAGGAAGGTGATTTCCTGGGCGCGCATGCGCTTCCTTTCATGCCGCGACCGGCGATTGTGTGGAGCGCTTCAGCGCGATGGGTAGTGCTTCGCCAGGTGCGCGAGCTCGCGGGCCCACAGCCCGGCGTCGTCACCGGGGCGTGAGAAATGGTCGCGGCGGGCGAGCTGGAAGAAGCCGCCGGACGGCCACTTCGTGGCTTTCAGTACGACGAGGGCGGACAGCATAGGCAGAGATCCGTCGGGGCTCTCCCGCAAGGAGGCGTCCTCCAGGAGGTATGTCATCGGTCCCCGGTAGGCCGGTACGTGGTGTCCCTGCTGAGCCAGCTCGGCGCTGAGTTCGCCGTACGTGAGGGGCTCCGCGCCGGCGGCGGCGCGCGCCTGCAGGATGCGCACCATGGCGTCCAGGGCATGCTCGTACTCCAGCGTGTTCCTCTTCAAGTGCCCTCCCCAGGACTACAGCTGACACGGTAGTAGATCAGCGGGTGGCGGGTGACTGTTCATGTGCGCAGGGTTGCCGCGAAGCCGGTCGCGCACTCACACCTCCGTGCTCGTGCCCACTACGACCGCGTGGTTCGAGATCTTGGGCATCGTCTCGTTGGGGGAGCGCCGCAGCAGCTTCATGCCGCGACCCTCCACCCACGCGTTCCAGGACTTGAGGTAGTACAGGAGGTGCTCGCGGGAGTCGTCGCGGCGGCGGTGGGCCTTGCCGCTGGCCAGGCTGAGCATCGTGTTGCGCAGGGTCAGGCGCGGGTCGCCGGACTCAAGCAGCGCGCCCGTGATGATGCCGTCCCGCCACGAGGTCTGGTCGATGTCGGGGCGCGTCTCCGTGGTGACGTACCAGCCGATCGTCGCTGCCGTGACGGTGATGCGGCAGGCGCGGTTGAGCGCGATGCCGTGCTGCAGCGCGTCGCGGATGCCGGGGTGCTTCTCCAGCATCACCAGCAGCTGGTCGTTGCTGGTGGTCGACGATCCGCCGCTCCAAGCGGAGTTGGGGACATGCAGGTAGAGGTGGAGGCCGCGCAGGGCTGCCGCCAGGTGTGTGGCGTTGGCCTCTCCGACGAGTGCGAGCGTGTCACGGCCGGTGCGCTTGCGGCCTGTGTCCATGACTGTGAAAGCGGTGCGGGGCACGCCGTGTGTGACGGTCAGCGGCACCGCGATGCCTGCCTTGACGATCGCTGCCAGGCGGTGCTGGCCGTCGATCAGTACATCGTCCTCGTCGAAAGCGATGCCCTGATGCGTGAGCTGCCATTCGCCGCGCTGGATCTGGGCAGCAAGCTGCTGAACGGTGCCCTTGCTGAGCGGCCGGTTGCTGGTGTTGTGCGTGAGCCAGTCGGCGGCCAACTCCGGCGAGACGTGCAGCACTTCCATACGCATGGCGCGTGTGCCTTTCCCTGGGGGTGGTCGACAGCCCGGACGGGCGGCGCCAGGGATATCCTGCATCGAGCATGTGAACTCAGTCAATCGCTATATGCGCACGTTGGGATGTTGTTGGCGCGCTCTGTGCGTGACACTCCGTCGGAGCGGCCCGGGTGGCGCCGGTGACGAGACCTGCCGGGCTCTGGGGGTTTCGGGAATCTCGCGAGGTCGTGAGGCTTCGTAACGCGTTTACGCGGATGGTCCTCCTGATACCCTTGATCCGTGTGCTCAGTTCACACTCGAGTTGACGTGCCGGGGGGCGCGTCGGGTTCATGCTTGGGGTGGCCGGGGCGGGATTTCACAAGGTGGCCACTGTGTGGCCCTCGGAAGTGGTGGGGTGGCGTGTGAGCCAGGGTGAGAGTGGCCTGAGCGACGGTGTGCAGCCGGTCGGCTCCAACTATCAGTACGAAGACGGGCTGCATGTCCGCGTCGACAACGTCGAGCCGTACGAGCTTGTCGACCCCGAGGACTCCTACGGGTACCGCCAGGGTGACGACCTCGTTCGGTGCACGTTGTACCTGAGCAACGGCACCGGTCAGCCCATCGACGTCGACGGAATCAGCCTGCTCGTACGCAGCGGACCGTACGGAAAGACGGGCCGTCAGGTGCAGGACCACCAGACCGACGTGCTCGACGACGAGCTCGAAGGCACGTTGCGCAAGGGCCGCCGGATCTCGGCGACCTGGGCCTACAGCATCCCCGCCGGCACCGCCGCTGAGCTGGACATCGAGGTGCGGTTCGCGAGCCGCCACGAGCGCGAGAGCGTCACCTTCACCACGGCCTCGGCCGCTCCGCCGGCTCCTGTCGTCACACGCGTGGCTGCCGCGCGAGCCATGCCCACGCCGCTCCCCGACCAGACGGCGCTGTTCGGTGAACAGCAGCAGTCCCTGTTCGCGGACGCGGAGCCGGATCCCGTGAGCGAATACGGCTTTGCCGATGGAGGCGGCCCCCGGGTTACGAGTCGGGCAGCGCTCGGAGGGGTGCCGTCGCAGCCGACTGCTCCTGAACGACGTACCGTGCCCGCCCGGACCCAGGAGCTGTCCGCCGACGAGACCGACGCCACGCGTGTACGGCAGATCTTCAGGTTCCTCGCCGAGGCCGAGGAGTCGAAGGCCCGGCCCGTGCGCACGCTCGACGGCGCGGCCGGCACCGTGTGGTTCGAGGAGCTGCCGGACGGCCCCGGCGTCGAGGTGATGCTCGACGGGGTTCTCACCACCGACGATCCGGCCTGGCTGACCGTCGCCCGCCCCGAGCGCGAGGATGCCCCGCACCCCAAGCCGCTGCTGGCGCCCTGGGTGGACGAGACGCGCATCCGGGACTTCAAGCAGACCCGCGCCCCGCACCTGCGTCGGCGGATCGAGCCCGAGTTTCCGGACTGGTCCCAGGGAATCCCGCTCGAGAAGGCCTACCACGAGCTGGACGAACACCCCAAGCGGGAGAAGATCGAGAAGCTGTACGCCGCCTGGGAACAGGAGTGGCTCGCCTGGGCGGAGCGGCGGCGCGCGATCGATCCGAACGTCAAGCTGTACGACCGGCTGCACAAGATGCATGAGGACGCCGCCAACCTCGGTGAAGCTTACGAACTCGTCCTCGGGTTCGGTCGGCTGACCTGGCAGACGGCCGGCGGCCAGCGAGTGGAACGACACCTGGTCACCCATCGGGCCACCATCCAGCTCGACCCCTCCACCGGTACGCTCACCGCCGCCCCGGACCCGACCGGCGTAGGCCTGGAGCTCGAAGAGGGCATGCTCGAAGGCGCCCAGCATGTTCCGGGTCCCGTGCGTGAGGAAATCGTCGGGGTGCTGGAAGGCGCCTCCGACATCACCGATCCCGAACACCTCGACGCCCTGCACACGGCCCTGCGTAGTTGGGTCAACGCGGCGCACAGCGCCGGAAACTACCTGCCGACCGTGGAACGCGCCAAGCCGCGCACCCTCGATGTGCCACAGGTCGGGCTCACGCCCGCACTCGTCCTGCGTGAACGCAACCGCCGTTCCACGATGGACGCCCTCAAGGCCATCGCCCGCCAGATCGACGGCGGCACCCCTCCCACCGAACTGCTCGGCTACATCGCGGGCCGCGACGGAGCGCTGACCGCCGCCGACCTCGCGGCGGCCGAGGACGACGGGACGGAGACCGACACCGGCGAGATGTACTTCGCGCTGCCCGCCAACGAGGAGCAGCGCACGATCGCCGAACGCCTGCGCGCCAACCGGCTCGTGGTCGTCCAGGGCCCGCCCGGCACCGGCAAGACGCACACCATCGCCAACCTGGTGACGGACCTGCTCGCGCAGGGCAAGCGTGTCCTCATCACCAGCCACACCCCGCGCGCTCTACGCGTGCTGCGGGACAAGCTGCCGGAGTCCATCCGGGACATGTGCGTGAGCCGTACCGAGGACGGCGCGGCCGCCCAGCGTGAGCTGGAGGCGTCCGTGCAGCGGATCCTCAGCGAGTACGCCGGCTACGACCAGAAGGCCTCGCAGCGTGAGATCCGTACCCTCCAGACCCGGCTCGCCGCGGCCCGGTCCGCCCAGCAGGCGATGCTGCGCGATCTCGCCGTGCTGCGTGAGCAGGAGACGCACCGCTTCGATGCGGAGATCGGCGACTACAGCGGCAGCCTCCAGGAGATCGCCGGGCGCCTCACCGCCGAGGCCGGGAGGTACGACTGGCTCGGCCAGGTCCCGCAGGAGCGGCCCACGCTGAGCGCCGACGAGGTGCTGAACCTCCTGCACACCACACGCGCGTTCACCCCGCACCACCAGGCCCTGGCGGCCGAGGTGCCCGGCCCCTCCGAACTGCCGAGCCCCGGCGACTTCGAGGAAGCCGTCTCCGTCGTGCGTTCCGCCGAGGAGGCGCACGCGGCGGTGCGGCAGGATCCGCTGAGCGAGGAGTACGACACGGCCGTACGCGGCCTCTCGGAGGCCGAACAGCAGCGGCTCTCGACGGCCCTCGACGCCTTCACCGCCACCCGTGCTCGTGCCGGGGCGCTCGCCGCCGCGGCCGGCGCGTGGGCGCCCGCGCTCCTGAAGGAGGTGAACACGGGGCAGGACTGGCAGACCCGCAGCCGACAGGCGGCCGTCACCGACGCTCTCGCGGCGGTCGACGCCTCACTCGCCACCCTGGGAACCGCGCTGGTCAGCGGCCTGGAACAGTACGATCCGGCCACGGCGCTCGCCCAGGCCACCACCCTGCACGACGGGCTCGGTCGGGGGGAGAAACTGCGCGGGCCCCTCGGGATCCGCTCCAAGCTCGCCAAGGCCGCCGGCACGTTCGTGGAGACCGTCCGCGTCGACGGGCGGGCCCCGGAGGACGTCGAGACCGCGGCCGTCGTGCTGGCTCGCGTGCAGCTCGAACTGCGGCTCGCCCAGATCGAATCCGAGTGGGGGAGTCCGGCCGGAGCCTGGCAGGGGCACGGTCCGAGGCTCGCTCGCCTGCGCCAGGACGCCGAGGTTCTCGAAGCGCTTCTCGCCGTGGCCGCCGCCCGTACCGACGTGCTCACCGCCGCGGCGACCTCGCCGGTACTGACCGTCGTCACCTGGCACGACCCGGCCGTCGAGAACGCCGTACGAGCACTCCTGCGCGCGGCCACCACCCTGCGCGCCGCCGAACGATCGCGCAAGGTCATCGCGGACGCCGAGGAACTTCTGCGTGCCTGGAGCGATCGGCCGGGCGTCGCGCCCGCCGTCACGCGCGCGTTCGACGCCGTGCGCGCCCAGAATCCCGACGGCTACCGCGCGTTCAGCGACGAGATCGCCGAAGTCCGGGAGGCCGCCCGGCTGCGGGCCGTACAGCACACGGCACTCACGCGCGCGCAAGAGGCGTTCCCCTCACTCGCCGAGCGGATCACGGGGACTCCCGAGGACGCCGCCTGGGACGCGCGGCTGCCTCTCCTCTCCGAGGCCTGGGCGTGGTCCGCGTGGCGGGACCGGATGGAGCGGCTCACCGACCCGGAGGCGGAGCGTGCCCTGCGCAAGCGGCTGACGGAGGCCGACGACGAGGCACGCATCATGCTGGCCCGGCTCGCCGCCGCCCGGGCCTGGCACCGCTGCCTCGGACTGCTCACCGGTGACCAGTCCCGGGCGCTCAGCGCGTACCAGCAGGCCGCCCGCCGCATCAAGGGCAAGTACCAGCACCGCTACCGGCGCGACGCACAGGCCGCACTGCGCAAGGCGCAGACAGCGGTACCGGCCTGGATCATGCCGCTGCACCAGGTCGCGGAGACCGTGCCCATGGACCGGCCCGGCATGTTCGACGTCGTCATTGTCGACGAGGCCAGCCAGTCCGGCCTGGAGGCCATGCTGCTGAGCTGGCTCGCCGACCGGATGGTCGTCGTCGGCGACAGCAAGCAGGTCAGCCCCTCCAACGTCGGCCTCAAGCAGGACGAGTACTTCCACCTGAGGGACCGTCTGCTCACCGCACTCGAGCCGGACGTCCGCAGCCTCTTCGGCCCCGAGTCCAGCTTCTTCGATCTCACGGAGGCACTCTCCGCGGGCCGCGGCACGCTCATGCTCAAGGAGCACTTCCGGTGCATGCCGGAGATCATCTCCTTCTCCAACGAGCTCTGCTACAACGGTCGACTGCAACCGCTGCGGCAGTACGGTGCCGACCGCCTGGCGCCGGTCCGCACCGTGCACGTCAAGAACGGCGAGGCCTTCGGCAGCAACACCCGACTGGTCAACACGGCCGAAGCCGAAGCGCTCGTCGACGCGATCGTGCGCTGCTGCGCGGACCCCGCGTACGACGGGAAGACCATGGGTGTCATCAGCCTCCGCGCCAGCAAGGGGCACCTGGCGGAACTGGAGAACCTGCTCGCCGAACGCCTCGACTACGAGCAGCGCGAGGAGCGACGCATCCGGGTCGGCGACGCCGAGGACTTCCAGGGCGACGAACGCCACGTCATGTTCATCTCCTGCCTCAACTCGGCCACCACCGCCGCCGGGACCGTGCCGGGAGGCTTCAACGGCAAGACGTACGAGCAGCGGCTCAACGTCGCCGCCTCCCGTGCCCAGGACCAGGTGTGGGTGTTCCACAGCGCGCGCACCGAACAGTTCCACGAGAACGACCTGCGCCGACAGTGGCTCGACCACCTCACCCGGCCCGCGGAGGAGGACACCGTCGCGGTCGACGGCGAGGTACTGCCCGATGTACGGCACGAGGCGTTCGAGAGCCTCTTCCAGCAGCAGGTGTACCTGGAACTGACCGCGCGCGACTACCGTGTGCGGCCCGGGTACAAGGTCGGCCGCCACGCCATCGACCTGGTCGTCGAGGGCGGGACCCGCAGACTCGCGGTCGCCTGCGACGGCGACGCCTTCGCCGAGGGCGAGGACGCGTCCACCGCGGCCGCGAGGCAGCGTGACCTGGAGCGCGTCGACTGGACCTTCGTCCGCATTCGCGGAAGCCGGTTCCACCTCGACCGCGAGCAGGCGCTGGTGCCGCTGTGGGCGGAGCTGGAACGGCTGGGGATCGAGCCGGTTCGGGAGGCCCCGGAGGAGTCGGAGAGGGCGGAGGAGTCGGAGGAGTCGGCCCTTCCGGCCGAGGACGCGCAGACCGAGGTCTCGCCGGTCGGCGATGCGGTCGGCGATGCGGTCGGTGTTCCGGTTGCCGGTGCGGTCGGCGTTCCGATGAGCGACGATCAGGGGAGCGAGATCACTCCAGGCACGCCGGTTTCCGCGAGGCAGGCCTCGACCCCCGAGCCGGTTCCGGTGCGGGGGAGAACCCCGGCCCCGGCGCCCGCGAGCACATCGGCTCCGGCGGCGAGGTCCGCCGTTAAGCCCACGGTGCCCAAGTCTCAGCAGCAGGGGCAGGCGCCGCTGCGAGCCCCGCAGAGCTCGCTCCCCGTTCAGGAGATTCCAGCCGCGGCCTTCCAGCGACTGGTGCGCGAGATGCAGGAGTTGCAGGTCGCGGTTGACGCCAAGGACGAGACTCCCGACGGCATCGACGCGGCCAACCTTGTCTTCCTCAGGAAGACGCAGGCCGACAAGCGTGACCGCCGTACGAAGCGCCTCGGTTTCCTGCGGACGTTCCTCGACGCCGTCCGTGTCGGCCGGGACGCGGGCACGCCGAAGGTCGTGATTCCCGGAGCGCTGCTCGTTCTCGAGTTCGATGGGCAGGTCGACGACGACACCCTGTACACAGTCGCCGAACTGCCCACCGACGAGGCGGACATCGTCTCTCCGTCGTCTCCGTTGGGGCACGCGCTGATGTGGCAGCCGCCGGGACGCGACATCTCGTACGACGCTTCTCAGGACAAGACGCACACCGTCGTCGTTCGGGAGATCCGGGTCTGAGCATCCGCATCCACCCATGGGCGCCCCGCTGCCCGAACCGGCTTTCGGTCCGGGCAGCGGGGTGTGCGCGTCTCAGCCGACGACAGGGTCCAGCATGCGGCTCCGCTCCCCGCTCCAGGAGATCGCGAGGGCGTCGCGGGCCCGCGTGCTCGCGACGAACAGCAGGCAGTGCTCCGCCAGCAGATCCGATTGGTGCTGCACGGGATCCACATCGGCCGGCGTCACATGAGGGGCGAACGGCAGCACACTCGAGGTCACGCCCACGACGGCCACGCAGCGGAATTCCAGCCCCTTCATCGCGTGCATGGTGGCCACCCGCACACCCGACACCCCCGGCCCCGGATCGTCCTTGACCGCGACGGCGGGGATGCGCTCCCGTCGCAGCCGTGTGATGACCGCGTCGACCAACGTGTTGAACCGGGCGCACACCGCCACTTCGGACGGCTTGACACCGTCCTGGTCGATCCAGGTCCGGATCTGCTCGACCAGCGCCCGCAACTCCTCGTCCTGGCTGGTGTATCCGCGTGCCGCCGGGATGCGGCCGTGCAGCTCGGAGCGGTAGCCCCGGAGCGAATCCCGGCCACCGTCATCGTCGTCGTCCTCACCGAGCCGGCCCACGGGCTGACCGTCGAGCAGGGACGCGGACCAGCGCAGGATCTCTTCGGTACTGCGGTAGTTGAGACGCAGCCGGGAGGTACGTCCGCGGACGTTGATCGCCAGCGAGCGCAGCGAGACGCGGGAGTCGTAGATCCGTTGATGGGGGTCGCCGACGAGAAACATGTCGTCGGACTGGAGGGCCACGCTGGCGCGCAGCACCCGCCACTGGGCCGGGTGGAGGTCCTGGGCCTCGTCCACCACGACGTGGCGGTAGCGCGGTCCGCCGTCGGCCAGGATCCGCGCGGCCTGATCACACAGCTGGGTGTACGTCGCCGAGTCGCGCGAGGCGAGATCCGCCGTGAATCTCTCCATCACCCGCCACAGCCGGGCTCTTTGCACGCGTCCCACCTGGGTGCCGCGCCCCCGCCGCACACAGCGCAGGTATTCCTCGGGTGTACGGAGCCCCTGAGCCAGGACGACGTTGCGGAACTCCTGGGACAGGAACTGCTCCGGCCACGGGAGTTCCTCGCGTGCGGTGGCACGCGTCCAGGCGCTCTTCTCTGCGGCGGCCGAAAGAGGCTTCGGTGAACGGCCCCGGGCCTCGCGGACGACCCGGGAGGCGAGTGCGTCCACGGTCGTGACGTCCACGCGTTCCAGGAGGTGGGCGTCGGCGTCGCCGAGCAGCAGCGCCAGGCTGTCCCGCAGGGCAGCCGCCATGGCGTTCGTGAAGGTGGTGAGCAGGATCCGGTCGCCCTGACGGCCGGTACGCAGCAGATGCCGGACGCGGTGCAGGGCGACGACTGTCTTGCCGGTGCCGGGGCCACCGGTGACCTGAGCGGGCCCGTTGAAGCCCGGGTGATAGGCGTACCGGCGCTGGGCGGGGTGAAGGAAGATGCGCCAACGGGTAAGGTCCTCGGTGAGGATCCGCTCCAGCTCACCGGGGCCCGTCACCTCCACGATGTGGTGCGGTGTGTTGAGAATCGCCTCGGTGAGGGTGACCGCGGGCCGGTCCTCCGCCGTGCGCACCGTCTGCCCGCGCGGAGCGATCAGCTGCTCCCACACATCCTCGGGGGAGTAGTCGGCCGCCAGATACTCCAGCACCTCGTACTGTTCGGCGGGCATCATGGGCGGTGCCATGACCGTCAGGTCGTCCGCCGTGACACAGACGCGCGCCAGCCGCAGCACCTGATCGTCGATGCCGAGGTCGCGCAGAACCGTGTCGGAATGCCTCTCGAACAGGCGGGCAGGGGTCGCGACCGCCTTCGTCTCGAAGTACGTCTCCATCTGCTCAAGAGCCTCGACGTTGCGCACCTCCAGGCTCCCGGTGGCGCCGTTGACCGAATAGGCGCGCTTGCAGGCCCAGTTGATGGCCTCGTCGTGAGGGGCGACCCGAAGGAGTGTGAACAGTTCGCTCCCGTCATCGGGCGCGAGCAGAACGCCCCGGTAGAACCTGGTGATGCGTATCGTGCGGATCCGGGGATCGCGCGCCCGCTCGAGCTTCTCCAGGTGCATGCCCTTGCTGGCGTGGAGCTGGGGAACGGTCATGCTCCGGAACATCTGGATCGCGTCGTTGACTTCCTTCTGGACGGGCCTCTGGAGCGAGATCAGATCCGTTACGAAGTCGTCGGAGAGGGCGAGTCGGGGCATGGGCGTCCTCGGGTGGCGGGTGGGCGGGGGCCGAGGGCCAGCCTAGAGACTTGTTCCGCCAGGAGCGACGGAGCATCGCAATCTTGTTGTGTGAACTCAGTCAACGGTCTATATTTCTCGTGCTGTCCTACGATCGATCCACGCTCGTGCCCCACCGGACCCGTCCGAGAGGACCCACCGAATGCCGGCCCAGCCTGCCCAGGCCGCTGTCCCGCACCCGCTCGACGAAGTGCCCCAGACGTTTCGCGCCGGGGACTCGTACGCGGTGCGGGACGGACTCGTCACCTATATCCGCCGTGACCTGCTGGGGCCCTGGGACGGTGAGACCGAGACCCTGTCGAACGCTTCCTCCGGACCGCGCGACCGTTACCTCGTCGGCATGCTCGGGCCGCAGACCCAGGCTGTCACCGGAGACGAGATCGCACTCGCGGCCGCTCAGAGCGCGGACGGTGACTCGGGTGACGAACAAGAAGGTGACGACGGTGATCCCCAGGACCGTCTGACGCCGCAGGCCGCCGGCCACATTTGGGCGTCCTCCATGGGCTTGTCCTTCACGGTCCCCGCCTCTGTCGGCACGCTCAGCGCCAACGTCCGATGGGGCCGCTACACGCAGTCGGAGGAGGCCACGGACCGGGGCACGACCCGCAGGGTCTGGTCGCGGGAGTCGATCGAGCACCCGGTGGACATCGACGTGACCGGCGCGGCCGACCGGATCGTCGAACTCGAAGGCAACGCCGTCGTCCTCGATGTGCAAGTACGGCAGCACACCGGTCGAGCCGGCGCCGAAGACCTGCGCGTCGTCGAACTGACCCTGGTGAACCGGCAACAGGACAGCCGCGAGGCGCGTGACGCTCACTGGCTCTTCCAGACCGAGATCGACATCACCGCCTTTCCGGACGACCAGGCCGCGATTTTCCTCCCGGTCGACGACCCTCTCGATCTCGCGAACCGGGGCAACGCCCCCGAAGACCCCGAGGACCGACGGCTCCGACTGCTCTACCGGGACAGTCTCAGCCACGCCAAGGGCCGTAACGTCGCCGTGCACGCGCAGGTGCGCGACGGCGAGCGCAACGCACACCGGCTCACCACCACCTGGCTCCCGGACTACGACGTTCGGGCCACCACCGCGCCGGCACTCGAAGAGCAGGATCTTCTCCGCGGGCTCGAGCTCGGCATGGACGAACTCGCCGCGCTCGCGGTGCCTGCACACCGGACCGAACTCAGCGCCGCACTCGCTCCATTGGCCGACGGCTACGGCACCTGGCTCGAACAACAGCGGATCAAGGCCCGCTCCCTCCCCGACGACCTGTGCGAATCGGCAGGTGTCGCCATCGAGCAGGCCCTGGAGATCTGCGACCGCATCACGCTCGGCATCGACAGGCTTGTGGCCGACGAGACCGCCCTGAAGGCGTTCCGGTTCGCCAACCGGGCCATGGCACTTCAGCGCCGTAACACCGCCATTGCCGCCGCCCGGGCCGGCCGTGAGGACGACCGCGACTCCTACCAGGAGGCGTACGACGAGGTCCACGCCAAGGGCAAGGAAGCTGCCAGCTGGCGTCCGTTCCAGCTCGCCTTCGTCCTGCTGAACCTCGACTCCCTCACCCGGCCCGGACACGCCCACCGCGGCACCGGCCGCGAAGCACTTGTCGATCTGCTGTTCTTCCCGACCGGTGGTGGCAAGACCGAGGCGTACCTCGGCCTCGCCGCCTACACCTTCGCGCTGCGACGCCTGCAAGGCACGCTCGGCTCGGGGCCGGAGGCACGCAGCGGCGAGGCGGGCGTCGGTGTCCTCATGCGCTACACCCTCCGCCTTCTGACCGCTCAGCAGTTCCAACGTGCCGCCGCCCTGGTCAGTGCCTGCGAGGTGTTGCGCCGCGAGGAGTTCGCGCGAGATGTCCGCTGGGGCGCCACCCCGTTCCGTATCGGACTCTGGGTGGGAACCTCCGTCTCGCCCAACTGGTTCGACGAGGCCAAGGAACAGATTGCCGACGCCAGGGAGAGCGCGAGCGACAAGTACGCCCGAGTCCTGCAAGTCCTCACCTGCCCCTGGTGCGGCAGCGGACTGACGGCCCGCTCCCACATGGAGTACGACGAAGGACGGCGCCGCGTTCTGTTGTACTGCCCGCGTGGCGAAGGCGAGGAGCGCTGCCCCTTCTCACGGCGCGAATCGCCAGGAGAGGGCATCCCCGTCCTCACCGTCGACGAGGAGATCTACCGGCTCGCTCCGTCACTGTTGATCGCCACCGTGGACAAGTTCGCTCAACTTCCCTGGAACGGGTACGCCGGTCTGCTGTTCGGCAGGGTCACCGAGCTCTGCCCCCGGCACGGCTACCGCCACGACGACCTCGACGCCAAAACCGGCTGCGGAAGCCGCCACAACGCCAAGGGTGACCTGCCCGGCGTCACCGCACAGCCCGTCAGCCGGCTGCGGCCCCCGGACCTGATCATCCAGGACGAGCTGCACCTGATCTCCGGCGCGCTCGGCACCATCGTCGGCCTCTTCGAGTCCGCCGTCGATCAGCTGTGCACCTGGAGCGTCACCGACGCCACGGGACAGCGGCACGAGGTAGGGCCCAAGATTGTCGCGTCGACCGCGACCACCAAGCGGGCCGCCGATCAGGTGCGCGGCGTCTTCGCCCGCAAGGTCGCCGTTTTCCCGCCGCAGGTCCTCGACGTCGGCGACACATTCTTCTCCCGACAGGTCGAGCTGAGCCGCGACAACCCAGGCCGCCGCTACCTGGGCGTGTGCGCGCACGGCACCCGCCTCAAGGCCGCCGAGATCCGAGTGGCCGAGATCCTGCTCCTCGCCGGCCAGCAACTCTTCGACGAGTACGGCAAGCCGGCAGACCCCTACATGACACTCGTCGGCTACTTCAACGCGACCCGCGAACTCGCCGGCATGCGGCGGTACATGGACGACGACATCACCACCCGCGTGCGCTCCAACGGCAGCCGCAGAGGTCAGGACACGCTGGCCGACCGCATCGTAAGCAAAGCCGGCATGCTCAGCATTCAGGAACTGACCTCGCGTATTTCCTCCGCCGACATCGGCGCGGCCCTCAAGCGCCTGGAGATCGGGTTCGATCCCGAGCGCGACACCTCGGGGCGGCGGCGTGCCTTCCTGCGCGAGTACGCGACTGCCATGAAAGAGAAGCGGGAACCCCGCGCCTCCATGACGCCGGCCGCCCGACAGGCCGTCGATGTCGTCCTCGCCACCTCCATGCTGCAGGTGGGTGTCGACGTCTCCCGGTTCGGCCTGATGCTGGTCGTCGGCCAGCCCAAGAACACCGCCGAGTACATTCAGGCATCCTCGCGCGTCGGTCGTGACGCCAAACGACCGGGTCTCGTCGTCACCCTCTACAACTGGTCACGTCCTCGAGACCTCGCCCATTACGAAGACTTCGAGCACTATCACGCCACGTTCTACCGTCAGGTCGAAGCCCTCTCCGTCACCCCGTTCACACGTCGCGCCCTCGACCGGGGCGTGGCCGCCACCTATGTCGCAGCGCTGCGCCAGGCGGCATACGACACTTCCCGCAACCTGGACGCCCATCATGTCGACCTCAACGGGCCCCTCGCCCAAGACGTCGAACGCCGGCTTCTGGAACGGGCCGAACGCATCGGGGGCGAGCGTCCCCGCCAATACCTGAGCGAACGCCTGGACCGGCTGAAGGACGAGTGGCGCCGCAAACGCGAGGAGAACAGCTCGGCCCTCGGATACCGGAAGGAGAAACGCAAGACGACGATCGTGAGCGGGCTCCTGAGGCGGGCGGACGGATCCACGTGGACCGAGCTCACTGTTGGCATGTCGATGCGCGAGACGGAGAACGAGATCAACCTCCTTCTTCCCGGCGGCGGAGCCTTCCTCGAAGAATCCTCGGGAGGCGGACCGGACTGGAACTTCGGTACGTCCGGCACCGATTCCGACACCGATCACGACATGGCGACCGTGGACAGCGACGAGTACGGACCTACCACCGCTGACTCGGCAAGGAAGGGACAGCGATGAGCATCAACGGCAGTCGCAGGGTCGGCACCGTCCGTCCCAGCCACCTCATGTTCACCGCCGGTATCGGCTCCCTCGTCGACCTGCCGAACTTCTCGGTTCTCGTCAAGGGACTCGACTCCTGGAGCTACTCCGGCATCACCGAGTACGACATCGACGAACCCCGGCTGCGCGCCGCCGTCAACCGATCCCTCCAGCGCTACGGGCGCGGACAGGTCGAGCAGCTGCGCGCCGCTCCGTGGCTGGAGGGCGGGGACACGGACCCCAAGGGCTGGGCGGCACAGGGGGTCGGAGTACCCGTCACACCGTTTCCCCAATGGCTACGCTGCACCGCCTGCAACGTACTGGCCGCCGTCGACTCCGGTGAATTCGCCTTCATCAACTCCAACCCTCGTACGCCGCACGAGGCGAAGTTCGTGCACGATTGCAAGCGGGGGAAGCCTCTCGCTGTGGCAGCCCGTTTCACCCTCGTCTGCACGGTCGGCCATCTCGACGAGTTCCCGTACACGGCATACGTCCACCACGGACAGGCCTGCACCAAGACACCGCGCCCCAAGCTGCGCATGAAGGACCACGGCGGAAACCAGGCCGCCAACGTCACCATCGAATGCGTCGCGTGTGGGGGGAAGCGCAACATCCGGGAGGCGATGGGCGAACGAGGCCGCCGTAACCTGCCCCTGTGCCGCGGACGTCACCCGCACCTGGGCACGTACGAGACGAATGGCTGCGCCCAGGATGCGGTCCTGATGGTCGCGGGCGCGTCCAATCAGTGGTTTCCGCTCACCCTCAGCGCTCTGGCCCTGCCCAAGGGACAGGGCGGAGACATTGACAAGCTCCTCGACGACCACTGGCCGGACCTGCAAGTCCTCGAAGAACGAAGCCAGTTCGACTTCATGGCACGCATGCCCAAGTTCGGGTTCCTCAAGGAGTTCGACGCCGACTCGGTCGTCGCGGCCATCGTGGCTCGCAAGCAGGGATCCAACGGACCGGCCCCCTCCGCGCCCGACGTCCAGGCCGACCTCTTCGGCCCCGAATGGGACGCGCTCTCCGGCCCCGTTCCACCGCCCAGTGACGACTTCGCATTGAGGCAGGTTGTTCCTGTTCCCATCCCCCTGGGTGAACTCTTCTCCGACATCCGCCAGGTCGAGCGGCTGCGCGAGGCACGTGCCCTGATCGGTTTCACCCGGCTCGATGCGCCCGACCCCGAGTCGCCGGAGATCGCCTCCCGAGTGGAACTGTCCCGTGGTGCGCAGACCTGGGTGCCCGCCAGCGAGGTTCGTGGTGAGGGCATCTTCCTGCGCGTGCGGGACGACCTCATGGCCGAGTGGGTGGCACGTATGGAGAAGTCACCGCAGATGGAGGCCCACAGGGCGGCGTTCGGCCGATTCCGGGCAAACCGCAAGTCGGACCGCAAGACCAGCGACTTCGATCCCTTCTACGGTTGGCCGGGGGCACGGTATATCGCCCTGCACACCCTTTCGCACCTGCTGATCCGCACGATCGCTCTGGAATGCGGCTACAACTCGGCCTCACTCGCCGAGCGGATCTACGCGGGAGACGAACAGAACCCGAAGGCGGGCATTCTCATCTACACGGCAGTTCCTGATTCCGAAGGCACCTTGGGTGGCCTGGTCTCCCTTGCCGAGGAACGCGAGTTCGACCGGATCGTCCGCCGCGCCATGGCCGACGCCTCGCACTGTTCGGCCGACCCACTGTGCTCCGAGCGTCTGCCGCACGACCCGGGCGACTACCTCCACGGAGCCGCGTGCCACGTCTGTCTCTTCGTATCCGAAACCACATGCGAGCGCGCGAACCGATTCCTGGACCGTCGTTTCCTCGTCCCCCTTTCCGGAGACAAGGACCAGGTACTGACACCGGTCGGTCTGCTGCCGTGACTAGACGCGAGTTCGAGGCCGCCGCTGAAGCCGCTGTCGTGGCCCTGGGCCTTTCCCGTGGCAAGGACCTCGCCGGCCTACTGGCTCAACGACGCAACAAGGAGCGGGCACTGACCGAACTGGCAACACCGGGAGTCAGCGAGGCCGTTGCGAGGCTGTACGACGCGGTGGAGGCTGAGGCGGTTCCCTTCGCCGAGGCGGCTGCCTACGTGCGAGGCTATGTCGGAGCCATGCTGCATGCACGAGACATGGTTCAAGTCCGTACGGTGTGGAGCGGTCCCTCGACGCCGGCCGTACCGGTGCGGGCGACTGCTCAGGTACTTGTCGAGGTCATCTCTGAGGCTCGCGGCGAATTGCTGGCCATGACTTATGCGGCCCGCCCGTATCCAGCGCTGACACAGGCCTTGACCGAGGCGGTGGCAAGGGGGGTGAGAACGCACATCGTGGTCGAGACACTGGTCGGCGCGCGCGGTCTCCTCTCGGGTAGGGAACCGGCCGATGCGTTCGTGTCTGTTCCTGGGCTGAGCCTTTGGCACTGGGCACGTGACTCGGCCGGGCACGCTCACTCGCGCCAACACGCCAAACTCGCGGTCGCCGACCGACGCACGCTCTTCCTGGGCAGTGCGAATCTGACCGAGTCCGCAGCGCGGCGCAATATCGAGGCGGGGGTGCTGGTGAGTGGCGGCGAAGCACCGCGGCGTGCGGCAGAGCACATTGTGGAGCTGCAACGCTTGGGCATACTCCGGCCTTTTCGACCTTCGTGAGTTGGGCCATCGAGGCCCCGCCGACGTCCGCGGGGTGTTTGATCTCTTGGCTCAGCCGTTCCACCGGGTTGGTCGACCAGCTCTTGTTCCCGTGCGCGATGGGGGAGTCCGCGAACGCGGCGGCCCATCTCGCCCTACCGCACATGCGTGCCCGCCGCAGCGGCCTTTTCGTCAATATCACGTTTATGGGCGGCAGTATCTACGCCTGTGGGGCAGCTGACACCACGCCACGAAGTTCGCTCTGGACGGTCTCAGTGACTGCCTGTGCCTACGCCGGCACGGCCAAGGTCGTGGCCTCGGCCATCTCCCCGCACCGGCAGCGCCCCAGGTCGCGGACGATGCCAGATAGCGGGTTTCGGCGAGGCGCGCGGAGACATCGTCGACGGATGTGAACTGTAGTGGGGCCTCCGGCTCGGCGCGGGCGAGGTCGCACTTACCATCTAAGCGCTTGTTCACCCGGTCCCGTCGCGTGTGATCGTGCCCACGTGGGTAGCCCCGTAGGCGATGTTCAGGCGCTTGGGGCGGTGTTGGGGGACGACGGGCGGAGCCTGCGGAGGGCGAAGCCCATGAAGGCCGCGTTGGCGAGGGCCGCCACGGCTGTTCCGGCGAGGTAGAGGGCGGTGAACAGGCCGTCGTTCGTGCCGGTGAGCGTGCCGTCGGGCATGAGGGTGTACAGCAGACCCAGCGGGGCGGTCAGCAGCATGGGCACGGCGCCGGCCATGGAGGCATCGGCGTGGGTGACGAAGAGGGTGTCGTAGAGGAAGAAGCAGGTCGCGGCCGTGACGGCGGCCAGGTAGACCCGCGAGAGCCAGTTGTCCGTGGCCAGGGCGAGCGCGGAACGGCTGTGGCGGGAGCTGCTCATGATGTCCTCCGGTAGGTGAAGTCAGTGGTGCGTTCCCCTCTCGACGGTGTGCCGGAGGGCGATGCCATAACGATGGCGGCTGCGCCCGCGAACCGGCATGAGTACGGCTACTCAAGAGCAACTGAGCTGACCCCGCACCGTGTTGGTGATCCTCCCCAGGGTCTCTCCCCGGTCTTTCCCAGCCCTCGTAGGAGTGACGGCAGGCGTTACGGTCGCGGTCCGTTCCGGCAGGGCAACGGCGACGGAGCCGGCACCTGGTTCAACAGGCGTGCGGCAGGGATCGAGAGGGGCCGGTGCACCGGCACCGCGTCCGGCCAGGCGAGGGCGATCGACCCCCACGTCAGACCGCCACCGAAGGCCGTGAGCAGGCTGCGCTCACCGGGGCGTACGAGTCCACGCGCGGCGGTGTCGGCGAGGGCCAGGGGGATGGAGGCGGCGGCGGTGTTGCCGACTTCGGCGATGTTCCCGAAACGGTGCTGGGTGCCGATGCCGAGCCGGTCGCCCACGGCGTCGAGGATGCGCTGGTTGGCCTGGTGACCCACGAACGCCCGCACCGAGGAGGAGGGCCAGCCGGCCCGCTCCAGCACGAGGCGCGAGGAGGCTGTCATCCGCTGCACCGCGTGCCGGTACACCGTACGGCCCTGCATCCGGAAGTACCGTTGGCTGCGCGGCAGGTCACCGTCGGCGCGGGGACGGCGGGAGCCGCCCGCGGCAACCGTGATCAACTCGCTGCCGGAGCCGTCACTGCCCAGGTCGACGGCGCGCAGCGCTCCCGGCTCCGTACTTCTTCCCGCACGCAGCACGACCGCGCCGGCTCCGTCGCCGAAGATCACGGCGGTGTCCCGGTCCAGCGGGTCGATGATCGAGGTGTACACCTCGGCGCCGATCACGAGCGGGCGGGCGCACGTCCCGGACGCCATGAGGGCTCTGGCCACCGTGACCGCGTACACGAATCCCGAGCACACCGCCGAGACGTCCAGCGCCGGCACCTCACCAAGCCCGAGACGGTGGGCCACTTCGGGCGCGGTCGCCGGGCATGGACGGTCCGGGGTCGTCGTCGCCAGCAGTACGAAGTCGGCGCCGTGGCCCGCGGAGTCCAGCGCGGCCCGTCCGGCGGCCACCGCGAGGTCCCCCGTACTGGTACCCGGCTCGACGATCCGACGCCGCGCGATACCGGTACGGGAACGAATCCAGTCGTCCGACGTCTCCAGACGGGCCGTCAGATCCTCATTGGTGACCACACGCTCCGGCAGACACGTGCCGATCCCACAGACGACAGCAACTGACATCACAACCACCTCTCCCCACCACACGCGGACCTCACAGGCAAGGCGCCGAGGCCCCTTGATGAAGACGGAGGCGTGATCGCGTCAGCTGCCGGAACAGCAGCATGGTCCTCACCCAACCGTTATGGATCTACGGGGACAAGCGCGCTCGGGGGGCGTGCGGTGCGGCGATGAAGCACTCCGCCGTCCGGCTGTGCGTCCGATGGGCGGAATACGGAATGCCTCACTCCGGGCGCCCTCTCAACGCACCACCCGCCCACGGGAGTCGTGTTTGACATCGACGGCGGAATCGGCCGTCCAGACGATGTCCGGGGGCTCGACGCGCGCGCAGCGGGGCCGGCCGCACGCGTCGGTCAGACCGAGACGTCCGACCAGCAGGCCGCTGCGGGTGGCGGCGGCGAGCACCTCGGCGGGGATGGCGTCGAGCATGAGCTTGGCGCGGCGGAACATGGCGAAGACGCCGGCCTCGTCGACCGTGCCCCACGACAGGTAGATGAACCGGCGGCCCAGACGGTCCTGCACGTAGGGGCCTTTCACGTCGGTGCCCGTCGGCGTGGCGACCGCGGTGCACTCCAGGGTCCAGGTCGCCGTTGCGGCGTCACCGGGCTGTGGGTCGAGGAGTTCGCCCGGACGGTCGCGGCGTTGCACGGCGACGTGGAGGTTGCCGTACGCGGGGACGTTGCCGTCGGCGGGGGCCGGGCAGGTGAGGCCGGGCAGGTCGACAGCGTCGATGCGGATGCGCATGCCGGTCATCATGCCCTGCCGGTCGTCTGCGGGGGGACGGGCACCGACTGAGCGAGCCGGGGCGAACAGGGCACCGGCTCCGGACGGGTCTCCGGCAGCCACCGGCGCCCCCACCTCTCGCCGTGCGGTGCGCTCGCCGACCTCTAGGCTTGCCCGCTCCCTCGAAACCGGCAGGAGACGTCGGGAGCTCAGGCGATACTCGTGCCGCGGAGCCATCCGGGCATCGCACAGGGAGGGGGCCGAAATGGCTGAGGTGCTGCTGTTCCATCACGCGAATGGGCTGACGTCCGGTGTACGCGAGTTCGCCGAAACGCTGAGGCGGGCAGGTCATACCGTGCACGTCCCGGATCTGTACGAGGGGCAGGTCTTCGACGACCTCGAGGACGGAGCCGCCCATGCTCAGCGGGTCGGGTTCGGCTCGATCGTAGAGCGGGGGCGGGCCGTCGCCGCAGACCTGCCCACCGGGATCGTGTACGCCGGATTCTCCCTCGGCGTCCTGCCGGCGCAGTCCCTCGCCCAGACCCGGGCCGGCGCGAAGGGCGCGCTGCTGTTCCACTCCTGCGTTCCCACCTCGGAGTTCGGCGGCGCATGGCCGCCGGCCGTCCCGGTCCAGATCCACGCCATGGACGCGGACGAGTTCTTCGTCGACGAGGGCGACATCGACGCGGCCCGCGCCCTGGTCGACTCGGCCTCCGGCGCCGCCGAACTGTTCCTCTACCCGGGCAAGCAACACCTGTTCGCCGACAACAGCCTTCCCTCGTACGACGAGCAGGCCGCCACCCTGCTCACACAGCGCGTGCTCGGCTTTCTCGACGAGGTCGAATAGGCGGCGGGATCGCGACTCGGCCCTCGTCGCCCCGCTTGTGCACGTGCGCGCCAACTCCTTGAATTCCACGTGCCGTTGGTCCACGACGTCGAAGGAGTCGACGTCGGTTGGTGTCCTCGGGCTCGGCGGCGGACGGCGGAGTGGACCGGCCGCCGAGCCCGGGACTGCGCTGTCCCCCGTCCCCACGGGTTTGGCGCGGCGGGGCCGCCTCCGCTCGAGGAGGCCCCGGTCGGCGTGCCCACGGCGGGACGTCCTGCTTGGCCTACTTGAGTCAGAACGATCCCGGAGAAGGCCAGTACCGCCACTACGGTGTTCGGCCGCGGCGGGCCGCTCGTCCCGGAGTCGGAGGGGTGAGCAAGGGGCTCGGGCATGGCGGAGCCTCCGTCTGGGTCCTGCGATCGCCATATTTTCCGCGGTCGGCTACCACTTCGGCACCAAGGCCGACCTGGTACGGGCGATCGCGCGCAAGCACTCCGAGCAGGTCGAGCGGGTGCGGGTGCGGCTGCTGGCCGAGATGGGCGACTCCGAGGACATCCGGGACTGGGTGACCTGCTTGGTGCGCCCCCTCACCGAGCACCTGGCGGAGCTGGGCAGACCTACGTGGTACGCCCGTTTCACCGCACAGGTGATGACCGACCCCGCGTTCCGCCCGATCATGGTCGACGAGACCCTGAGGTCCCCGTCGATGCGGACGGTCCTCGAAAGACTGCACCGGTGCCTTTCCGAGCTGCCGGTCGAGGTGCGCGCCGAGCGCAGTGACATGGCGCGCGAGCTGCTGGTGCACCTGTGCGCCGAGCGCGAGCGCGCCCTCGCCGACAACGCCCCAACGCCTCGGTCCAGTTGGCACGATGCCGCCCTCGGGCTGATCGACGCCATCGTCGGACTGTGGCTGGCCCCGATCACGCCCTGCCCGCGACAGCGGCGCGGCGAGTCCTGCCGCGACTGAGCCCCTTTCGCACGCTGTCCGCTGTCTGTCCGCTGTTCAGGCGGGCTGGGGGGTCAGGCGGTGCAGGCCCTTGCGGTCGTAGTAACGGGTCATCGCGAACCCGAAGAGCAAGGCGAGGACGGCGCCTGCCGCGATCATGGTCCAGGCGCGGGTGAGGCCGGCGTCGCCGCGCGCGTCGAAGAAGAGGATGGCGCGCACTCCGCCGCTGAGCTGGCGCATCGGCTCGAAGACGGACAGGAAGCGGTAGAAGCCGGGAACGGCCTCCAGGGGGATGGTGGATCCGGAGGAGGGCAGGCCCAGGACGATGAACACGAACATGGACACGAGCTGGCCGATCCCGCCGAAGGCCGCGTTGATGGCCTGCACACTCAGCCCGACCGCGAGGCTCGCGCAGTACGAGTAGATCCACAGCAGCGGCAGATGGGAGGCGTCCATGCCGAGGATCGCCACGGTGGCGACCATGACCAGCGTGGTGGTCAGCACGGTGATGCCTGCGGTCATGCCCATCTTCAGAAGCAGCGTCTGGGTACGGCTGATGGGCACGGTGGGGCGTCGGGTGTGCCAGGGGCCGAGCTCGTTGTCGGCGTAGCCGAGGGCGGTGTCCACGCCGTTGCTGATGACATTGCCGCCCATGAACCCGGCAAGCACGAGGAGCAGGGTGTAGTAGAACGCGCTCAGCCCCAGGCCGCTGTGGTCGCCGATGGGATGGCCGACTTGGGTGGTGACCGTGACCGGGTCGGCCAGCAGCAGGCGCGTCGTGGCGTCGGCGTTCGTGGTGGCGGGGGACGCCGTCAGCTGCTTGCCGATGGTCAGGGAGGCCTGCTCGGCCGACTGCTGGGTGATCCGGTTCGCCAGCGAGGAGCCGAGACTGCCCATACCGGGGTTGGTCAGCGCGGTCAGGGTCGGCCGGGCCGTGGCGTTCGACGTGGTGAGCGCGGTGACGGACGTGGTGAAGTCGACGGGGACGACCAGGGTGCCGTAGATCTTGCCGGAGGCCAGTCTGTCCTGTGCCTGCGCCCTGGTGAGCCGTTGCCAGTCGGCCTTGCCGGAGGTGTCGGCGATGACGGACTGGGTGATCTGCGTTCCCAGATTCTCTTGCTGCCCGGCCGGCGGCTTGCCCTGGTCCTCGTTGACGATGCCGATGGGCATGTCGTGCAGATCCCGGTTCGGGTTGACGATGCCACCCATGTAGAGCAGGGACAGCAGCAGCGCGAGCAGCCCGCTCAGCACGGTAGGCACCAGCCACAGCTTGGGGCGGCGCAGGAGCGCGCGGGCACGCGCCTGGACGGGGGCGGCGTCGGGGGTGCTGTCGGCGGCCATGGTCCTCCGTCGGTCTGGGATGGCGCGGGCCGGGTTGGGCAGATGGCCGCGCCGACGTGAGGGGTGCGGACGCCCGCCAGGTCAGGATGGGGGTGGTGCGATGACGAGACGTTCAGCGACTCGCCGCGTTCCCCGCCGCGGCGGAAGCGTTCGCGGCGACGGCGACGGACGCGAACGCGTCGGTGGCGCGCGGCGCGCAAACCGGGGCGGCGAAGCCGTGGAAGCCGGGGACGTGAAGCCGGCCCAGTTCTCGTATAGCTGCCGCCAAGTGGCGAGTAACACTGAGTAACTACACGGGGCTGCGGTCGCGCTGCTGAAGAGCGGCGAAGTCGTCGTGCGCCGTCTCGACGGCCTCGGGGTACGCCTGGGCCTTCTCGTGCTCGGCGAGCGCCCGATAGATGCTGGCGACGCTGGGGCTCTGCCCCTTGCGCTTGCCGGTGGGGATGATCAGGTCGGGCTGGATCTGCTCGACGGACTCGCCGAGCGCCTTGCGGCGGAGCACGGTGTGCAGCATGTCGTCGGTGATGACCCGGGGCCGGCCGCCGTACTTGCCCTTGCGGGCCGCGGTGTCGAGCCCTTCCAGCGTCGACTCGCGGATGGTCTCCCGCTCCGTCTCTGCCATCGCCGCGAAGAAGCCGAACAGGAGCTTGCCCGGCCCGGTGGGGTCGTAGATGCCGGGCAGCGGTCCGGCGAGCATCTCTAGCACCAGGCCGTGCTCGGTCAGATGGTCGGCGAGGGCGGTGAGCTCTGCGGCATCGCGCCCGAGTCTCTTCATCTCGTACACCGTGAACAGGACTTGGCAGTGCGGGGCGTGCGCCTTGATCTCCCGGGCGGTCTTCAGCGCCTCTTCGAAGGCGGGGCGGACCTTGATGCGGGTGCTGATCTTCTCGCTGAAGATTTTCTCTCGCTCGATGCCGTGCTTGGCGAGCGCGTCCAGTTGCGAGTCGAGTTCCTGCCCGAGGGGCGAGCAGCGGGCGTAGCCGATGCGGATGTCCGCGCTCGGCAGGTCCGGGTCGACGGCTGCGGGCACCGGGGCGCCGGGCCGCCACGGCTGGCCGGGTCCGCGGTCGGCCGGCGTCTGTACCCGCAGCTCCTTTGTGAGCTTCGGGACCTTGGTGAAGCGGCCGGTGTGATAGGCGGAGGCGACCGCCCCGCTGCGTGAGCGGCACGGCGAGCCGGGAGCCGCCTTGCACTTGAGGCACGGATGGCGTTCGACGAGATCGGCTTCCGACGCGGCGGGCGGGGAAGGTTCTTGAGGGTCCGTCATGACCCCGGATTTTCGCACAACTCAAGTCGCAGAACCCCACTCCTGCCACTTTTGAGTGAGAACGGCTTCTGCGACCCGATCCGGGATTCGGCGGTCTCCGGACGCCCTTTTTTGATCTTGCTCGGGCAAAGGACCGTTTGTGAGAGTCTGCTGCCGCCAGGCAGCGGACTCTCACGTGATTCGTGCAGACCCCCCCGCCAGCGGTTCAGGTGGGTGAACAGTGGTCGGTGAACAGTGGTCGCCGGCTGCTCGCGCCGTCAGTCGCTCGTGGGGAGGCGGTGACGTCGGACGACGATGATGACGGCGGTGACGGCGGTCATCAGCAGGAGGGGAGCGGTCAGCAGCTGGGTGCTGGTGTCGATGCCGAAGGTGTCGCTGGCCAGACCGGCGGCGAGGGTGCAGGCCGCTGCCGGGAGGTAGGCGCCCATGCTCAAGGACGCGTTCGCGGCTGCGAGCCGGTGGCGCGGCACGGTCGTGTTCAGCAGGGTGAAGCCGGCGAGCTGCCCGGCCCCTTGTCCGACGCCGATGAGAGCAGCGGCGGCGTAGAGGGCGGGCAGGAAATGAGCGGAGGCCGCCGCGAACAGGGCG
This sequence comes from Streptomyces sp. SD15, assembly GCF_054462255.1. Lineage (NCBI taxonomy): Bacteria > Bacillati > Actinomycetota > Actinomycetes > Kitasatosporales > Streptomycetaceae > Streptomyces > Streptomyces sp. SD15. Next base: position 149,664 of record NZ_JBTLMO010000001.1, on the reverse strand, counting down.
GCCATACCGGCAAGGGTGGCGCATGCGCTTGTGGCGAGGGTGACCGGCAGGGCCAGGCGCCGTGCCGCGAACTGGATCGCCGTCGCCGCGGCGAAGGCGACGAAGACCAGTGCCCCGGCTGCCAGCGCGGTGGAGCCGGGCCGCAGGCTGTAGAGGAGGGAGGGGCTCAGGGCCAGGAAGAACGACCCTCCCACCAGGCCCGGGGCGAAGACGGCGATACCGAGGGCGAGGTGTGTCACCTGCTGGCGCGGTACGGAGGGAAGCCGGATGAGGGGGCCGCCCCGGTGCGGGTGCGCGGTGAGCGGCATCTTGATGGCGATCAGCAGTGATCCCGCCAGCAGGACGAGCAGGGTGAGGAAGACGGGTGCGACCGGCTCGTCGACGGCATCGGTGAGGGCCCCGGCGAAGAGCGGTCCGATGCCGGAGCCGAGGACGATGGCGGAGGAGGCCAGCAGCGCCGCCAGTTTCCCGCGCCTGGCACCGGCGAGGTCGGTCACGGCCGCCATGCCGCAGGAGACGACGGCCCCGACGCAGACGCCGGTGAGCAGGCGAGCGACCAGCAGGACCGTGACATCGGCGGCTGTGACGAACAGCGCGCAGCCGGCAAGGGACAGTGCCAGGGCGGGTATCAGAACGGGTTTGCGGCCCAGCCGGTCGGAGGCGGGGCCGGCGAGGAGCAGTGAGACCAGTAGTCCGGCGATGTAGACGACGAAGATCTGCGTGAGGGTGCCGTCGGAGAAGCCCATGCGTTGCTGCCAGACCGTGTAGAGCGGGGTCGCGGCGTTGGAGAGGATGAACAGCGACAGGATGGGCAGGACGGACAGCCATACCCACCAAGTGGGGGCGGTGCGTGCGGGGTTCATGGCTTCGTCGGTCGATTCTCGGGTGTCGTTGTCGGGTGTACGACGCCGCCGGTTGTCCAGAACGAGGGGCATGCGTGCCTCCGTGGGCCGACGTGGTGCATGGGGGATGGTCTGGGCGCCGGGAGACAACCTGGCGGGGCTTTTGGGGGCCGCACCGGGCGGGAGCGGAGGCGTGTCCTGGCGTCGTGCACGCCTCCGCGCCGGCCTGGGGCGTGGTCAGGACTCGTTCAGTGCGCTGTTGATGGCGTCGGCCATGGGGGCGCTGGATGCAGGGTTCTGACCGGTGAAGAGGTTGCCGTCCTTGATGTTGAACGGCTGGTAGGGCTCGCCCTGTTCGTGGCGGGCACCCATCTCGCGCAGGCGGCCGGCCTGGAGCCAGGGAGCGTTTTCCGCAGTGCCGAACATGCGCTCCTCCTCGTCGGTGAAGGCGGCCATACGGCGCCCGGTGAAGATCCACTGCCCGTTGTCGTCGACCGCGCTGAGCAGACCGGCCGGCCCGTGGCAGACCGCACCGATGACCTTTCCCGCGCGGTCGGCGGCGATGAGGAGCCGGCCGAGGTCACGGTCCTTGAAGAGGTCGACGACGGGACCGTGGCCGCCGGGCAGGACGATGGCGTCGTAGGTGTCGGCGCTGACCTCGTCCAGCTTGAGCAGCGCACCGAAGTCGCTCAGCGCCTGCTGGGCATGGGCCACATAGTGGGCGCAGTCCTCGCCGGCGACAGCGGGGTCCGCGCTGTGCTGGTCCAGTGGCTGCAGCACTCCGCCGGGAGAGGCGAAGTCGACCGTGTGCCCGGCCTGGACGAACCTCTCGTGCGGCGCGGCGAGCTCCTCGGCCCAGTAGCCCGTCGGGTACTGCGAGCCGTCGGTGCGCTCCCAGACGGTGGCGGCGGACATGACGATCAGGATCCTGCTCATTGCGTTTCCTTACCTTCTGTCAAAAGTTATTACTGTGAGTGATTGCGCCTGGATGTGGTCGTGCATCTGAGGGCCGCGTACGGGCCGGTCGGGCGGGCTGGTCCGTCAGGCAGGCAGGCCGGTCAGGCCGCGGGGAAATCGGTGGCGGGGGCGTCGGCCGCGGTGGCGTCGAGGTTGGCTCGCAGCGCGTCGACCTTCGCGGTGGCGTAGGCGTGGGCGTCGGAGCCAAGGAGCTGGCGCAGCGGGCCGTCGTCGAGGCGGGCCCGGCGGATGATGGCGCTGGCTGCCTTGGCCGGGTCGCCGAGCTGGTGTCCCTGGAGCTTGATGTGGTCGTCCACCATGGCGCGCACCGCCGGGTAGTGCGTGGAGGTCTCGGCGGGCAGGGCCAGCGAGTCCGAGGCGAGGAAGGAGGTGCGGAGGTAGCCGGGCTCGACGATGGTGACCTTGATGCCGAAGCCCTCCACCTCGGCGGCCAGCGCCTCGGTCAGCCCTTCCAGCGCGAACTTGCCCGCGCAGTACAGCGCCCAGCCGGGCACGGCGGTCAGGCCGAGCACCGAGGAGACGTTGATGATGCGGCCGCCGCGCTGCTCACGCAGCACCGGCACTACCGCGCGCAGAACGTTCCACACGCCGACGACCTGGACGTCGAGCATGTCGCGCACGTCCTTGTCGCTGGTCTCCTCGAGGGCGGCGAGGAAGCCGTAGCCCGCGTTGTTGACCACCACATCCAGGCGGCCGAAGCGCTCGACGGCACGGCCGACCGCATCCTTGACCTGGGCCTCGTCGGTCAGGTCGACCGTCAGGGGCAGCAACCGGCCGGTGTCGACGCCCTCGCCCAGGGCCGCCGTCAGGCGCTCGGCGGACCGTGTGGTGGCCGCGACATTGCCGCCCTGGGCGAGCAGCTGCCTGACCAGCTCAAGGCCCAGTCCGCGGGAGGTGCCGGTGACGAACCAGGTTCCGGGGGAAACGGCGGTGGAAGACATGACGATCCTTTGCGCATCGAGTGCTGGGGGCCCGCCGGATCGGGTGTCCGATCCGGCGCTGACTCCACTGTGGCCCGCCACCATCGCCCTGCGGACGCCATCATCGGCCCTGCGCAGCCTCGGTCCGGGCAACCTAGGACTGACAGTCCCAGCTATGACGGCCGTTCCTGCCGAGCCTCGGCCACACTGAGGTCATGGCCTCCCCCAACCGCGAGCTCGCGGACTTCCTCAAACGCGCCCGCGCCCAGTGCGACCCCGCACGAGCCGGCCTGCCCCCCGACGGGCGCGTGCGCCGCGTCCCCGGGCTGCGGCGAGAGGAGGTCGCCCGCCTGGCCGGCGTCTCCGCCGACTACTACGCCCGCCTCGAACAGGGGCGCCGCATCACCCCCTCGCCCGCTGTCGTCGAAGCCATCGGACACGCCCTCGGCCTCGACGCCGCAAGCCAGGCCCACCTCAACGACCTCATCGACACCACCACCGCCCCCGCACGGCGGCGCACCCCCAGCGTGCAGCGCCTGCGCCCCGGCCTCCACCAACTGCTGGAGTGCCTGGACGGCAGCCCCGCACTCATCCTGGGACGCCGCACCGACGTCCTCGGCGCGAACCGGATGGCCAAAGCACTCTTCACCGACTTCGATGCCATGCCGCCCGGCGAACGGAACTACGCGCGCTGGCTCTTCCTCGACCAGGACGCGCGCGCCCTGTTCATCGACTGGGAGATCCAGGCCCGCGCCGCAGTGGAGAACCTACGCCTGGACGCCGGCCGCGACTCCGGCGACCAGGCCACACAAGAACTCATCGCCGAACTGAGAGAGCGCAGCGACGACTTCGACCACTGGTGGCAGCAACACCGCGTGCACCAGCGCACCCACGGCTCAAAGAGGCTCCTGCATCCCCTCGTCGGTCAACTCACCGTCGAGTACGAAACCCTCACCCTTCCCGGCGACAGCGAGACCGCGCTGTTTCTGTACACCACCGAGGCCGCATCAGCATCCAGACAGGCCCTCGACCTCCTCGCCTCCTGGACCCTCAGCAGCCCCCAGCACCGGCCGGGACAACGCCACCCGTAGTCAGGGCGGACACTGCCGGTAAAGCCACATGTTTCGTAGCGGAACGTGAGTACCGAGCAACGGCGTCTTCACCCGGCTCCAGCCAGGCCCGGAGCCCGGGCGTCACGCCGGAGCTGCCGCCGCCTCACCCTGCGGGGTACGCGGACCGGGCATCGTCACCCGGACGGACAGGTCCAGATCGAGACGGCTGTTCATGTCCAGCTCGAACCGGCCGTACGGATTCACATGGGTCCAGAACAGCGGCGACAGCGCCCGGCGGTCCGCGTCGGTCAGCTTGTCTGCCCACTTCGGATCGGCCAGGACCTCCTGCATCAGCAGAGTGTTGACGTGCACCAGAGCGGACTGGAGCAGGTGCAGCGCGAGCATGGACACCTCCTGGGACTCCTTGTCCGAACCGGCCAGGTCACCGTCCTTGCCGTAGAAGAGGTCCTTGTTCGCCGAGTTCCAGTTCTCCACCACCTGCAACCCCTCGTGAATCTCCTGCCGCATCTCGACGTCGGCCAGGTAGTCACAGACGAACGAGGTCCGCACCGCCCGCCCGAGCTCCTCGATCGCCCGGTACGTCGGGTGTTTCGGCCCACCCCGAGTGAAGCGCCGCAGGACCTGCTCGGCCTCAGCGGTGCCCAGCCGCAGGGCGGTGGTGTACTTCACGATCTGGTCGTACTGCTGGGCGATCAGGTCCCAGTCGATCGTCTTGGTGGAGAGCACCGGACCCAGGTTCGGCCACTGGTCGTCCTGACCGGCCGCCGGCCGGTACAGCTTCGCCGAGCCGATGTTCTTCAGACGAGGCATCAACTTGAAGTCGAGCATGTGAGCGAAGGCGAACCCGGCGATGGAGGCGCCGTGGGTGTCGGTGTACTGCCGGTCCACCTCCATGTCGGTGCAGTGCCTCAGCACGCCCTCGATCATCGACGCGACCTCGGAGGCCGAACACGACTTGAGCTGGGAGTAGATGCACACCGACTTCCGCTCAACATGCCAGTAGATCATCACGCCAGGGCCTCGGTAGCGCTGGTGCCACTCGAGCATGGCCGCGGCAGCCTGGCTCATGACATTGAAGGTGCCCACGACGTTCGTGGCGAACATCCGGGTGAAGCCCGCCGGGTCGGTGGGCTTTCCGTCGGCCGTGGTCAGCGGAATCGTGTCGATGTAGCCCGCGGTGTTGACGTCGATGTCGATCCTGCCGAACCGGTCGAGGGTCGCCCGGACGGCCGCGGCCACCTGGTCGGGGTCGGTGATGTCGACCCCGAGCCCGACCGCGTTGTCGCCGATGCCGGCGGCGAGTTTCTCGGCGAGCTCACGGCGGCGTCCGAGGAGGGCGACGTTCGCTCCGCGCTCGGCGAAGTGGCGGGCCACCCCCCCCGGCCCAGCTCGGACGTGGCCCCCGCGATCAAAGCTGTCTTTCCTTGGATGTTCATGGCAGTGAGGGTTCCTTTCGGGGGCGGGGTGTCTTACGCGTGGAGCATCTTGGTGCCGAGGTCCCACAGCCGCGCCGCATCATCCGCGTCGAGTGCGTAGGGGAGCACACCGGTGGTCGCGGAGGGGTCGAGGTCGGGCTTGACCACAGCTTCGTTGCAGTCCTCGAAGTAGCGGCCGGTGACGCCCTCGAGCAGCGGGGACGCGGCCACCAGCACCGAGGTGGCGGCGCCCTCCTCGACGGTCTTCCAGTTGAAGTCGGCGAAGGCCGCCTCGATCTCCGGCGTCATGTTGCCCTCCTGGTGGCGCTGGAGGCCGGTGCGGATGCCGCCAGGCATGACGGCGTTGGCGGTGATGCCGTCGTCGGCCCAGCGTGTGGCCGCCTCCACGGCCAGCAGCGAGTTGGCGGTCTTGGCCTGGCCGTAGGCGGGCCACTCCTCGTAGGGGCGGCGCTCGAAGTTGACGTCGTCGAAGGCGACCGGGGAGAAGACGTGGCCGATGGAGGTCAGGGAGACGAGGCGCGCGCCGCCCGCGGCGGCGAGCGCCTCGTGGAGGCCGAGGGCCAGATTGAAGTGCCCGAGGTAGTTGGTGGCGAACTGCAGCTCCCAGCCCTCGGGGGTGCGCTGCAGCTCGGGCAGCGCCATGACCCCAGCGTTGTTGACCAGGATGTGCAGCGGGCCCTGCCAGGCGTCGGTGAACGACGCGACCGCGGCCTGGTCGGCCAGCTGAAGCGGTGCGGCGGTCACCTCGGGGTTGCCGGTCTTGGCCGTGATCTCCGCGGCGACGCGGTGGCCGGCCTCGACGTTGCGGACGGCGAGGGTGACGTCGGCTCCGGCGCCGGCCAGGGCGCGGGCCGTCTCCACGCCGATTCCGGAGGTGGCACCGGTGACGATGGCGCGCTTGCCGGCCAGGTCGACGCCCTGGATGACCTCGCTCGCGGTGCTGTGGAAGCCGAAGGGCGTTGTGAAGCGCTGGTGGGTGTTCATGGGGGGGTGTCTCCGTTCGTGTCGGCGTTTCCCGTGGAGGCGTTTTGCGGGCCACTGTCGCGGGGGCCGTATCGTTATCCGGAATCTGTTCCGGTTAATGCCAAGTTAACCGGAATGCGTTCCGGATGCAAGCGGAGGCTCGACGTGGCCGCAGCTTGAAGCTCGGGTGTGGGCCGGTGTACCCCGTACTGCGGGGATCGGCTCCCGGCCGTCCGGCTGTCCGGCTGTCCGGCCGTCCGACCCCCGGCCAGGGCCTGAGGGCCCCGCTCCGGGCGTACCATGCAAGTGGAATGGATTCCGCTTCTTAGGGGTGACGGTGACCGGAACCGGGACGACGCAGCGCAGACCGCGCGCGGACGGGCAGCGCAACCGCGCCCGCATCCTCGAGGTGGCGCTGCACCTGTTCGTGGAGCGGGGTCCGGACGTCCCCTTCACCGAGATCGCCAAGCAGGCCGGCGTCGGGGTCGGCACCGTCTACCGCCACTTCCCGGCACGCGAAGACCTCATCGAGGCGGCCTACCGCTCGGAACTGGATGCCGTGTGCGCCGCGGCCGCGGAACTGCTGGAGCAGGCACCACCCCAGGACGCCCTGCGGACCTGGATGGACCGATTCGTCGACTACTGGGCCACCAAGATCGGCCTGGCGGAGGCGATCGGAGCCGTCGTGGCCGCGGGCGGTGACCCGTTCGCGCAGAGCCGCAGGCGGGTCGACGAAGCCGTCGGCACGCTACTGGCGGCAACCGCGGCCGCGGGGGCCACGCGTCCCGAGGTCGAACCGGACGATGTGGTGGTGTCCCTCAGCGGTATCGCCATGGTCGCGGCTGTGATCGAGGACCGCGATCAGGTGAGCCGGGTGCTCGACCTCCTTTACGAGGGAATCCGCACCCGACCCTGAGCGGCATGGATGAAGATCGGCACAGTTCACAGATCCTCGCTGCCGTCGTCGTCCTCGTCCAGGGCGGGCGCGTCCGGGGCACGCAAGGGCCGCAGCCCGTCGCGCGGGACGGACGCGGCGAAGCTGTAGCGGCCGAGCACGTTGAGGTTGCGGTGCTTGAGTGGGGAGAGCCGGGCGATGTCCTCGTCGCGGATCTCATGGCCTCGGCGCGGAGTTGAGCGATGGCGGCGTCGATGTAGAGGGTCGTCCAGAGCACGGCGGCATTGAGGACCAGGCCGAGCGCACCGAGCTGGTCCTCCTGCCCCGTTTGGTACGCCTGCGTGATCTGGCCGCGCTTGCCGTGGCAGATGTCCCGGGCGAGCTTGTGCCGCGACTCCTGGACGGTCAGTTGCCGGTTCATCTGACGCCGGTAGGCGTCGTCGACCGGGTCGACGACCCGCAGCAGGTGCAGGGTCTTGGCGATCCGCCCGTACTCGGCGAACGTCTGGCCCAACGGAGTCGGCCGCCCCTCGCGGCCGAACATCCGCAGCAGGTCGTACGCACGGACCTGCCCAGTCACCAGCGAGCCCGTGACCCGCAGCATGTCCGGCCAGTGCGTGGTGACCTTGTTCAGGTTCACCTTGTTGCGGGCCAGGTCCTCCAGCGGCCCGTAGTCGCCGGTCTCCACTCCGGGCATCTCCGCCCGCCAGAACCGCTGGTCGTTGAGGTCCTTGAAGCGCGGCGAGAAGTTGTATCCCAGCATCGTGAACAGCCCGAACACCATGTCGGAGTACGAGGCGTTGTCGGTGGCCACCATGCGTCGATTCCGCACGCTTGAAGTCGTCGCTCACGACCACGAACTGTTTCGTGTGGGTGTTTCAGTCGGCCAGTCGTCTGCAACCACTCATGAAACATGTTTGCCACAGGTGGGTCGCCGCGCGGCGGGTGTTTCACGAGCGACCACCTATGAAACGCCGCCCCGGGGTGGATGTGGAAACGTCCTATCGTCAGAGCCGTTGAGTGTCCGCGCCGGTGCCAAGGTGGTCGAGTCGCGGCGAAAGGAGCGCATCGGTCGCCTGGCCGCCCTGGCCGGCCGGCTCGACCCGCACCACCGGCAGGCACTCGCCGCGTCGCTGCCCGCACTCCTCGAAATGGCCCGGCTCACCGCCCCACCACCCAACAGGCCGACGACACCGCTTCCTCTACCCAGTAAGGAACCATGCCATGACCACCCCTCACGCCTTCCCCCTGGAGCCCACCCCGATCCACGTGTCCGACAAGGTCCTCGATGACCTGCGCGCCCGTCTCACATTGACCCGTCCGCCGCTGGACGAAGGGAATGGGGACTGGTCCTACGGCGTCCCGGACAGTTATCTCCGTGAGCTGGTCGCCTACTGGCGGGACGGCTACGACTGGCGCAAGGCCGAGGCCGCCATCAACATCTACGAGCACTACCAGGTGAGCGTCGCCGGTGTCCCGGTGCACTTCATGGGCAAGCCCGGCCGCGGCCCTCGCCCGATCCCGTTGATCCTCACCCACGGCTGGCCGTGGACGTTCTGGCACTGGTCGAAGGTGATCGACCCGCTCGCCGACCCGGCCGCGTTCGGCGGTGACCCCGCCGACGCGTTCGACGTCATCGTGCCGTCCCTGCCCGGCTTCGGTTTCCCCGGCCCGCTCACCGGCTTTTCGGACGTCAACTTCTGGAAGGTCGCCGACCTGTGGCACACCCTGATGACCGAGACCCTGGGATACGAGAAGTACGCCGCCGGGGGCTGCGACATCGGCGGGATCGTCTCCAGCCAGCTCGGCCACAAGTACGCCGACGAGCTGTACGGCATCCACATCGGCTCCGGGCTGCCGCTCGACTTCTTCACCGGCCCCCGCGCCTGGGACTTCGCCCGGAATCGGCCCCTCACCGACGACCAGCCCGCCGACGTCCGCGCCCGCATCATCGAGCTGGACCACCGCTCGGCGTCCCACCTCGCCGTGCACATGCTCGACGGCGCCACCCTGGCCCACGGGCTGAGCGACTCACCCGCCGGACTGCTCGCCTGGCTGCTGGAGCGCTGGAACGCCTGGAGCGACAACGGCGGCGACGTGGAGTCCGTCTTCACCAAGGACGACCTGCTCACCCACGCCACGATCTACTGGGTGAACAACTCCATCGCCACGTCGATGCGTTACTACGCCAATGCCAACCGCTACCCCTGGGCTCCCGCCCACGACCGCACCCCGGTCGTGCAGACCCCGGTCGGCCTCACCTTCGTCACGTACGAGAACCCGCCCGGCATCCAGACCGCCGACGAGCGCGTCCGGGCATTCAAGACCGGCCTGCAGGCCGATTGGTTCAACCACGTCAACGTCAACGCCCACGACCACGGCGGCCACTTCATCCCCTGGGAGAATCCCGACGCCTGGGTGAGTGACCTGCGCCGCACCTTTCACGGCCGCAGGCCCTGAACGACCCTGCGGGCTCGTCTGGGCACGAGAGATCGGTATGGGGGACGTGGTCAAGAAGGTTACCTATCGCGCTGGACTGCGACCTTGCCGTGGCTGTGAACAGCGCGCTGCCGTACTGAACCGCTGGGTGGTGTTCTCCAGCCGGGCAGCACATTGAGGGCAGAACGCTATTGACGGGGCGTGGGAAGAGTCGAGCTTCGTCCGAGACCAGTCAATCTTCCCCGGGACCGGTCGATCTCCCCCGCGACCCGCAGCTTCTTCAGCAGCATCAGGTGCAGCTGGTCCCAGACGACGGCTCCATTCCGCGCCGCCAGTAGGGGTCCAGCCAAGATCATCCCACTGCCCCTTTTTGGGCTTACCTTGGCTGGACCCCTTCATGATCGACCGGTGCGGTTCGGTCTTCGCGTACGTGTAGAGGGCCTGCTCGTCCTCCCAGGCGGACAGCGTCCAGAAGGTGCGCTTCAGCGGCTGGGCGATGAGTGAGGGATGGCGCGACACGCGGTGGACTCCTTCGGCGGGCAGCCCGAACTCCGGACGGTCCACCGCTGAGCTGCACCGGCGACCGTGGACTTGCGTTCGACCCTAGAAAGCGGTCGGCTACCGCGTCCAACCGGAGTCCGATCGCGACTACGAAGATCGGAGTACGTCGGATGGCGTACGGCCCGGCCGGTCGGTGTCCGGGTGTGTGTACGGACCCCTGGTGAGCGGGTTACTCCGCCTTCCGGAGGGGGTGCTCCCCGTCGGCGGCCGGGGCGAGCGGCAACAGCTCGTGCAGCGCGTCGTACCGCTGTGCGCAGGCCGTCTGGGCGATGGCCTGGGAGACGGCGTCGGCCAGGGGGCGCGAGGAATCGCGCAGCAGGGTGCGCGCCTTGTCCGTGAGCGCAACCTCGATACCCCGCCGGTCCCCGCACGCCGAGCGCCTGGTGATCAGGCCGGCGTGCTGGAGGCAGGCCACCTGATAGGTCAGCCGCGTCTTGGGACGGCCCAGCAGCTCCGCGATCTGCGTCATCCGCAGACCGGAGCCGGGCTGGTCCGCGAGCAGGCACAGCACCAGGAATTCGTCGTGCGAGACACCGAGTGCGTCCTTGACCCGTGCGCGCAGCTGCTGCTCGATCGCTCCGGCCGCCGCCAGCAGGCGCATCCAGGCCCGCAGCTCGGCGGGCAGCAGTCCGTCGTCGCCCGTGTGCTCGCGTTCGGGCGGATCGGCGGGGGCGGAGGAGTCGGCCATGGTGTCGCAGTCTACCGGTTGTCCAAATTTGAAGAACAGGCTAGCGTTCAGTCATCCAAAATTGGATGACCTCGGTCGTCCTCCTCACACTCCTTGTGTACGACCTGTAACCGTCTGGAGAACCCTCATGACCGTCGCCGTAGAAACCGGCCTCTGGCAGCTCGACCCCGCCCGTTCCACCGTCGCCATCAAGCACAAGACGATGTGGGGCATGGTCACCGTCAAGGGCACCTTCACCGGTGTCACCGGAGAGGGCGAGGTCCAGCCCGACGGGACCGCGAACGGCACCATCACTCTGGACGTCGCGTCCCTGGACACCAAGAACGCCAAGCGCGACACGCACCTCCGCGGCGCCGACCTCTTCGACGCGGACCGGCACCCCACGATCACCTTCGCCGTCCACGCCACCGCCGTCGGTCAGGACGACACCGTCGAGATCGACGGCCAGTTGACCGTGCGCGGCATCAGCCGTCCGCAGTCCGTCACCGCGCGCGTCACCGAGTCCGGCGCCGATGCCGTCACGCTCACCGCGGACTTCACCGTGGACCGCGACCAGTTCGGAATGGATCACAACCAGATGGGCATGATCCGCGGCCTGGCCACGGTCACCAGCACGCTCGCCTTCACCCGCGCCAAGGCGTAACTCGCACCTCGACGGACGTTACGTTTGCCGCGCGTCGGCGTGGGACGGGCGCGTGAACGCCGTGTGGGCGTCGAGCCGTCGTACGTAGGCCTGGAGCCGGTCGTACCCGCAAAGGGTGTCAGGGGCCTTGAGTTGGGCGAGTGCGACCCAGAGGTCGACGTCTGCGGCCGTCAGCTTGTCGCCCAACGCGTAGGTGTGCGAGGCGAGTTGCCGGTTCAGCCGGTCCAGCGTCGCCGACAGGACCTCCGGCCGCGCGGTAGAGGTGACGTCCCGGTCGAGGAGCTCACGGAAGGCGTTGATGTCGGCGGCGAGGGCCGGTGGGTGGAGCCGAGGCAGGCAGGCGTCGTCGCGGCCGGTCAGGAGTCCGGCGAGGTCGCGCAGGATGTCGGGGGTGTGATTGCTGACGATGCGTCCGCTCCAACGGTCGCACAGCGCGGGCGCGATGAGTGGACCGTCGTAGTGGTGCCACGTGGCCTCGTACGCGCTGCGCAGTGCGGTGAACGCGGCAGGTGGCTGCGAGGTTTCCGTTGATTCCGCGGGGAGCGCCAGCAGCGTCGTAGCGACCGAGTCACGCAGGCCGAGCAGGTCGAGGGTGATCGAGATGCGCAGCGAGCACGGACAGCCCTCGGAGAGGTACAGCTGATAGCGGTGCGGTGCCGGGTAGAAGCCGCCGGCCAGGCCCACGCCGATGCGGCTGCGGATGCGGTGCGGGCGAGGGGACGCGAGGGCGCCCCGGGGATTCGGGGCAACTGAGCCCGCGACGCGCGGGGTTGGGGCGCACGGGCCTGCGGTGCCTGCGTGCGAAGTGAGCGAAACTGTCTCGGGCATGACTCTCCACGGGAACGACGAAGCCCCGGCCGCCTCATGGGCGGCAGCGGCGGAACGGAGTGACTGCGCTGACGTGCCGGTCCGGATCGTGGGACGCGACGGTCTAGTACGCGCTGGAAACCCGCTGCAGGTCGATGTGCAGACGTCTCGTCAGACCGTTCCTGGTCACATTCCCACCGCTCCCGTGTCCGGGGCTCGCGAGAGGCGAGACCACGCTTGCCCCGCCGCTCCGGCGGAACCCGGTCGTCACCCGGGGCACCCCGTCGCGGTGGAAGGGTTGCCTGCCAGCGGGCCGGGGCCGATAACCGCGTCGTACGGGAAACCCCGATACGACGGGCGCTGACAATCGTGACCGTCCCCGTCAGTCTCGGTGCGCTCCGGTGAGTCGTCAAGAAGGCATCCGCGCGGTCTCACGACGTGGTCACACGGGCCGGTCGGCGTTGACATTCGTTTGACGGCGTGCCTAACTTACGCCGCATTGGACCGGATGCGTTCCGGTGAGCGCGAGGCCCCGCGGGGTGGAATGGTGACGGTGACCGCGATGTACGCAGCCCCGGGGACGACCGCTTCGCGGCGCCACGGCTGCGCGTCCATGCCCGCGAACCGTCGCCCCGAGCTGCTCCTCGCCGAGGGCGGCCGCGCCGACACCGCATGGTGTTGTACCTGTCGCGGCACCGGCCGTCTCTGTCAGGGCTGACCCCGGTCGCACCGCTGCCCTTTCGCTTTTCTTCTTCTTTCTTCTTCGCTGAGCTCTGAACCGCTGGTGTTCGCCGCTGTCCCGGCGAACTCCCGGTGAGCTTCCCCTCCTTGCCCCCGTATCGGGCCTGTTTCCCCTGCGCGCCCCGGGGGAGTACGAGTCGCCTGGAGCCCTCCATGAGTGAACCCTTGGGCTCTGCCGTGCAGTTGGACACGGCAGAGCCGCCTCCCGCACCTGTGGTCAAGCCGACGCCATCGGCGGCGCAGCGAGTGCTGCCGCTGCGCCGGCCGGGCCGCTGGATCGCTTCGGCGATCGTGCTCGTCGTGGTCGCGCAGATCACCCACGGGCTGGCGACCAACCCCTTCTTCCAATGGGACCGATTCCCGTACTGGTTCCTGCGTCCGACGATTCTCGACGGTCTGCTGATCACCCTCGAAGTGGCCGCGTACAGCGCGGTGTTGGGTCTGCTCGGCGGCGTCGTGCTCGCCTTGGCCAGGCTCTCCAGGAGTCCGGTGCTGCGGGCGGTGAGCTGGGTCTACATCTGGCTGTTCCGTTCGGTACCGCTGATCGTCGTCCTGCTCTTCCTCTACAACTTCAGTGCGCTCTACCAGACCCTGAGCCTCGGAGTCCCGTTCGGTCCGGCCTTCTTCACCTTCGACGAGTCCCGGCTCGCCACCGACATGGTCGTCGCGGTCGTCGGACTGAGCCTCAACGAGGCGGCGTACGCGGCCGAAGTGGTGCGCGGCGGCATCCTCGCGGTCGACCAGGGCCAGCACGAGGCGGCCTCCGCACTCGGGCTGCCCAAGGGGTACCAGTTCAGGAAGATCGTGTTCCCGCAGGCGCTGCGCTCCGTCACCCCGAACTACGTCAACCAGCTGATCGGCCTGATCAAGGCCACCTCGCTGGTCTTCTACGTCTCGCTGCTCGACCTCTTCGGCTCGGTGCAGAGCATGGGCAGCACCTACCCCGGCGACATTGTGCCGCTGCTCCTGGTCGCCACCACCTGGTACCTGATCCTCACGAGCGTCGTCTCCGTCGTCCAGTTCTACGTCGAGCGGTACTACTCGCGGGGCGCCCTGCGCACCTTGCCGCCGACCCCGTTGCAGAAGGTGCGGACCGGTCTGGGCGACCTGCGGGCCCGCGTCCGAAGGGAGACGGCGACATGACCACCAAGGCACTGATCGAGGTCCACGACGTGCACAAGTGGTACGGATCTCAACGCGTTCTGGACGGCGTGGAGTTGACCGTGGAGCCCGGAGAGGTCACGGTGATCGTCGGACCGTCGGGCTCCGGCAAGTCCACCCTGCTGCGGGTGATCAACCACCTGGAGAAGCCTGAGATCGGCCATGTCAGCCTGAACGGCGAGCTGATCGGCGTACGTCGGCACGGCGAGCGGCTCAAGGAGCTGAGCGAGCGGGCGATCCTGGCCCAGCGCAGCCGGATCGGCTTCGTCTTCCAGAACTTCAACCTGTTCCCGCATCTGACGGTGCTGGACAACGTGGCGGCCGCCCCGGTGGCCACCGGCCGGCTGAGCAAGCCTGAGGCCCGGGAGCTGGCGCTCACCCTGCTGGGCCGGGTGGGTCTGGCCGACAAGACCGCCGCCTATCCACGCCAGTTGTCGGGCGGTCAGCAGCAGCGGGTGGCCATCGCCCGCGCCCTCGCTCTACGGCCCGGAGTCATCCTCTTCGACGAACCCACCTCCGCTCTCGACCCCGAACTGGTCGGCGAGGTACTGGCCGTCATCAAGGACCTGGCCACCAGCGGCACCACCCTCGTCATCGTCACCCACGAGATCGGGTTCGCCCGCGAGGTCGCCGACCGGATCGTCTTCCTCGACGAAGGGCGGATCGTCGAACAGGGCCCGCCCGCCCAGGTGTTGGACCGGCCGAAACACGAGCGGACCAGAGACTTCCTGAGCAAGGTCCTCTGACCCAGCCCCTCGCCTCTCACTTCTTGTTTCCTACTCCTCACCTCTCACCTCTCACGTCTCACCTTTCGCTTTCGCCGGTCGCTTTTCACCCGTCACCGCACCCCGAACAAGGACAGCCATGCGTACCCTCACCCTCCGCAGCAGACTCCTCCGTGGCGTCACCGCGTCCGCCGCCGTCGTCACCCTCGCCACCGGGCTCGCCGCGTGCGGGGGCGACAGCGACGCGGCCACCAGGACGGACAGCGCCTCCGCCGGTACGGTCACCGTGGGCGCGCTGTCCAACGGCGCCGCCCAGCAGACCGACCTCAAGGTCTCCGAGGTCAAGTCCATCAGCGCCGAACTGCCCGAGTCGGTGGCCAAGAGCGGCAAGCTGGTCGTGGGCGTCGGCGCCCTGCCCGCCGGGTTTCCCCCGCTGGCGTACGTGGGCGAGGACCAGAAGACCCTCACCGGCGCCGAACCCGATCTGGGCAGACTGGTCGCCGCGGTGCTCGGGCTGCGGCCCGAGGTCAAGAACTCGACCTGGGAGAACCTGTTCGTCGGTATAGACAGCGGCAGGGTCGACGTCGCCTTCTCGAACGTCACCGACACCGAGGAGCGCAAGAAGAAGTACGAGTTCGCCTCCTACCGACAGGACAACCTCGCCTTCGAGGTGTTGAAGAAGAGCACCTGGAACTTCGACGACGACTACGAGAACCTGGCCGGCAAGACCGTTTCCGTGGGCGCCGGCACCAACCAGGAGAAGATCCTGCTGGAGTGGAAGGCGAAGCTCGCGAAGGAGGGAAAGAAGCTCACGGTCAAGTACTTCCAGGACAACAACAGCGTCTATCTGGCGCTGTCCAGCGGAAAGATCGACGCCTACTTCGGGCCCAACCCCGGCATCTCGTACCACATCACGCAGGTGGCGAAGACGCCCAACCCGACGCGAAACGCGGGCAAGTTCTCCGGTGCTGGCGCGACGCTCCAGGGGCTGATCGCGGCCACCGCGAAGAAGGACAGCGGGCTGGCCGAGCCGGTCGCCGACGCGATCAACTACCTGATCGAGAACGGTCAGTACGCGAAGTGGCTCGCGGCCTGGAACCTCTCCAACGAGGCCGTCAGCACCTCTCAGGTCAACCCGCCCGGGCTGCCGCTCGACAACTCCTGACCGGTTCCCGAAAGACCTGAAGCCCCTCATCCCTCCTTGGAGATACGGCACCGCCATGTCCACCTTCGCCCGACCGACCCCACAGACCCAGGCGGCGGCGCACATCCTGGACAACGCCGCCTGGGCCGCGCTGACCGGCCCGCACGCCTCCTTCGCCGAGCGCGTCGGACGCGCCGCCCGCTACCCTCTGGACGTCTCCCCGTTCGCCGCCCTCGCCGACCCTGCCGACCCGCGTGCCTGGGAGAACCTGGCCGCGCTGGTCGGCCCGGGGACCGTCACACCGGTGTCGGGGGCACCGACCGCTCCCGACGGCTGGCAGACGGTGCAGCACGGCCAGGGCGTACAACTGGTCGACGCGGGGCTGCGGGCCGAGCCCGCCCCCGAGGCGGTGCGGCTCGGACCCGACGACGTACCCGAGATCCTGGACCTGATCGCCCTGACCCGGCCCGGTCCCTTCCTGCCCCGTACCGTCGAACTCGGCACCTACCTGGGCATCCGGCACCACGGCCGCCTGATCGCCATGGCGGGCGAACGTCTGCGCCCGCCCGGCTGGACGGAGATCAGCGCGGTCTGCACCGATCCTGACCAGCGCGGCAGGGGCCTGGCCACCCGGCTGGTCCGCGCGATCGCGGCCGGCATCAGGGAGCGCGGAGACACGCCCTTCCTCCATGCCTCCGCGGCGAACACCGGCGCGATCCGGCTCTACGAGTCGATCGGCTTCACCCTGCGCCGCCGCACGAGCTTGCTGCTGGTGCGAACTCCGGGCGCGGAGCCGGAACAGACGGCGCGGGCGGGCCGTTGTGCTTGAGAGGACACCATGATGTCGGCGCGGCCCCGGGCCCGCCGGGACGGAAGGGCGGAGGTGACGGACGTGCCAGCTGTGTCCGGTCTCCGCGTCATGGTGCTCGTCCCGCGCCACCGCGTGCACCTGTACTCCCGGCCGCACATAGATCTGCAGCGTGTCGCCGGCGCGCTCTGTCGTCCCTGACCTGTCACCCCCCGCCGCGCCCTCTCTTCCGAGGGCGGGCGTTCTCGTACGGTCGATCAGGAAGGCACCCCTTTCGTGTCCTCGTCATCATCTTCGCTGCCCACTTCCGCGCCCTCTTCCGCGCCCACTTCCCCCTCTTCCCCCGCCGCCCTGCACCTTGCCGTCGCGCTCGACGGCGCGGGCTGGCACCCGGCCGCCTGGCGCGAGCCGGTGGCCCGCCCCCGGGATCTGCTCACCGCCTCGTACTGGACGGACCTGATCACGGAGGCCGAGCGCGGCCTGCTCGACTTCGTGACCATCGAGGACGCCCTCGGACTCCAGTCCTCTCACTTCACCGAACCCGACGGCCGCACCGACCAGGTACGCGGGCGTCTGGACGCCGTCCTCATCGCCGCCCGCGTCGCGCCGCTGACCAGCCATATAGGACTGGTGCCGACCGTGGTGGTCACCCACACGGAGCCGTTCCACATCTCCAAGGCGATCGCCACCCTCGACTATGTGAGCACGGGACGCGCGGGCGTACGGGTGCAGGTGTCCGCCCGCGGACACGAGGCCGCGCACTTCGGCCGCCGCACGTTTCCGCGCTTCCGCATCGAGGACCTGGACGGCCCGGCCCTGCGGGAGCTGACCGACGACCTCTTCGACGAGGCCGCCGACCATGTCGAAGCGGTGCGCCGGCTCTGGGACAGCTGGGAGGACGACGCGGAGATCCGTGACGTCGCCACCGGCCGCTTCGTCGACCGCGACAAGCTGCACTACATCGACTTCGAGGGCAAGCACTTCAGCGTCAAGGGCCCCTCGATCACGCCCCGGCCGCCGCAGGGCCAGCCGCTCGTCAGCGCGCTCGGTCACGAGACCGCGACGGGCGCTCCGTTCCGGCTGCTGGGCCGCTCCACCGACATCGGTTACGTCACTCCGCACGACGTCGAGCAAGCGCGCGCCATCGTCGCCGCGGTCCGCTCCGAGCACCACGCCGCGGGACGCGCCGACGAACCCCTCCACCTCTTCGGCGACCTCGTGGTGTTCCTGGACGACGACCCCGTCACCGCCGCGGCCCGCCGCGAGCGACTCGACTCCCTCGCGGGCTACCCGTACACCAGCGACGCGCGGGTCTTCACCGGCACACCCGCGCAACTCGCCGATCTGCTCCAGGAGTTGCAGTCGTCCGGACTGTCCGGCTTCCGGCTGCGCCCCGCCGTCGTCGGCCACGACCTGCCGGCGATCACCCAGGGCCTGGTCCCGGAGCTCCAGCGCCGCGGCGCCTTCCGGCAGTCGTACGAGGCCGACACCCTGCGCGGACTGCTCGGACTCTCCCGTCCCGCCAACCGCTACGCCGACGCCACCGCCTGAGCCGGAGGGACCCACTCATGAGCACGTCACAGGACAAGCCCCTCAAGCAGATCCACCTCGCGGCGCACTTCCCCGGCGTCAACAACACCACCGTATGGAGCGACCCCGAGGCCGGCAGCCACATCGAGTTCAGCTCCTTCACGCACTTCGCACGGACCGCCGAGCGCGCCAAGTTCGACTTCCTGTTCCTCGCCGAGGGGCTGCGTCTGCGGGAACAGGGCGGCAAGATCTACGACTTGGACGTCGTCGGACGCCCGGACACCTTCACCGTCCTCACCGCGCTCGCCGCCGTCACCGAGCACCTCGGCCTCACCGGCACCATCAACTCCACCTTCAACGAGCCCTATGAAGTGGCCCGTCAGTTCGCCAGCCTCGACCACCTCTCCGGCGGACGCGCCGCCTGGAACGTCGTCACCTCCTGGGACGCCTTCACCGGCGAGAACTTCCGCCGCGGCGGCTTCCTCCCGCAGGATGAGCGCTACTCCCGGGCCAAGGAGTTCCTGACCACGGCGAACGAACTCTTCGACTCCTGGCACGGGGACGAGATCGTCGCCGACCGGGAGACCGGCACCTTCCTGCGCGACGCCAAGGCCGGGGCCTTCGTGCACCAGGGCCAACACTTCGACATCCAGGGGCAGTTCAACGTCCCCCGCAGCCCGCAGGGCCGCCCGGTGATCTTCCAGGCGGGCGACTCCGAGGAAGGCCGCGAGTTCGCCGCCGCGGGCGCCGACGCGATCTTCAGCCGGTACGCCACGCTCAAGGAGGGCCAGGCGTTCTACACCGACGTCAAGGGCCGACTCGCCCGGTACGGCCGTACCCGCGACCAACTGCTGATCCTGCCCGCCGCGACCTTCGTCCTCGGCGACACGGACGCCGAGGCGGAGGAACTGTCCCGCGAGGTGCGCCGTCTGCAGGTCAGTGGTGCCACCGCGATCAAGCACCTGGAGTTCGTCTGGAACCGGGACCTGTCCGCGTACGACCCGGACGGCCCGCTTCCCGACATCGATCCGGACCTCGGCGAGCACACCATCGCGCGCGGCCGCGCCCAGGTGCGGATGTACCGCGACCCGCTGGCCACCGCCCGCGAGTGGCGGGAACTCGCGGCCGCGAACAAGTGGTCCATCCGCGACCTGGTCATCGAGACCGGCAACCGCCAGTCCTTCATAGGCTCTCCGGCCACCGTCGCCGCGACCATCAACGACTTCGTGCAGGCCGACGCCTCCGACGGCTTCATCCTCGTCCCGCACATCACCCCCGGCGGGCTCGACACCTTCGCGGACACGGTGGTTCCGCTGCTCCAGGAGCGCGGTGTGTTCCGTACGGAGTACGAGGGCACCACCCTGCGCGACCATCTGGGCCTCGCGCAGCCCGACGCCGAAGCGCCGGCCGAGCGGGCCGCCTCGTGAAGTTCCTGGCCATCACCCTGATCGTGCATGCCCCGGATCCGGTGACCGGCGTACAGAAGCCGACCCATGACCGCTTCCGCGAGGTGATCGACAACGCGCTGCTGGCCGAGGAACTGGGCTTCGACGGCTTCGGCGTGGGGGAGCGGCACGAGCGGCCGTTCATCTCCTCCTCGCCGCCGGTCGTCCTCAGCCACCTCGCCGCGCTCACCTCCCGGATCCGGTTGTTCACCGCGGTCACCACGCTCAGCCTGCTCGACCCGGTACGCGCGTACGAGGACTACGCGACTTTGGACCATCTCTCCGGCGGGCGCCTCGAGTTGATCATCGGAAAGGGCAACGGCGCCGCGCAGCGGGACCTGTTCCATGTCACGCCCGAGGACCAGTGGGACCGCAACGCCGAGAGTTATGAGGTGTTCCGGCAGCTCTGGCGGCGAGACAGAGTGACCGCCGCGACGCGCTTCCGTCCGCAGCTCCACGACGCGGAGGTGTGGCCGAGACCCCTCCAACAGCCCGTCCGGGTGTGGCACGGCAGTGCGACGAGCGAGGAATCCGTGGATCTCGCCGCCCGCTACGGCGATCCGCTCTTCTCCGCCAACGTCACCAACCCCATCGAGCCGTATGCCGAGTTGATCCGCCACTACCGCGAGCGTTGGGAGTACTACGGTCACGACCCGGCCGACATCGCGGTGGGCGCGGGGACCGCGGGCGTCTACGCGGCCCGGACCTCGCAGGAGGCGCTCGCCGCGTACCGGCCGGTGTTCGAAGGGAACTTGGCGTTCCAGAAGCGACTGGGCCTGGAGCCGGTCTTCTCGACTCTGGAGGACTTCGTCCAGCGGAGCTCGGCGCTGATCGGCAGCCCACAGCAGATCATCGACAAGGTGCACCGCTACCACGAGCGGTTCGGGCACACGGTGCTGCATCTGCACGCGGATGCGGGCGGACTGACCGACATCCAGCACCGTGACTCGCTGGAGCGCTTCCAGGCCGAGGTCGCGCCGGTACTCCGGCGGGACATCCCGGATCCGCCGTTCCCCTGGGCACCGGTGTTCACCACGCCCGAGCCGTCGCCCGAGCCGTCGCCCGAGCCGTCGCCCGACCCGTCGCCCGGGTCAGCACCCCCGCCGGCACCCGCGCCCGTCCCCATCGACCGCTGAGGAGTCTCACCCCATGTCCGACATCCCCCTCGGCGTCCTCGACCTCGTCCCGATCTCCTCCGGTTCCACGGCGGCCGAGGCCCTGCGCAACTCCATCGAGCTGGCCCGGCGGGCCGAGCGATGGGGATACGCCCGCTACTGGTTCGCCGAGCACCATCTCAACCCGGGGGTGGCCGGCACCTCACCCGCGGTGGTGCTGGCCCTGACCGCCTCCGCCACCTCCACGATCCGGCTCGGCTCCGGGGCCGTGCAGCTCGGCCACCGCACGGCGCTCTCCACGGTGGAGGAGTTCGGCCTGATCGACGCCCTGCACCCCGGCCGCCTCGACCTGGGCCTCGGCCGCTCCGGCGGACGTCCGCCGGGACAGCCCGCGGCCCCGTTGTCGACCGCGACCCCCGTGGTCGACGGCCGCGCTCCGAACGGCCTGCGCATCCCGCCCCGGTTCTCCTTCGAGCACCTGCTCGGCTCCCCCCGGATCGCCCTCCAGCGCACGCTGCTCCAGCAGCCGCACGCCCAGTCGCAGGACTACGGCGAGCAGATCGACGACATCCTCGCGCTGCTCGCGGGGACGTACCGGTCGGCGGACGGCGTCGAGGCGCATGTCGTCCCGGGCGAGGGCGCCGACGTAGAGGTGTGGATCCTGGGCAGCAGCGGCGGGCAGAGTGCCGAAGTCGCGGGTCGACGCGGTCTGCGGTTCGCGGCGAACTACCACGTCAGCCCGGCGACGGTGCTGGAGGCGGCCGAGGGGTACCGCGCCGCCTTCCGGCCGTCCGACGTCCTGGAGAAGCCCTATGTCAGCGTGTCGGCTGACGTGGTCGTCGCCGAGGACGACGAGACCGCCCGTGAGCTCGCCACCGGCTACGGACTCTGGGTCCGCAGCATCCGCACGGCCGAGGGCGCCATCGAGTTCCCCACTCCCGCGCAGGCCCGCGCCCATGTCTGGAGCGACGGGGACCGGGCGCTGGTCGAGGACCGCGTCCAGACCCAGTTCGTGGGCTCCCCGGGACGCGTCGCCGACCAGCTGGAGCAGCTCCGGGAAGCGACCGGCGCCGACGAGTTGCTGATCACCACCATCACGCACACCCATGCCGACCGGGTGCGGTCGTACGAACTGCTGGCCGAGGAGTGGCGACGCCGATGAGAAAGCCGATGAGAAAGCCGATGGGAAAACGGACGGGGATCAGCTGACGTCGAGGTAGTCCCGAAGCGCCTGGGAGCGTGAGGGGTGGCGCAGCTTGGACATCGTCTTGGACTCGATCTGGCGGATGCGCTCGCGGGTCACTCCGTACACCTGGCCGATCTCCTCCAATGTCCTTGCCTGTCCGTCCACGAGGCCGTAGCGCAGGGTGATGATCCCGGCCTCGCGGGCGGTCATGTTGGCGAGGACGTCCTGGATGGCGTCCTTCAGCAGCAGGAACGTGACCATGTCCGACGGGGAGACCGTCTCGCTGTCCTCCAGCACATCGCCGAGTTCGGTGCCGCCGTCCTCGCCCAGTGGCATGTGCAGCGAGACGGGTTCCTTGGTGTAGCCGTCGATCTCGGTGATTCTCTCCACGGGCAGATCCAGCTTGTCCGCCAGCTGCTCCGGCGTGGGATCGGTCCCGGTGTCCTGGATCATTTCCCGGCGGACCTTGGCCATTCTGTTGATGACCTCCACCATGTGGACGGGAATGCGGATGGTCCGGCTCTGGTCGGCCAGCGCCCGCGAAATCGCCTGTCGGATCCACCAGGTCGCATAGGTCGAGAACTTGAAACCTTTGGCGTAGTCGAATTTCTCCACCGCGCGGATCAAGCCCGTATTGCCCTCCTGGATCAGATCCAGGAACAGCATCCCGTGCCTGCTGTAGCGCTTGGCGATGGAGACGACCAGCCGCAGGTTCGCCTCGACGAGATGGGATTTCGCCAGGTGTCCGTCCGCCGCGAGGAGCTCCAACTCCCGCCGGAATTCCGGGGTCGGGCCCGGGTCCTCCTCGATTTTTTGCTCGGCGAACAGGCCCGCCTCGATCCGCTTCGCCAGCTCCACCTCCTGCTCGGCGCTGAGGAGGGAGACCCGGGCGATCTGCTTGAGATAGTCCCGTACTTGATCGATCGTCGCGCCGCCCGAGGTGAGCCGAGCGCTGGGCGCGTCGTCGTCCTCCTCCGGATACGGAGCGGGCGCAGGCGGCTCCTGTTCCCAGGCCTGGGTGTCCGTCTCCATGGCACTCAGCTCCTCTCCGGAAGCGTTCGAAGGAACTGCCCGGTGCGGGAGCGCGGAGGGGCAGCCACCTGTCCGGGGGCGCCCTCGGCGAAGAAGTCCAGGCTCTCCTCGATGGTCGTGCTCAGGACGTCGGCTATGGACTTGTCTTTGAAGTGTACTTCGAGGGTCTCGCGGTTGTGCTGCTTACCCGAACCCGATTCACCGGTGAGAACGAGGAGCGTGTCCCGGGGCAACGTCACCGAGATGTCACGGAGATTGTGCCGGCGGGCGCCTTTGATGACGAGACGGTCTTTCACACATCCGGACCCTGACGCGCCATAGAGCGTGGGGCTGCCAAATCGTTATCAACTGTCTGACCGTCAGTCCGCGGCTTCCGGCCGGTCAGTGGCGGCTGCGATGCGCATCCGCCCTGGAAGAGCCGCCGGGAGCTCGGCTTCACCGCACTCCGCTTCACCGCGCTTCGACGAGCTCGCGGGAGTCGTGGCGCTGCTCGTGGGCCACGTGGGCCTCGATGGCGGCACGGGTTTCGTGGGCGTGGGTGCGCCACAGCCAGGCGATGTCACGGCCGAACGACCAGACGAGCGAGGCGAGCGCCAGGAACACCGTCGCGGCGTTCGCCAGGTGCGGCAGTACCCCGGCGCCCGCGACGAGCAGCGCGATTCCCTGCACGGCTGCCACCGTCTTGCGCGCCATGCTGTGCGGCAGCGAGGCGTTCAGCCAGGGCAGGAACCGGGCCGCCGCCACGAAGGCGTACCGCATGGTGCCGATGAGCAGGACCCAGGGGCCGAGCGACATGGAGACGTACACGCTCAGCACCAGGACCAGGAACGCGTCGACCTCCATGTCGAAGCGGGCGCCCAGCGCGGTGGACGTTCCGGTGCGACGGGCCACCTTGCCGTCGACCCCGTCCAGGATCAGGGCGACCGCCGTCAGACCGACGAGCAGGGTCACCGGGGGCGAGCTCTGGAAGGAGTCCGCGACCAGCGCGGTGACGCCGCCGACCAGGATCGCCCGGCCGAGGGTCACACGGTTGGCCGGCCCGAAGGAGCGGGGCCGCGAGCGGCGCAGGGCGCGGGTCAGTACCGCCCAGGTGGCGAGCGCGAAGGCCAGGCCGGTCAGCCAGCCCGCAGGCCCCATCCCGATCGCCGTGCCCAGCAGAGCCAGCACCAGGAGCTGAAGACCCGCTCCTACTGTGGTCTCCTGCGCCAGGAGCCTCGCGTCGTAAGTGTTGTTCAGGGCCACCGCACATCCTCCGGCCAGATGACAGAGTCGATCACCGCCGCGTACAGTGCGCGGCTTGTCACCGGTCCGTACGTGAAGATCTGCTGATTCGTTCAGGGGGACGTTCATGGAACTCTCAGCTCGCGCCTTCTGGCTCCGGTCGCCGGGGCACGGCGAGATACGCGAGATCGCGCTGCCGGCGCCCACCGAGGGAGAGGTGCTGGTGCGCGCCCTCTACTCCGGGGTGAGCCGGGGAACCGAGACCCTCGTCTTCCGAGGTGGCGTGCCGGAAAGTCAGCATGCCTCGATGCGTGCACCGTTCCAGGACGGCGTATTCCCCGCACCCGTGAAGTACGGCTATCTCAGCGTCGGCCGAGTGGAGGAAGGGCCGGCGGAACTGCTCGGGCGGACCGTCTTCTGCCTCTATCCACACCAGACGCGGTACGTCGTCCCGGTGAGCGCCGTGACCGTCGTACCGGAGTCCGTCCCCGCCGCCCGCGCCGTCCTCGCCGGGACCGTGGAGACCGCGGTGAACGCCCTGTGGGACGCCGCGCCACTGGTCGGCGACCGGATCGCCGTCGTGGGCGGCGGCATGGTCGGCTGCTCCGTGGCCGCGCTCCTCGCCCGCTTCCCCGGCGTACGGGTCCAGCTCGTCGACGCCGATCCCGCGCGCGGTGAGATCGCCCGCGCCCTCGGCGTCGACTTCGCGCTCCCTGAGGACGCCGCGGACGAATGCGACCTCGTCGTGCACGCCAGCGCCACCGAAGCGGGGCTCACCCGGTCCCTGGAACTCCTCGCCCAGGAAGGGACCGTGCTCGAACTGAGCTGGTACGGCGACCGGCGGGTCAGCCTGCCGCTGGGGGAGGCCTTCCA
Source organism: Streptomyces sp. SD15 (assembly GCF_054462255.1). Lineage (NCBI taxonomy): Bacteria > Bacillati > Actinomycetota > Actinomycetes > Kitasatosporales > Streptomycetaceae > Streptomyces > Streptomyces sp. SD15. Next base: position 124,438 of record NZ_JBTLMO010000001.1, on the reverse strand, counting down.
CTCACGGCGGCTGCAGATCCGCAGCAGCCAGGTGGGTTCCGTTTCCCCGGCGCGGCGCGCGAGCCGGACGTACGCCGACCGGCTCGCGCTCGCCCTCGAACTGCTCGCCGATCCCGCCTTCGACGCGCTGGTCACCGGCGAGTGCGGCTTCGAGGAGCTGCCCGACGTGATGGCGAAGCTCGCCTCCGGTTCGATACCCGGGATGTGCCATCGCGTCGTCTACGGCGATGTGTGAGCACGGAACAACCTGCCTGACCTCTGAAGACTCCAAAGAAAGGGGAACGGGCAGCTGAACAAGGAGAACGGGGCAGCCGTACTAGACGGCGTGGTCCCGGCAGGGGATCAGACGTGCCGCACCTGGAGGGTCGTCCGTTGTTCAGCATCACCGTCCGCGATCACCTCATGATCGCTCACAGCTTCCGTGGCGAGGTCTTCGGACCCGCGCAGCGCCTGCACGGGGCGACGTTCCTGGTGGACGCCACGTTTCGCCGCGCCGAGCTGGACGACGACAACATCGTCGTCGACATCGGACTGGCCACGCAGGAACTCGGCGCCGTCGTGAGCGCGTTGAACTACCGCAATCTCGACAACGAGCCGGACTTCAAGAACACCAACACGTCGACGGAGTTCCTGGCCAAGGTCATCGCCGACCGCCTGGCCGACCGCGTGCACGCCGGGGCACTGGGCGAGGGCGCGCACGGCCTCGCGGGTATCACGGTCACCCTGCACGAGTCGCACATCGCCTGGGCGAGTTACGAGCGTGCGCTGTGACCGACACGACCATCGACCAGGCGTCCCCGAGCAACGACCGGGCGTCCCTGAACTACGTGCCCGTTCAGCATGCGGCTCTCAAGAGCGCCGCGATCATCCCCATGTCCCTGCGCCTGGTGCACTTCGTCATGCCCGGCGGCGTCGACGACCCGACCGCGCCGAGCGGCGGCAACGCCTACGACCGGCGGCTCTGCCTGGACCTGCCCGGCTTCGGCTGGCAGGTCCACCGGCACACCGTCGCGGGCAACTGGCCGCGGCCGGCAGCCGACGCCCGTGCGGAACTCGCCCGTACGCTCCGTGAGTTGCCCGACGACACGACCGTCCTCCTCGACGGGATCGTCGCCTGCGGAGTCCCCGAGATCATCGTCCCCGAGGCCGAACGGCTGCGCCTGGCCGTCCTGGTGCACCTGCCGCTCGGTGACGAGACGGGGCTCGCGCCCGAGACGGCCGCCGAGCTGGACGCCCGGGAACGTACGACGCTGCGGGCCGTGTCGGCCGTCGTGGCCACCAGCGACTGGGCGGTGCGGCGGCTCGTGGCCCACCACGGGCTCGCCCCCGACCGGGTCCATCTCGCCACGCCCGGCGCCGACATCGCACCGCTCGCCTCCGGCACCGACGGCGTCTCGCGGCTGCTGTGCGTCGCCGCGGTCACCCCGCGCAAGGGCCAGCACCGGCTGATCGAGGCCCTCGCCACCGTCACCGACCTGCCCTGGAGCTGCGTCTGCGTCGGCGGACTCGGTCAGGATCCGGCGTACGTCGACCAACTCCGCGCCCTGATCGAGAAGCACGGCCTCGGAGACCGGCTGCACCTCGCCGGACCGCAGGCGGGCGCCGAGCTCGACGCGAGCTACGCCGCGGCGGACCTCATGGTCCTCACGTCCTATGCCGAGACGTACGGCATGGCCGTCACCGAGGCGCTCGCGCGCGGGATTCCGGTGCTGGCGACGGACGTCGGCGGGCTTCCCGAAGCGGTCGGGCGGGCGCCCGACGGCGGGGTGCCCGGCATCCTCGTACCACCGGAGGATCCGGCCGCCCTCGCCGCGGAACTGCGCGGCTGGTTCGGCGAGGCCGATGTGCGCCGCCGGCTGAAGGCGGCCGCGCGTGGGCGCCGCGCCGCGCTGGACGGCTGGGCGACCACCGCCCGGAGCCTGGCCGGTGTGCTGGGACGGCTTCCGCAGGAACCCCGGAGGGCGGCATGAGTATGACGGCGACTCCGTCGGGGGTTCCGGGACAGGACGCGAACGTGGTGGCGTCCGATGTGTTGCCGGGTGCGGGTGTGGGTGTGACAGCGGGGGCGCCGGGGGTTCCGGGGCAACGCGAGGGTGCGCCCGACGACGACGTGCCCCGTTACGCCCCCCAGTGGCTCCAGTTGCGCGAGGGCCCGGACGCCGCGGCACGGGCGCCCGAGCTGCTCGACCCGCTGCGCATCCGCCTGGCGAACCGGCCCGGGCGGGGCGGCGACCTGGTCATTCACGACCTCGGCTGCGGAACAGGCTCCATGGGCCGCTGGCTCGCCCCGCGTCTCGACGGCGCCCAGCACTGGATCCTGCACGACCGGGACCCCTATCTGCTGCACTTCGCGACCGTGGGAGCGCCCCGCGCGGCCGCCGACGGCAGCCGGGTCGATGTCACCACACAGCGCGGTGACATCGGCCGACTGACCGCGGACGCCCTGACCGGGGCCTCGCTGGTGACGGCGTCCGCGCTGCTGGACGTCCTCACCCTCGAGGAGATCGACCGGCTCGCGGCGGCCTGCGCGGGCGCCGGAGTCCCGGCGCTGCTCACGCTCTCCGTCGTGGGACGCGTCGAGTTCGCGCCGGCCGACCCGCTGGACGCCGAGTTCGCCGAGGCGTTCAACGCGCACCAGCGGCGCGGTGAACTGCTCGGCCCCGACGCGATCACCGCGGCCTGCGAGGCCTTCGACCGGCACGGCGCGACGGTACGGGTGCATCCGAGCCCCTGGCGGCTCGGCCCCGACGACGCCGCGCTCACGCAGGAGTGGCTGCGCGGCTGGGTCGGCGCGGCCGTCGAGCAGCGACCCGAGCTGGCGGCGCGTGCAGAGTCGTATCTGCAGTCCCGGCTGGCGGCCTGCGCCGCGGGCGAGTTGCGGGCGGTGGTGCACCACAGTGACCTGCTGGCGCTGCCCCGGCCGACGGTGGGTGCGGCGTGAGCGCGGGGGTGGAGACGGCGGAGGCGACCATGGACGCGGTCCGCACCCGCACGAACGGTACGAGCGCGGGCGCCGTCCGCCTCCTCGAGCCTACGGCCGCCGTCCCGGCCCACGGTGACGCGGACTCGCCCCGCGCCCGCGGCAAGGCCGGCGCCCTTCGTGCCCGGCTCGACTCCCGTAGGTTCCGTACCCACTTCGGCACCGCCGCCGGCGTCGCCATCCTGGTCGTGCTGCTCTGGCGGCTCGGCACCGGAGTCTTTCTGGACGGGCTGCGGCGGGTGGATGGCCCGACCCTGCTGGCAGGGCTCGGTCTCGGTCTGCTCACCACGGTGTTCAGTGCCTGGCGCTGGTGGCTGGTGGCCCGTGGGCTGCGGATCCGGCTGCCGCTCGGAGGGGCCGTGGCGGACTACTACCGTGCGCTGTTCCTGAACGCGGCGCTGCCCGGCGGTGTCCTCGGCGATGTACACCGTGCCGTACGACACGGACAGAGCGCCGGGGACATCGGCCGCGGCGTCCGCGCGGTGGTCCTCGAACGGACCGCGGGCCAGGCGGTGTTGGCGGCCGTCGGAGCGGCGGTCCTGCTCACCCTGCCGTCACCGGTCCTCGCGGACGCCCGCCACCTCGCTCTGATCCTGGCCGTCGTCTCGGTGTGCGCGGTGGTGACGGTGGGCGCAGTGCGCCGGGTCAGGGCGTCCGGCCCGTCCCCGCGGTACGCGGCCGTCCGCGCCGCGTTCACCGAGGCGCGCGGCGCGCTGCTCGCCCGCGGCAACTGGCCGGGCGTGCTGATCTCGTCGGTCGTGGTCCTGGCGGGACACCTCGCGATGTTCCTGCTCGCCGCCCGGGTCGCCGGATCCACCGCCTCCGTCGCCCAGTTGCTGCCCCTGGCGCTGCTGGCCCTGCTCGCCATGGGGCTGCCGCTGAACGTCGGTGGCTGGGGCCCCAGAGAAGGCGTCATGGCGTGGGCTTTCGGTGCCGCCGGGCTGGGCGCCGGCATGGGCCTGAGCGTCGCCGTGATCTATGGAGTGCTCAGCTTCGCCGCCGCCCTGCCCGGCGTCGCGGTCCTGGTCGTCCGGTGGTTCGCGGCGCTGCGGCGCCCCAGGGAGCAGAGTGCGGGAGGGCACGATCAATGCCGAGAGTCAGCGTCCGCCGACGGCGGCGTCTTCGCGGTCACCAAGGAGAAGTACGCCCCGAAGGCCTCGGTCAGCCCGGCCAGGATTTCCTTCCCCTTCTCGGCGGAGGCCATCGAGGGGCGGCCGATGACGCCGGACTCGGTATAGGCCGACATGCCGAGGGTGAGCAAATGGCGCCGGTCGTCCGCCAGGAAGTCGGAGGTCTCGTAGCCGGGCCGGACCAATTCGGGATGAGCGTGCAACAGAATGGAGGTCTCGATTTCTCCCGCGTGCATATCACTGAGCAGCGAGGTCTGTACACCGGCCCGCTCCCGCGCCCCGTCCCAGTCCTCCATGCCGGGGAAAAGCGCCATATGCGTGCCACTGCCGGCGGATTCCTGAACCACATTGCCCAGTACGTAATTTCCGCCGTGCCCGTTGACCAGCACCAGGGTGTCGACGCCCGAGCGGCGGAGCGAGTCGGCTATGTCCCGTATCACCGCGTGGAGTGTGACGGAGGAGATGCTGACGGTCCCCGGCCACGCCGCGTGCTCGTGCGAACAGGAGATCGTCACCGGAGGAAGGAGATGCACCGGATAAGCGGCGGCGACTTCGCGCGCGATCGCGCACGCGACCAGCGTGTCCGTCGCCAACGGAAGGAAGGGACCGTGCTGTTCGAAGCTGCCGACGGGAAGCACGGCGACCTCACGGGCGACACCGGACCCCCGCTCCCGTACGTCCTCCGTGGTGTCCACCGGCAACAGACCGGACACCGTCGAGTGCGTTCCCGAACTACTCATGTTTCACGGCCTTTCGACTCTGCTTTCGACTCTGCTTAGGAACCAGATCATGACAGATAAACTTGAAGTACTCGCCCAGGCCGCACACCTCTCAGGTGTCGAACGGATCGTGAACGCCCCACTGCCCACCGTGTACGGCGATTTCCAGGCGGTCGGATTCCTGGACCACGATCGCGGTGAGGAACAAGTGGCCCTGGTTTACGGCGAGGTCGGAGATCTGGCCGGTGCCGGCGGCGACGCGGCGAAGGAAGGCGTACTCGCCCGGCTCCATTCGGAGTGCCTCACCGGCGACGCCTTCGGGTCCACGCACTGCGAATGCGGCGACCAGCTCGCCGCGGCGCTGCGCGCCATCGTCGCCGAGGGGCGCGGCGTCCTCGTCTACCTCCGCGGCCACGAGGGCCGCGGCATCGGCCTGCTCGCCAAGCTGCAGGCGATGAAGCTCCAGTCGGAGGGCCTCGACACCGTGGAGGCGAATCTCGCCCTCGGCCTCCCGGTGGACGCCCGTGACTACGGCGTCGCGGCGGACATCCTGCACGACCTCGGCGTACGGTCCGTCCGGCTGTTGTCGAACAACCCGCGCAAGCGGGAGGCGCTGCAACGCCACGGCATCAAGGTCGCCGAACAGGTTCCGCTGCTGATACCGCCGTGCGCGGAGAACATCACCTATCTGCGTACCAAACGGGAGCGGCTCGACCACTTCCTGCCGCACCTGGACGCCGTGGCTTCCCACCGGTCCTGAGCGGTTCCGCGGCGGACGGGGGCGTCACCCGGACGCGCCGGGCCGGGTGAGAGCGGCGTGCGCGGGGGAAAGGTACGAGGAATGACCGACGACGTGCTGTACCTCTCCCGGGACCGGGTGACGGAGCTGCTGGACATCGACGCCGCGATCGCCTCGCAGCGCGCGGCGTTCACCGCGCTCGGCGACGGCACCGCCGAGCTCCCCGGCAAGATCATGCACCCCAGCCGCTTCGACGACAGCGTCGTCTTCGCCTACCTCGCACGGCTGTCCGCGGACACCGGGGCCGTCGCCAAGTTCGGCAGCGTCAACCCGGGCAACGCGACGGCCGGACTGCCCACGGTGCACGCGGTGATCAACGCGCTCGATCCGGTGACCGGGCAGCTCGCCGCCGTCATGGACGGCACGGCGGTCACGACCCTGCGCACCGCCGCCGCGAGCGCCGTCGCCTTCGACGCGCTGGCCGGCGCCGACAGCGCGGAACTGGGCCTGATCGGCTCCGGAACGCAGGCACTCGCGCACGCGCGGGCCGTCGCCCGGGTGCGGGAGCTGCGGTCCGTGCGGGTGTGGAGCCCGAACCCGGGTCGGCGGGCGCAATCGGCACAGCGCCTCGCCACCGAACTCGGTGTCGCCGCCAAGGCCGTCGACACGGCCGAGGAAGCCGCCGCCGGCCTGCCCATGATCGCGGCCTGCACCCTCAGCAGCACGCCTGTCGTGCGGGGCGAGTGGCTGGCGCCCGGATGTGTGGTCGTCACCGTGGGGTCCTTCGAGCCCACCCGGAGCGAGGTCGACGCGGAGACCGTACGGCGGGCGGCGGCGGTGGTGGTCGACGACCCGGCGACGGCGGCGGAGCACGCCGGACCGGTGGTGGACGCCCTGCGCGACGGACTGCTCGCCCGCGAGGACCTGATTCCGCTCGGCGCCGTACTCATCGGCCGGCACCCGGCCCGTAGGCATCCCGACGACATCGTCCTCTACACCAGCGTCGGGCTCGGTATCCAGGACGCCGCGGCCGCCTGGGCCGTGATCGACGCGGCCCGCGCGGATCGGACGCGCCGGTGAACAGGACCGCGGAGGTCGTCGTCATCGGCGGCGGGGTGATGGGCACGAGCATCGCCTACCACCTGGCACGGGCGGGCGTACGGGATGTCGTCCTGGTCGAGCGCGACGAGCTGGCCTCCGGGTCGACCTCGCGGGCCGCGGGCGGGGTGCGTGCGCAGTTCTCCGACGAGCTCAACATCCAGCTCGGCGCCCGAAGTCTGGAGGCGTTCGCCCGGTTCGGCGAGGAACTCGGCCAGGACATCGGGCTGCACCGGGTCGGCTATCTGTTCCTGCTCTCGACGCCCGAGGAGGTCGCCGCCTTCGAGGGCGGGGTACGGCTGCAGAACGCGCTCGGGGTGCCCAGCCGGCTGATCGACCCGACCGAGGCGCACCGGCTGTCGCCGCTGATCACCACAGACGGGCTGCTGGCCGCGGCCTTCTCCCCGGAGGACGGGCACTGCACGCCCGAGTCCGTGGTCCAGGGGTACGCGGCCGGAGCCCGCCGCCATGGCGCGAGGGTGCTGCGACACTGCGAGGTCACCGGCATCGAGAGGCGCGGCCACGACATCACCGCCGTGGCCCCACCAGCCAGGGCCGCATCAGCACGGACACGGTCGTCTGCGCGGCCGGCGCCTGGTCCCGGGCCGTCGGCGCGATGGTGGGCGTGGACCTTCCGGTGGAGCCGCTGCGCCGCCAGATCGCCGTCACCGAAGCCGTCCCGGGACTGCCGCCCGACCTCCCCATGACCATCGACTTCACCACCAGCCTGTACTTCCACGCCGAGGGCCCCGGCCTCCTCCTCGGCATGTCCGACCCCGACGAGACCCCCGGCTTCGCCACCGGGACCCATGACCGCTGGATCCCGCGCCTGGCCGAGGCCATGCGGCGACGCGCTCCCGCCCTGCTCGACCTGCGCAGGACGGGCGGCTGGGCGGGCCTGTACGAGATCACGCCGGACCACAACGCACTGATCGGCGAGGCGAGTTCATGCTCGCGCTTCCTCTACGCGACCGGGTTCTCGGGCCACGGCTTCCTCCAGGGGCCGGCGGTCGGCGAGGTGGTCCGCGATCTGTACCTGGGCCGCGTACCCTTCGTCGACATCGGCCCCCTGAGCGTCGAGCGTTTCGCCGCCGACGCCCCGCGCCCGGAGGCCAACCTCGTATGACACAGCTCCACTTGTGGCTGCGCCACGAGACCCGGACGACCGAGCGGCGCACACCGATCGTGCCCTCGGACGCCCGACGGCTCGTCGACAGCGGCGTGCCGGTAACGGTCGAGGAGTCACCGCAGCGGGTGTTCCCCATCGAGGCGTACGAGGAGGCCGGGTGCGGTGTCGCGGCGGCCGGCTCCTGGGGCTCGGCACCCTCGGACGTGGTGGTCGTCGGGCTCAAGGAAATCCCCGATGAGCCCGCCGCGTTGACGCACCGTCACGTCTTCTTCGGGCATGCGTACAAGCGACAGCCCGGCGCCGAGGCGCTGCTCGGCAGGTTCCTCGCCGGGGGCGGGGCTCTGCTCGACCTCGAGTATCTGGTGGACGACGAGGGGCGCAGGCTCGCCGCCTTCGGCTACTGGGCCGGATATCTGGGCGCGGCCCTGGCGGTGCTGCATCACCGGGGCGAGCTGAAGGCCCCGTTGCGGCCGACATCGAAGGAGCGGCTGGACGCCGACCTCGCCGCCAGTGAAGGTGAGTTACGGGCTCTGGTGATCGGCGCCCTGGGGCGCAGCGGCCGGGGTGCCCGGGTCGCGCTGGGTGTGGCCGGGGTCGAGCCCACCTGCTGGGACCTCGACGAGACCCGTGATCTGGACCGAAGGGCCCTGCTGGAGCACGAGCTGATGGTCAACACCGTGCTGACGACCCGGCCGATCCCGCCCTTCCTCACGGACAAGGACCTCGACGAACCCGGCCGCCGCCTCAGCACGCTGTGCGACGTGACCTGCGACGTCGGATCGCCCCTGAACGTGCTGCCGATCTACGACACCACGACGGACTGGACGCGCCCCGTCCGTCGTGTGCGCGAGCGGCCCGCCCTCGACCTGATCGCCATCGACAATCTGCCGTCCTTGCTGCCCCGGGAGGCGAGCGTCGACTTCTCGGCGGCGCTGTCGCCGCAACTCCTGGAATTCGAGGTCGGTGGACCGTGGGGGCGCTGTCTGGACCGGTTCCATCAGGCCTGCCGTGAACTCGGGGCCGAGGAAGGGGAGTTCCGTGACGTCCGAGGGAAGTTCGGGGAGGCCTGAGGTGACTGCCGCGAGTGGCACCGTGCACTGGATCGGTGCGGGCCTGTCCACCGGCAGCGGTCTCGCCGCGACGTGCGACGCCGCCGATCGCGTACGCATGTGGCACCGCACCGAGGAGCGGGCGTTGCGTAGCCTGGAGGCGCTGGGACTGGCCGGACGGGCCGAGCCCCGCGCGTACACCCTGCCGGCGCTCAGCGCCGAACTCGTACGCGGAGATGTCGTCGTCTCCATGCTGCCCGCGCACGAACACGCTTCGCTGCTCACCGTCTGTATCGAGCGCGGCGCCCACTTCGCCTGCTCCAGCTATGTGTCGGAGGCGGTCCTCGACCAGGTGGCCGCGGCCGAGGCGGCGGGTGTCGTGGTGCTGACCGAGTGCGGGCTGGACCCGGGCATCGACCATCTCTTCGCGCACAGCCTGATCGCCCGGGCCCGGGAGGCGATCGACGCCGGGTCCACCGCCTCGTACCGCCTCACCTCGTACTGCGGCGGCATCCCCGCGGTGCCCAACGACTTCAGGTACCGCTTCAGCTGGGCGCCGACGGGTGTGCTGAACGCCCTTCGCTCGCCCGCCCGTTACGTGGAGGACGGCGCCGAGACCACGGCCGACCGTCCGTGGGAGGCGACCCGACCCCACGTGATCGACGGCGAGACCTTCGAGGTCTATCCCAACCGTGACAGCGTTCCCTTCCTCGACCAGTACGGGCTTCCCGGGGCATGGAGACCGGAGACCTTCGTCCGGGGCACCCTCCGTCTCGACGGCTGGCTGCACGCCTGGGACGCCGTCTTCGAGGAGCTGAAGGCCGGCGACGACCGGCGTATCGCCGTCCTCGCCCAGGAGTTGGCGGCGGCCCACCCGACGACCGACGCGGACCGCGACCGTGTCGTGCTCGCCGTCTCGCTGGACGCGCGCGGCGGCTCCGGTGAGTCCTGGTCCGGCCGCTACCTCCTCGACCTCGTGGGCACCGCCGACGAGAGCGCCATGGCCCGCTGTGTCTCCCGCACGCTCGCGCTCGGCGTCCGCCACATCCTCGACGGCTCGCTCCCGCCCGGGCTGAGCCGCGCCGCCGAGACGGCGGCGCGGTCCGAGGAGTGGCTGGCCGAACTTGCCCGGGACGGGATGGACTTCACCTTCCGAGCCACGTGACCTGGCTCAGTCGGACACCGCCTCGTGCACGAGCCGCTTGAGCTCGGGAAAGATCGAATGGGACGACGTCGGGCGGACCTGGGTGTAGAACTGCACGGTCAGGTCCTGGCGCGGGTCGACCCAGAACGTCGTACCGGCGACCCCGCTCCAGCCGAACGCGCCCTGGCTGGAAGGGGCTTGGGTGATCTCGGGGTCCACCACGACGGAGACACCGAGGCCGAAGCCGAGGCCCGCGTTGCCGGGTTCCTGGTGCAGTGGGCTGCCGAAGGTACGGCGGTCGGCGTTGCCCGGGAGGTGGTTGGAGACCATCGAGTCCACGGTCTCGGGGCGCAGCAGCCGGACTCCGTCGAGTTCGCCGCGGCGACGGAGCATCTCCATGAAGCGGTGATAGTCGTGGGCGGTGGCCACCATGCCGCCGCTTCCGGAGACGAAGCGCGGGCGGCCGTGCAGTGGGAGTCCGGCGATCGGGGTGATCCGGCCCTCGGCGCCCTCCGCGTAGAGCTCGGCGAGCCGGTCCGCCTGGTTCTCCGTGACACAGAATCCGGCGTCCGTCATCCCCAGCGGGCCGAAGATCCGCTCGGCGAGGAACTCGTCGAGGTCACGGCCGGACACCACCTCGATCAGACGGCCCAGCACGTTGGTGGAGACCGAGTAGTTCCACTGGGTGCCCGGCTCGAACTGCAGCGGCAGCCCGGCATACACGTCGCAGGTCCCGGCCAGGTCCGCGCCCGGCGCCACCGACGACTCCAGACCGGCGTCGCGGTAGAGCGCGTCGACGGGGTGCGAGTAGTAGAAGCCGAAGGTCAGGCCCGAGGTATGGGTCAACAGGTGCCGGATCAGGAGGGGTTGTTCGGCGGGGCGGGTCTTCGTCTCGGCGCCGGACCCGCTGACGTAGACCCGCGGGTGGGTGAACGCGGGGAGGAAACGGGCGACCGGGTCGTCGAGTCGGAAGTGTCCCTCTTCCAGGAGCATCAGCGCGGCGACCGAGGTGACCGGCTTCGTCATCGAGTAGATGCGCCACAAGGTGTCGGTCTCGACGGGGAGTCGGGCCTCCCGGTCGCGCCAGCCGTACGCGGTGAGGTGCGCGACCCGGCCGTGCCGGGACAGGGCCACCAGACAACCGGGCAGTCGCCGGTCGTCGACCAGGTGGGCGAAGTGCTGGTCCAGCCGGGCCAGCGCCTTCGCATCCAGGCCCGCCTCGCTCGGCTCGACCTCTTGTCGCAGGTGTCCCATGGCTCTCCTCCGGGCTGCGGCTCTTGGACTACCTCACTGTCATCGTCTCGCACGGACTTCCACCGCGTCCTGTGGGGGGACGCCGGTCGGCGGTCACCGTTCCGATACGCCCTGGCAGTCGCAGCGCGAGCGGCAGCCCGATCGCGGACACGGCCGCCAGAACCGTCAGCGGCGGCCCCGTAGCGACACCGTCCGTGAGGGCCATCACCGTGGTCGCCACGGAGATCCCCAGAGTGGGCCCGACATTCATCGCGGTCTGCTGGAGTCCGCCCGCCACCCCCGCCGAGGACGCGGAAGCGTGCCGCACGACGACCGCCAGGACGGCGGACACGGGCGCGCCCACCACCATCATGACGGCCCCCGGCAGCGCGTGCAGGCTGGTCCGCAGCGGGTCCAGACGCAGGACTTCCTGCAGGAATTGACGCCCTCTCCTGCCCGAGGGCAGGAGATTCCGGTCCGTACCGCTACGCGGTACCACCTCGGGTTCCTGTTTCACAGGCCACTGCCGACCGGTGAGGATCGGTCTTACACGGCCTCCGCAGGCCTGACTTCCCGCCCGTCCGGCGGTAGATCCGACAACTACGTTGCCGGACAAGGCGATCCTGCCATGGTGCTGCGCCCCTCCGGGCCGCTACCGGCAGGATGCCCTACACCTCCACCCTGAAGGGTGGAGCACTGGGCAAGTGTTCGGTAGCCCTGCCGACGAACAGCGCGCCGAGCATCGCCGCCGACGCCGCCACCAGAATGCCGAGCGCCGCGCCGATGGCCGCGGAGCCGAGCACATCGGGCGGGAGCAGCGGGTTCGCGGTCCGGCGTTCATGGCGTACGAACACGGCTCCCGTGGCCGCGACCACCACCAGTTCGAGTGCTGTCGCGGTCGTCCAGCCGGTTTCCGGTATCCCGACCAGTGTCCGGACCAGACACACCAGCGCCACCGCGAGCAGGCAGGCCCCGGACAGATCGAGCCCGCCCGCCGGGACTTTGCCCCGCGCCGGGGCCCGGACGGTGAGAACCAGCGTGCCCATGACGAGTGCGGGCACGACATTGAGGAAGAAGACGGCTCGCCAGCCGAGGTGGGTGACCAGCGCCCCGCCGACGACCGGGCCGGCGGCGGCCGCGAGACCGATGGCGCTGGTGCGCAGCGCGATGGGCATACCGAGCCGGTCCGGCGGATACGCGGCGCGCAGCATTCCGAGCGTGGTCGGCTGGAGCAGCGCGCCGAAGATCCCCTGGGCGACCCGCAGCCCGATCACCCAGCCGATGCCGGGCGCCAGGCCGATCCCTGCCGACGTTGCGCCGAAGCCCAGGATGCCCATGGCGAAGAGCCGCTGGTGGCCGTACCGGTCCCCGAGGCGCCCCGCGAACACCAACAGGCTCGCCACCGCGATGAGATAGCCGGTGCTGGTCCACTGGACCTGTGAGAACGACGCGTTCAGCTCGCGTTGCAGCGTGGGCTGGGCGACCGTGAGTACGGTGCCGTCCAGGGCGACGATCACGGCCCCGACGACACTGCTCGTGAGCGTGAGCCGACGCCGGGCCGGTGACCTCACCGCTCCTCCGGCCCGAGGTGCGCGTCCAGCGCGGCATTCAACAGGGGTACGAAGTCATCGGCGTCGGTGGTGACTTGGAGGCTGTCCCAGCCCCACAGCTGGGCGATCCCGTGCAGGTTCGCCCACAGGGCGCCCGCGACGACCGGGGCGTCGGCCTCGGGGCGCACCTGGCCGACCAGGTCCACCAGCGCGCCGAACATCGGCAGGCTCGTCTCCCGCAGGCCCAACCGGTTGCTCTCCAGCAGGTCGTGACGGAACATCAGCTCGTACATTCCGCGGTGGGCCAGCGCGAAGTCGAGGTAGACCTTCGCGAGCGTGGCGAGCTGGGCACGGGGGCCGGCCTCCCTGCCGTGGCCGACCGCCTCCGTCGCCCGGGCCCCGAGGTCGGTGAAGCCCCGGCGGGCGATGGCCGACAGCAGTTCCAGGTGGGTCGGGAAGTAGCGGCGCGGCGCCCCGTGGGAGACGCCGGCGCGGCGGGCGATCTCCCGCAGGGTCAGCGCCTGTGCGCCCTCCGCGGTCACCAGATCGACCCCGACCTCGATCAGGCGGGCCTTCAAGCCTGCCTCCTGCTCGCTCATAGACACTGTCTACCAGCCGCGAGTAGACAGTGTCTACTCGGAATGTCCGTCTCCCCCCGACGGTTGACGAACACATGACTCAGGACGCGACGCAGGACGCACTGCTCACGCTGCTCTCCGAGTACAAGGGCGGGGTGCTCGTCACCCTCAAGAAGGACGGACGGCCCCAGCTGTCGAACGTCAGCCACGCCTACTACCCCGACGAGCGGATCATCCGGGTCTCGCTCACCGACGACCGGGCCAAGACCCGCAATCTGCGCCGGGACCTACGCGCCTCCTACCACGTGACCAGCGAGGACCGGTGGGCGTACACGGTCGCCGAGGGCACGGCCGACCTCACGCCCGTCGCCGCGGACCCCCAGGACGAGACCGTCGAGGAGCTCATCCGCGTCTACCGGGACGTCCTGGGGGAGCATCCCGACTGGGACGACTACCGGGCGGCGATGGTCCGCGACCGCCGTCTGGTGCTACGGCTTCATGTGGAGCGCGCGTACGGCATTGCGCGCGAACGCTGATCCGGCGCCCGAAAGTCGAGGACGGGCCCTCACCTCGCGGTGTCGCAACTACTGTTGATCTCGGACGGTGTCATCCGGAGGCACCGCCGCGGCGTCGGAAGCGGGGAGTGCGGGGGCATGCTGGATCCCATCTCGTTGGGGGCCATCACGGCGGTACTCGGCGCCGTCGGATCGGGAATGGCCAACGAAGCGGGCAAGTGGGCCTGGGAGTCCACCGGAGGACTGGTGCGCCGGATCGCGGGGCGGGAGGTCGCCGCGCCGACGACCGCGGAGCAGATGACTTCCGTGGCGCAACTGGTGCACGAGCGACTGCACGACGATCCGCAACTCGCCCACACCTGGTCCCTGTTCGCCCGAGGGGTGTCGTTTCACGGAGCCGGTTCACGGCCGGAGCGGCCCCGTCTTCCTGCGTCCGTACGCTTTTTCACGGACCGTCAGGACGCGTTGAAGAGCCTCGACAAGGAGGTCTCGCGCACCTTCGACGGCAGCCCCCGGGTGGCCCTCCTGCACGGGCGGGAAGGAATGGGCACCAGCACACTGGCCGTGCACTGGGGCTGGCGCCAGGCGGACCGCTTCCCGGACGGGCAGCTCTACGCCGACCTGCGTGGCCCCGGCGCGCGTGACGCCGGAGCTGTCCTCAGCTCGCTGCTGCGCCAACTCGGCCTCCCCGACGAGGAGATACCGCCCGCCACCTCGGACCGCGCCGACCGCTTCCGGCGGCACGTGGCCGACCGGCGCCTGCTGCTCGTCCTCGACCACGCCCAGTCCGCCGCGCAGATCCTGCCCCTGCTGACCTCCGCACCCGGGGTTTTCACGGTCGTCGTCACCCGGCGCCCGCTCACCGGCGTGGACGCCCTGCCGGTCCAGGTCGGCCCGCTGGCCAAGCGGGACGCGGTCCACCTGCTCACCCACCTCGTCGGCAAGCCCGCGATCACCGCGGCCAAGGCCACGCTGCCCGCCGTACTGGACCGTTGCGGCGGCTCGCCGTACGCCCTGCGGGCCGCCGCGCCCCGTCTCGCCGCACCCTCCGCGGAGAGGTCACCCGTGCCCGACAGCGATCCGGTGCGCGCGGCGGCCGAGGACTCCTACCGGCTGCTGGCCCCCGACGCGGCCCGCGTCTACCGGTTGACCGGCCTCTACGACTGGCCCGCCTTCGACGCCGCGACCGCCGCACGCGCGGCGGACATCGAGCCGGGCGAGGCGGATCGGATCCTGGAGGAGCTCGCCGACGCGCTCCTGCTGGAACGCACGGGCGCGGGGCGCTACCACTACCGGCCCGTCGTCCGCGCGCACGCCGAAGCCGCCGCGGCCGCCACCGACGGCATCGCCGGCTGCTCGGCCGCGGTGTCCCGGACCGTCGAGGGCTATCTGCACCTGGCTGTCGGCGCCGCGCAGGCGGCCCTCCCGGAGAGCTGGCGAGTCCCCTCCGGCGCCTCACCGGTCTCCTTCACGGACCGGGGTGAGGCGGTGTCCGCGCTCGCCACCGAAGCACGCAACCTCGTCCAGGCCGTCCACGCCGCCGAGGAGTTCGGCGACCGGGACACCGTCCTGCGGCTCTGTCAGGCGCTGTGGCCGCTCCAGCTCAAAGCGGGCCACCACGACATCCTCCTGCCCGCTCTCCGGACCGGTGCGCGCACCGCCGACGCCCACGTCCCGGGAACCCGCGCGGCCGGCGCGCTGCACGCCCAAATGGCCCACACGCTGACCGAGTTGCGGCGCTGGGAGGAGGCCGAACCGGAAGCGCTCGCGGCCGCAGCGGACGAGCGTGCGGCCGGACATGTACGCGGACACGCCTCCGCCGTCGAGTTCCTCGGCCTGCTGCGCCTCAGGCAGTGGCGCTGGCAGGAGGCGTACGACTGCTTCGAGGAGGCGTCCGGCATCCTCGACGGCATCGGCCCCGACGGCGAGGGCGCCCGCGATCTGCCGCGTGCCCGCGCCCTGTTGGAGCGCCACCGCGGTCGCGCCCTGCGCAATCTCGACCGCAGGGACGAGGCGCTGGAACGACTGGAGCGCGCGCTGAGGTTCTTCCGGGAGAGCGGAGAGGCGTACAACACGGCACGCACCCTCACCGACCTTGCCGAAACCCACCTGTCCGGCGGCGAGTTCACGGCCGCGCTGTCGCTCGTCGACGAGGCGATCGCGGCCCTCGCACCGGAACAGGCCGCGTATCAGCTCGCGGCTCTGCGGACGTTGCGCGAGCGCTGCCTCAACTCCGGTGGCCCCCAGGGGTGATCCGGACGCGGTGGAGCGTCGGGCCGGTGCGCATCGCCAGGCCGGGCCCGACCAGTTCATCGAGAGACTTGCCCGCAGCGAGCCAGGCGTGCAGGGCGGAGGCGTACGCGGCCGGATCGGCGTCCGCGGTCGACTCGGCGGTGAGGTGGAGAAGGCCTTCGGCGCGGGTGCGGACGGTGCAGCTGCCGGGACCGGTGACATAGGCGGCGAGCGCGCACCCCGGGAAACGGGTCAGCACCTCCGACGTCCACAGTGCCGGTGAGCCGAAGCGCGGGTCGGTGGACTCGGCGTACCTGAACACGACGTCCGCCAGGGCGAGTCGGGACGGATCGCGGGTGTCCTCGTGTACCGCCGTGTGCGCCTCGCCCGGGCCCTCCGGCTCGGGGCACGGGTCGGCGTGCCGCACGACCGAGACCTCGCCCGAGCCGAGAAGTCGCGTCAGGACACGCAACGGTGCGGTGCGGGACGGGGGTTCGTAGGGCGGCAGCGGGAGCGGTTCGAGAAGTGCGGGCACATCCGGCTCGGGGATGCCGATGATGTCGTAGAAGAGACGGCGCAGCCGGGCCGCCGACTCGCCGGGAACGGAGCTGGTGAACCCGGCGGGTCCCGGCAGCGGCCGGTGGGTGGCGAGCAGTGACTCCACCTGGGGGAGCAGAGGGGCTCCGGGGGCGAGCCGTGGCGCTTCCCGCATGAACTCGGAGACGGGTGCGGCGGGGTCGAGACCCGACAGTGGTGCCGCTCCGAGGAGTACGGGGGTGCCGAGCGCGGCGGCGTAGTAAGTGACCGAGCCGTGGTCGCCGATCACCGCGTCCGCCGCGATCACGGCCTGGCGCCAGCCCTCCAGCGGGTCGATCAGCGTCAGCCCCGCCCGGCGCGCCCGGTCCAGCCAGGCGCGGATCTGGCCCGGGCCGTGGCCGTGCCAGATGTTGGGGTGCAGCACGGCCGCGAGCCGGTACTCGTCCGCCGGGAACTCCGCGGTCAGTCGCGGGAGCAGGGACGGGAGTACGTCATCGCCGCTGCCGTCGCCGAAGAGCGACTCCGGGTTCCAGGTGGAGTTGAGGAGGATCAGCCGTTGTCCGGTCCGTACGCCGAGGGCACGGCGGTAGCGGTCGCGGTACGGGCGGGCCGCAAGGATGCGGTCGAAGCACGGGTCTCCGGCGAGTACGGCCGTCTGCGCCGCCTCGGGACAGGCGATGCGCAGACGCTCGTACTGCTCCGGATGCGACAGCACCAGCGCGTCGGCGATGGGCTCCCCGTCCTCGTCCAGGAGCCACTCGGGAGACATCCCGAACACAGGCACCGGCCCCCGGCGTCCGGTATCCGGTATCCGGTATCCGGTATCCGGTATCCGGTATCGCCAGCGTCTTAGTGTAGCCAACACCATGGGACAATACGGTCAACTTGCCGGAGAATTCGCGGAGTTGGCCGCCAAAACTCGCCGAGATCACCAGGGACACCGGCGTCGCGACCGCCTGCTCCCAAGGCAGCACAGGCACTTCGACGGCGGCGAGCAGCTCGGCGACACCCGATCGGAACGCCGACGATCCGGTGCACGTCACCAGCACTTGTACCCGGAAGTCGTCGTCGAACAGCGGGAGCACGTCGAGGAGTCGCGTCGCGGCGGTGACGTTGTGCACGACCAGCAGAACGCGACGGCAGTGTCCCCGGGTGGCCCAGCGGGCCGCGTCGTCCCCGACCGGCACCCGTATCCACTCGTCCCGCGCCACGCCCGTACCCCGCCCTCGCGCCCGTCGGCCCAGCTCACGGCCGGGATCCACTGCTGTGATCGGGCAACGATAGTCAACGGGGGCTCCGCGCACACCGGCCGCCCCTGAACCCGGCCGGGGTGCGCGGAGTGGCTCTGTGTAGCCGCGCTGTTCTTTTCTGCTTGTTCCGGCCGATGTTCTTGCTGGAAACGTCAGCTGTCAACCGTGCCTCGGTACGCCCCCTGAGAACAGCCAGGTCCCCGACAGCCCTGTGCTGTCGGGGACCTGGGTTTCCCGGGGGGAGCGGGAGGGTCAGGCGGTGACGGCCTCACGCTGTGCGGCGTTCTGTGCGCCCCGCTCGCCCAGCTGCTCGGTCGGCACCTTGTGCGTCTCGCGGGCGGTGAGCACGGCCAGCACCGGCGGGACGCACAGCGCCGCGGTGAACAGTGCCACCATCGACCAGTTGTCGCCGTCCGGGCCCGCGATCTGTGCCGCGAAGGTGACCGCGAACCCGGCGACGGCGAAGCCGATCTGCGTGCCGATCGCCATGCCGGAGAGCCGGACGCGGGTGGAGAACATCTCGCCGTAGAAGGACGGCCAGACGCCGTTCGCGGCGCTGTAGACCACACCGAAGGCGAGGATGCCGAAGAGGAGGACGAGAGGGTACGAGCCCGTGGAGATGGCCCACAGGTAGGCGAACATCAGGACGGCGCTGCCCGCGGCGCCGATCAGATAGACCGGGCGGCGGCCGATGCGGTCGGAGAGCGTGGCCCAGGCCGGGATCGCGCCGAGGGCGACGATGTTGGCGAGCGCGCCCACCCACAGCATCTGGGTACGGGACAGGCCTACCGAGTCACTGGTGCCGTACGCCAGCGCCCAAACCGTGAAGATCGTGCTGACCGAGGCGATCAGGGCGCCCGCGATGACCCGCAGGACGTCCGCCCAGTGATGGCGCATCAGCACGGCGAGCGGCAGCGCGGGGACGCCCTCGCTCGCTGCCTGCGCGGTGAAGGCAGGGGTCTCCTGGAGCGTACGGCGGATGACATAGCCGGCGACGGCGACCGCGAGGCTCAGCCAGAACGGCACGCGCCAGCCCCAGGAGAGCAGCTGGTCCTCCGGCAGCGCGGCGATCGGGAGGAAGACCAGGGTCGCGAGGAGCTGGCCCCCCTGGGTGCCGCTGAGGGTGAAGCTGGTGAAGAAGCCGCGCCGGTTGGGTGGCGCGTGTTCCAGCGTCATGGAGTTGGCGCTGGCCTGCTCGCCGGCCGCGGAGATGCCCTGCAGGACGCGGCACAGGACCAGCAGGACGGGGGCGAGGCCGCCGACCTGGTCCCGGGTGGGCAGACAGCCGATGAGGAACGTCGAGATACCCATCAGCATCAGCGTGAAGACCATGATCTTCTTGCGGCCGAGCCGGTCGCCGAAGTGACCGAGGAACAGCGCGCCGACCGGGCGGGCCGCGTACGCGACACCGAACGTGGCCAGTGAGAGGAGGGTCGCGGTGGCCGGGTCCGACTCGTCGAAGAAGACCTTCGGGAAGATCAGGGCGGCCGCGCTGCCGTAGATGAAGAAGTCGTAGTACTCCAGGGCGCTGCCGATCCAGGCGGCCATGGCGGCTTTCCTGGGCTGGCCGGGTGGCGCGTCGAGGGGGGCGGCGGGGACAGACACGGCGTGCTCCTTCTGGGGAACTCCGGGGACGGGAGTGGCGGAGGGGGAGAGGTGCCGGGGCCCTGGGGTGGCGGGTCGGCCGTGCCGGGTGACGCGTCCGCCTCGGCAGCTGAGCGTCGTCCGGCTAATTAACCCACTAGGTAGTTAGTAGCGGATGGCTACGGATGTTGCGCTCACGTTTCCCGAGTGTCAAGAGGTCGTGCCAAAGGATCTTCCCTGGGTCGGGTACGCGGGCCGGAGGCAGGCCCGGCTCCCCTTCCCGTCCGGCCCGCGGTTTCCCGGTGCGGCCCGCGGGTCTCAGTCCGTCGCGCGGTCGGCCGTGAGATAGGCGATGACCATGTCGCCGAGCATGGTTCGGTAGTGTTCCCGTCGGGCGGGGTCGACCAGGTCGCGGCCGAAGAGGGCGCCGAAGGTGTGCCGGTTGGAGACCCGGAAGAAACAGAACGAGCTGATCATCGCGTGCAGGTCCACGGCGTCGACGTCGGCCGTGAACAGGCCCGATTTCCGGCCGGTCTCCAGGATGCGGCGGATCACGTCCAGTGCGGGTGAGCCGATCCTGCCCAGCTCCTCGGACCCGGCGATGTGCTCGGCCTCGTGGATGTTCTCGATGCTGACCAGCCGGATGAAGTCGGGGTGCGCCTCGTGGTGGTCGAAGGTCAGCTCGGCGAGCCGGCGGATGGCCGCGACCGGGTCGAGATGTTCGACGTCCAGCTCCTGTTCGGCCTGCCGGATCGCGGAGTACGCGCGCTCCAGAACGGCCGTGAACAGCTGTTCCTTGCCGCCGAAGTAGTAATAGAGCATCCGCTTCGTGGTGCGGGTGCGGGCGGCGATCTCGTCGACCCGGGCGCCCGTGTAACCGGCGCGCGCGAACTCCTGGGTGGCCACGTCGAGAATCTCGGCTTTGGTGCGCGCGGCGTCACGGACGCGTCCGCCCGGCCGTGCGGGTTCTTCGACGCTGGTCATCGGGTTCCTTCGGGCGAGGGGACAGTGCCGGTGATTGTAGAAGCAGGCTCCGGGGGCCGGGTCACGAGTTCCAGGACGGCTCTTCCCGTGGGTCCACGATGCTGATATAGCTAACGTACTAGTTCGTACATTAGTGAGCCGAGGAGTCCCGCCGTGCCCCAGAACTCTTATCTCGTCGGCCTCATCGGTTCCGGTATCGGCCCCTCGCTCACCCCCGCGCTGCACGAGCGGGAGGCGGACCGACAGGGTTTGCGCTATCTGTACCGGCTGCTCGACCTCGACACCCTCGGCGTCGGACCGGAGGCGGTGGGCGATCTCGTACGCGCCGCACGCGACCTCGGCTTCGACGGGCTGAACATCACGCATCCCTGCAAGCAGCTGGTCATCGGCCACCTCGATGAGCTCGCCCCGCAGGCCGAGGCGCTCGGCGCGGTCAACACCGTCGTCTTCGAGGGCGGTCGCGCGGTCGGACACAACACGGACGTCACCGGGTTCGCGGCGTCCTTCGCGCGCGGTCTGCCCGACGTCCCCCTGGAGCGGGTCGTGCAGCTGGGCGCGGGCGGCGCGGGCGCGGCCGTCGCGCACGCGGTGCTGACGCTGGGCGCCGGCCATGTCACTGTCGTCGACGCGATGGCCGACCGGGCCGCGGATCTCGCCGCCGCGCTGAACCGCCACTTCGGCGCGGATCGCGCGACCGCCGCGACGCCGGACACGCTCGGGGCGCTCCTCGCGCACGCCGACGGCGTCGTGCACGCCACGCCGACCGGCATGGCCGCCCACCCCGGCCTGCCGTTCCCGGCCGAGCTGCTGCACCCCGGGCTGTGGGTCGCCGAGGTCGTCTACCGTCCGCTGGAGACCGAGCTGCTGCGCACCGCCCGTGCGATCGGCTGCGCCACTCTCGACGGTGGAGGCATGGCGGTCTTCCAGGCCGTGGACGCGTTCCGGCTGTTCACCGGGCGGGAACCCGACAGTGCGCGGATGCTTGCGGACATCGCCGAGTTGGCGGGTGTGGCGGGGGCCCGGAGCTGAGGGCGCCTGATGGGTGGGGTGAGCGGGGTGGTGCGGCGGGTGCGGGTGCGTGGGGGCTGATCGCGCAGTTCCCGCGCCCCTTACGGGGCCCGTACCGACCAGGGCATGGAAAAGCGACACCGAAGGAGCATCAACATGCGTACGTCCATCGCCACCGTCTCGCTCAGTGGATCACTGACCGAGAAGCTGACGGCCGCGGCCCGGGCGGGCTTCGACGGCGTCGAGATCTTCGAGAACGACCTGCTCGCGTGCCCCCTCACGCCCGAGGAGATCCGGGCCCGCACCGCCGACCTCGGTCTGAGCATCGACCTGTACCAGCCGATGCGCGACATCGAGGCCGTGCCCGAGGACGAGTTCGCCCGCAATCTGCGCCGGGCGCGGCACAAGTTCGACCTCATGCGACGGTTGGGCGCCGACACCGTCCTGGTGTGCTCCAGCGTCTCGCCGCTCGCCGTGGACGATGACGCGCTCGCCGCCGGACAACTGCGTCAACTGGCCGACGTGGCACAGGACTTCGGCATCCGTGTCGCCTACGAGGCGCTCGCGTGGGGACGCCATGTGAGTACGTACGACCACGCCTGGAGCATCGTCGAGGCCGCGGACCATCCCTCCCTCGGCACCTGCCTGGACAGCTTCCACATCCTCGCCCGCGGCAGTGATCCCAAGGGCATCGAGGACATCCCCGGCGAGAAGATCTTCTTCCTGCAACTGGCCGACGCCCCGCTGATGGCGATGGACGTCCTGCAGTGGAGCCGCCACTACCGCTGCTTCCCCGGCCAGGGCGGCTTCGACATCGCCGGGCTGCTCGGACACGTCCTGCGCGCCGGATACCGGGGACCGCTCTCCCTGGAGGTATTCAACGACGTCTTCCGGCAGGCCGAAGCGGGCCCGACCGCCGTGGACGCGCGGCGCTCCCTGCTCGTACTGCAAGAAGCAACCGGAATCGCCGCACTGCCCGCGCCCGTGGTGCCCACCGGCGTCGCCTTCGCCGAACTCGTCACCCCCGACGTCGAACCCGTCGCCGCGCTCCTCGGCGCCCTCGGCTTCACCCGCAGGGCCAAGCACCGCAGCAAACCGGTGGACCTCTGGCAGCAGGGCGAGGCCCGCGTCCTGGTCAACACGGGACCGGCCGCCCGGCGCGACGGCACCTCACTCGCGGCCGTCGGCCTGGAGTCCCCGGATCCGGCCGCCGCGGCCCGGCGCGCCGAATCACTGCTCGCGCCGGTCCTGCCGCGCCGCCGCGCCCCCGAGGACGCGTTGCTGGACGCGGTGGCCGCCCCCGACGGCGTCGAACTCTTCTTCTGCGCCACGGAACACCCCGAACTGCCCAGCTGGACGGGCGACTTCGAGCCCGTCGAGCACCGCGGCGGCGTACCGCGCGTGCACCGCGTCGACCACCTGGCCCTCACCCAGCCCTGGCACCAGTTCGACGAGGCGGCCCTCTTCCACCGCAGTGTGCTCGGGCTGAGCGGGCAGGACAGCGTCGATGTCGCCGACCCGTACGGCCTGCACCGCAGCCGCGCGGTCACCAACGCCGACGGCAGCGTCCGCATCGCCCTCGGCGTCGGACCCGCCCCCACCGACGAGGACGCCCGCGCCCAGCACATCGCCCTCGCCACGGACGACGTGGTCACAGCCGCCCGCCACTTCCGCGACGCCGGCGGCCGTCTGCTGTCGATGCCCGCGAACTACTACGACGACCTGGCCGCACGGTATGAGTTCGCCGACGGCGAGCTGGAGACCTACCGCGAGCTCGGCATCCTCTACGACCGTGACGCGGACGGCGAGTTCCGCCACTGCTACACGGAGACTGTCGGCCGCGTCTTCTTCGAACTCGTCCAGCGCGACGGCGGCTATCGCGGCTACGGTGCGCAGAACGCCCCGGTGCGCCTCGCCGCGCAGCACGCGGGTCGCCGCCGCCCGGGGCGCTGACACGATCGTCGTCGGGGCGGTCCCGGATCCACGAGGTGTCGTGCGGCGGGTGAACCGGGGCCGACCGAGAAGGCCGGCCCCGGCTTCCGTCCTACAGGTCGAACTCGTGCGGCGGCAGGTCGAGCGCGAAGCAGGCCTCACGCACGATCGCCTGCTCGGTCTTGTCGAAGTCGCCGTCGGCGCCGCCGATGACGATGCCGATCTGGATGACGGCACGTGCCTCGGCGGGCTTCTTCTTCGCCTTGGCGATCTCCTGGAGCACCGTGACCTTGCCAAAGGCGAAGTCGGCGGTCAGCTTGTTCAGGTTGTCGTCGAAACGGCGACGCAGGTCGTCGGCGTTGAAGTTCTGCAACACCTCGTTCGTGGCGATGAGTTGGGCCACACGCTGCCGCTCGGACGGGTCGACGGTGCCGTCCGCCGCCGCGACGAGGGCGCACATCGCCATGCTGGCGTCGCGGAAGGCACCGCTCTTGAGGTCGTTCTTCTTCGCCTCGAGCTGGGTCTGCATCGTCGACGCGGACTCTTTGATGCGGTCCCACAGGGCCATGAGAACTCCATACGTTGGGGAAGGCCCGGCCCGCCCCGGAGGGCGGGCCGGAATCTCTTCGGTTTCTACAGCACCTTCTACAGCACCGCGGAAACTAGTGGGCGGCCGCGGAAGTTCCGGCGGCGTTCCACTCGGCGATCACAGGACGGCCGTGCTCCGTGGAGAGCCGGCTGACCGTCCCCGTGGCGAGCTGGAACAGCCGCCCGTCCGCGGCGGGCAGCCCCAGCCGGCGGGCCGTGAGCACCCGCAGGAAGTGGGCGTGCGCCACGAGGATCACATCACCGCCCTCGAGCGCCTCCGCCACGCGGGACAGCACGCGGTCGGCGCGCCGTCCCACCTCGGTCGGCGACTCGCCGGGGTGGTCCGCCGGACCGGGCGCCACCCCGTCGTTCCACAGGTACCAGTCGGGCCGGGTGCGATGTATCTCGACGGTCGTGACGCCTTCGTACGCGCCGTAGTCCCACTCGTGCAGATCGGGATCGGGTACGGCCCCGTACAGACCGGCGAGTTCCGCCGTCCGCACCGCGCGGCCCAGCGGGCTGGTGAGCGCCAGGGCGAAGGTCCGGCCGGCGAGCAGCGGAGCGAGGGACTTCGCCTGTTCCTCGCCGTGCTGGGTGAGCGGCAGGTCGGTCCAGCCGGTGTGCCGGCCCGACACACTCCACTCGGTCTCGCCGTGGCGGACCAGCAGGAGGTCGCCCATGGTCGTTACTCCGCGGACTCGACGGCGTGGCCGCCGAACTGGTTGCGCAGCGCGGCGATCATCTTCATCTGCGGCGAGTCGTCCTGGCGGGAGGCGAACCGGGCGAAGAGGGAGGCCGTGATGGCGGGCAGCGGGACGGAGTTGTCGATGGCCGCCTCGACGGTCCAGCGGCCCTCGCCCGAGTCGTCCGCGTAGCCGCGCAGCTTGTTGAGGTGCTCGTCGTCGTCCAGGGCGTTGACGGCGAGGTCGAGCAGCCAGGAGCGGATGACCGTGCCCTCCTGCCAGGAGCGGAAGACCTCGCGCACGTCCGTGACGGAGTCGACCTTCTCCAGGAGCTCCCAGCCCTCGGCGTAGGCCTGCATCATGGCGTACTCGATGCCGTTGTGGACCATCTTGGAGAAGTGGCCGGCGCCGACCTTGCCGGCGTGCACGAAGCCGGAGTCACCCTCGGGCTTGAGCGCGTCGAAGATCGGCTGGACCTTCGCGACGTGCTCGGCGTCGCCGCCGACCATCAGCGCGTAGCCGTTCTGCAGGCCCCAGACACCGCCGGAGACGCCCGCGTCGACGAAGCCGATGCCCTTGGCGGCGAGCTCCTCCGCGTGCTTCTCGTCGTCGGTCCAGCGGGAGTTGCCGCCGTCGACGACGGTGTCGCCGGGGGAGAGGAGGCCGCCGAGTTCGTCGATGACGGACTGGGTGGGGGCGCCGGCCGGGACCATCACCCAGACCACGCGGGGGCCTTCGAGGCTGCCTACGAGTTCGGTGAGGCTCGATACGTCGGCGAGGTCCGGGTTGCGGTCGTAGCCGATGACGGTGTGGCCTGCGCGGCGGATCCGCTCGCGCATGTTGCCGCCCATCTTGCCGAGGCCGATGAGGCCAAGTTGCATCGCAGTCATGTCAGTTAACTTCTTCCGGTGCGTTCTTGAGCGTGCGGTAGGCGGCCACGAGGGCGGCGGTGGAGGGGTCGAGGCCGGGGACGTCAGTGCCTTCGGTGAGCGCGGGCTCCACGCGCTTGGCGAGGACCTTGCCCAGCTCGACGCCCCACTGGTCGAAGGAGTCGATGTTCCAGATCGCGCCCTGGACGAACACCTTGTGCTCGTAGAGGGCGATGAGCTGGCCGAGGACCGAGGGGGTCAGTTCGCGCGCGAGGATCGTGGTCGTCGGGTGGTTGCCCTTGAACGTCTTGTGCGGCACCAGCTCCTCGGGCACCCCCTCGGCCCGTACCTCGTCCGGCGTCTTGCCGAAGGCCAGCGCCTGCGTCTGCGCGAAGAAGTTCGCCATCAGCAGGTCGTGCTGGGCGGCGAGTTCGGGCTCCAGCTCGTCGACCGGGTTGGCGAAGCCGATGAAGTCCGCCGGGATCAACTTCGTTCCCTGGTGGATGAGTTGGTAGTAGGCGTGCTGCCCGTTGGTGCCGGGGGTGCCCCACACCACCGGGCCGGTCTGCCACTCCACCGGATGGCCTTCGCGGTCCACGGACTTGCCGTTGGACTCCATGTCCAGCTGCTGCAAGTACGCGGTGAACTTGGACAGGTAGTGCGAGTACGGCAGCACCGCGTGCGACTGGGCGTCGAAGAAATTGCCGTACCAGACACCCAACAGGCCCAGCAGCAAGGGTGCGTTGGCCTCGGCGGGGGCGGTGCGGAAGTGCTCGTCGACGGTCCTGAACCCGTCGAGCAGCTCCCGGAACCGGTCCGGGCCGATGGCGATCATCAGGGACAGCCCGATCGCCGAGTCGAAGGAGTAGCGTCCGCCGACCCAGTCCCAGAACCCGAACATGTTGGCCGTGTCGATGCCGAAGTCGGACACCTTCCCGGCGTTGGTCGACAGCGCCACGAAGTGCTTGGCCACAGCCTTCTCTCCCCCACTCTCGACTTCGCTCGAGCGGGAGGTGCCCCCATCGTCGAGCCCGGCCAGCAGCCAGGTGCGCGCCGAGGTGGCGTTGGTGATCGTCTCGATGGTGGTGAACGTCTTGGAGGCGATGATGAACAGCGTCTCCGCCGGGTCCAGGTCCCGCACGGCCTCGTGCAGGTCGGCGCCGTCCACGTTCGACACGAACCGCACGGTCAGCGAGCGGTCGGTGAAGGCGCGCAGCGCCTCGTAGGCCATGGCCGGACCGAGGTCGGAGCCGCCGATGCCGATGTTGACGACATTGCGGATCCGCCGACCCGTGTGGCCGGTCCACTCGCCCGAGCGGACCCGCTCGGCGAAGTCGGCCATCTTGTCGAGCACGGCGTGCACACCGGGGACGACGTCCTCGCCGTCGACCTCGATCACCGCGTCACGGCGGGCGCGCAGCGCGGTGTGCAGCACCGCGCGGTCCTCGGTGACGTTGATCCTCTCGCCGCGGAACATGGCGTCCCGCAGGCCGAACACGTCGGTGGCGGTGGCCAGTTCCTGGAGCAGGGCGAGGGTCTCGTCCGCGATCAGGTGCTTGGAGTAGTCGATGCGCAGGTCACCGACCCGCACGACGTAACGCTCCGCGCGTGCGGGGTCGGTGGCGAACAGCTCACGCAGCTGCGGGTGGAGCAGCCCGTCGGCGCGATGGTCCTCCAGGGCCACCCACTCCGGGCGCCGCGTGAGCTTGGGGGTGTCAGACATGACGGGGGGTCTCCTTGGTGCCGTCGCCTCGCAGGGCGATGGCGTACATGTCGTCCGCGTCGAGGCGGCGCAGTTCCTCGGAGATCAGCTCGGAGGTGGTGCGCACCTTCAGCGCGAGGGTGCGCGAGGGCTGTCCGGGCAGGGACAGCGTGGCCAGCGGGCCCTCGGGGCGGTCGATCACGATCTCGCCGTTCTCCGTGCCGAGCCGTACGGCGGTGACGACCGGACCGGCGGTGACGACGCGCTCGACCGGCACCTCGAGCCGGGTGCCGAGCCAGCGGGCCAGCAGTTCGGCGCTCGGGTTGTCGGCCTCGCTCTCGACGGCGGCCGAGATCACCTTCGTACGGGCCTGGTCGAGCGCGGCGGCCAGCATCGAGCGCCACGGCGTCAGCCGGGTCCACGCCAGGTCGGTGTCGCCCGGCGCATACGAGGCGGCACGGGCCTCCAGCGCGACGAGCGGGGCCTCGACGGCGTACATGTCGGTGATCCGGCGCTGAGCGAGGGCGCCCAGCGGGTCCTTGGCAGGCACGTCCGGCGCGTTCACCGGCCACCACACGACGACGGGCGCGTCGGGCAGCAGCAGCGGCAGGACCACGGAGTCGGCGTGCTCGGAGACCTCGCCGTACGTCCGCAGCACGACCGTCTCACCGGTGCCGGCGTCGGCGCCCACCCGGACGTCGGCGTCGAGACGCGAGCTCGTGCGGTCGCGCGGCGTGCGGGCGTGCCGCTTGATCACGACCAGGGTGCGCGAGGGGTGCTCGCGCGAGGCCTCCTCTGCCGCCCTGATCGAGTCGTAGGCGTTCTCCTCGTCGGTGACGATGACCATCGTCAGGACCATGCCCACGGCGGGAGTGCCGATGGCACGGCGCCCCTGCACGAGCGCCTTGTTGATCTTGCTTGCCGTGGTGTCGGTCAGGTCGATCTTCATGGCCTGCGCCAGCTCCGTCCGTCTCGTGCGAGCATCTCGTCGGCTTCCTTCGGACCCCAGCTGCCCGAGGAATACTGCGCGGGCTTGCCGTGGGTCTCCCAGTAGCCCTCGATCGGGTCGAGGATCTTCCAGGACTCTTCCACCTCTTGGTGACGGGGGAAGAGATTGGCGTCGCCGAGCAGGACATCCAGGATCAGCCGTTCGTATGCCTCAGGGCTGGACTCGGTGAACGACTCGCCGTAGGCGAAGTCCATCGTGACGTCCCGGATCTCCATCGACGTACCC
Source organism: Streptomyces sp. SD15 (assembly GCF_054462255.1). NCBI lineage: Bacteria > Bacillati > Actinomycetota > Actinomycetes > Kitasatosporales > Streptomycetaceae > Streptomyces > Streptomyces sp. SD15. The sequence continues at coordinate 95,971 of NZ_JBTLMO010000001.1, read as the reverse complement.
GGCACCTTCGATCCGAAGCGCACCGTCATGCCCTCGTCGGGCTGGACGCGGATGACGATCGCGTTCTGGCCGAGCTCCTCCGTGGCGGTCGAGTCGAACGGGGAGTGCGGGGCGCGCTGGAAGACCACCGCGATCTCCGTCACCCGCCGGCCGAGCCGCTTTCCGGTCCGGAGATAGAAGGGCACGCCCGCCCAGCGGCGGTTGTCGACCTCCAGCTTGACGGCCGCGTAGGTGTCGGTCGTCGACTTGGGGTCGATGCCGTCCTCCTGGAGGTAGCCGCGCACCTGCTCGCCGCCCTGCCAGCTCGCCGCGTACTGGCCGCGCACGGTGTGCTCGCCCAGCTTCTCCGGCAACTTGACGGACTTGAGGACCTTGAGCTTCTCGGTGAGCAGCGAGTCGGCGTCGAAGGCGATGGGCTCCTCCATGGCGGTGAGTGCCATGAGCTGCAGGAGGTGATTCTGGATCACATCCCGTGCGGAGCCGATGCCGTCGTAGTAGCCCGCCCGGCCGCCGATGCCGATGTCCTCGGCCATCGTGATCTGGACGTGGTCGACATACGACCGGTTCCAGATGGGCTCGTACATCTGGTTGGCGAAGCGCAGCGCCAGGATGTTCTGGACGGTCTCCTTGCCGAGGTAGTGGTCGATGCGGAACACCTGGTCCGGGTCGAACACCTCGTGCACGATCTTGTTGAGCTCGCGGGCGCTGGCCAGGTCGTGGCCGAACGGCTTCTCGATCACCGCGCGCCGCCAGGAACCCTCCGGAGCGTCCGCCAGCCCGTGCTTCTTGAGCTGCTGGACGACCTTCGGGAAGAACTTCGGCGGTACGGAGAGATAGAAGGCGTAGTTGCCGCTGGTGCCCCGCGAGGAGTCCAGCTCGTCGACGGCCGCGCGCAGTTGCTTGAACGCCGTGTCGTCGTCGAAGTCGCCCGGGATGAACCGCATGCCCTCGGCGAGCTGCTGCCAGACCTCCTCGCGGAATTCCGTACGGGCGTGCTCGCGCACCGAGTCGTGGACGACCTGTGCGAAGTCCTGGTCCGCCCACTCGCGGCGGGCGAAGCCGAGGAGGGAGAAGCCCGGCGGCAGCAGGCCCCGGTTGGCGAGGTCGTAGACGGCCGGCATCAGCTTCTTGCGGGACAGGTCGCCGGTGACGCCGAAGATGACGAGACCGGAGGGGCCCGCGATCAGGGGGAGGCGGCGGTCGCGGGGGTCGCGCAGCGGGTTGGACCAGTCGAGGGCCGCAGCGGCGGCGTCCGCGTCGGCCTGCGCCTTGCCCTTCGCCTGGGCCTTCACCTCAGTCGGTTCCACGGCCGTGTCACCGGATCCCGCCGACGCGGCGGCCGCATCCTGCGGGGCGCTGTCGGAAAGTGCCTCACGCTTGCTCATTCCCCCTCAGCTCCCTTGACTCCCTTGCCGCTCAGTGAGGTCGCCACCGCGTCGAGCAGGTCTCCCCAGGCCGCCTCGAACTTCGAGACGCCCTCGTCCTCCAGCTGCTTGACGACCTCGTCGTACGAGATCCCGAGCCCCTCGACGGCCGCCAGGTCGGCGCGGGCCTGGGCGTAGCCGCCGGTCACCGCGTCGCCGTGGATGTCACCGTGGTCGGCGGTGGCGTTGAGGGTCGCCTCCGGCATGGTGTTGACCGTGCCCGGCGCGACCAGCTCGTCGACGTACAGGGTGTCCTTGTACGCGGGGTCCTTGACGCCGGTTGAGGCCCACAGGGGGCGCTGCTTGTGGGCGCCGGCCGGGGTGAGCGCGGTCCAGCGGGCGGAGGCGAACACCTCTTCGTACGCCTCGTACGCGAGCCGCGCGTTGGCGAGCGCGGCCTTGCCCTTGAGGGCGAGCGCCTCGTCGGTGCCGACCTTCGTCAGCCGCTTGTCGATCTCGCTGTCGACGCGGGAGACGAAGAAGGAGGCGACGGAGTGGATGCCGGCCAGGTCGATGCCCGCGGCCTGCGCCTTCTCCAGGCCCGCCAGGTAGGCGTCCATGACCTCGCGGTAGCGCTCCAGCGAGAAGATCAGCGTGACGTTGACGCTGATGCCGAGGCCGATGACCTCGGTGATGGCCGGGAGACCGGCCTTCGTCGCCGGGATCTTGATCATCACGTTCGGGCGGTCGACCAGCCAGGCGAGCTGCTTGGCCTCGGCGATGGTCGCCGCGGTCTCGTGGGCCAGCCGGGGGTCGACCTCGATGGAGACCCGGCCGTCACGGCCGCCGGTCGCGTCGTACACCGGGCGCAGGATGTCGGCGGCGGCGCGGACGTCGGCCGTGGTCATCATGCGGACGGCCTCGTCGACCGTCACGCCGCGCACGGCGAGGTCGGCCAGCTGCTCCTCGTACCCCTCACCGGAGCCGATGGCGGCCTGGAAGATGGAGGGGTTGGTGGTGACGCCCACCACGTGCTTGGTCTCGATGAGTTCGGCCAGGTTGCCGGAAGCGATGCGCTTGCGCGACAGGTCGTCCAGCCAGATGGAGACGCCTTCGTCGGAGAGGCGCTTGAGGTTTCCCGCGGTCGCGGTTGCTTCGGTCACAGTGATCATCTTCCTTTGTGCGATCGGATCAACCGCGGGTGGCGGCCAGGCCAGTGGTTGAATTAAATGCAGCCCGCGCGGTGGCGGCGACGTTCTCGGCGGTGAAGCCGAACTCGGCGAACAGGGTCTTGGCGTCGGCGGAAGCACCGAAGTGCTCCAGCGAGACAATGCGTCCGTGGTCACCGACGTAGCGGTACCAGGTCAGGCCGATGCCCGCCTCGACCGCCACGCGGGCCTTCACGGACGGCGGAAGCACGCTCGCCCGGTACTCCGGTGACTGCTCCTCGAACCACTCGACGGACGGCATCGACACCACCCGGGTGCCCACCCCCTCGGCCTCCAGCAGCTCGCGCGCCTCGACGGCGAGGTGCACCTCGGAGCCGGTGGCGATGAGGACGACGTCGGGCGTGGCGGTGGACGCGTCGCGCAGGACGTAACCACCCTTGGCCGCCTCGGAGTTGGCCTCGTACGTCGGTACACCCTGACGAGTCAGCGCCAGGCCGTGCGGGGCCGGGTTCGTGGCGTGCCGCTTGAGGATCTCGGCCCAGGCGATGGAGGTCTCGTTGGCGTCGGCCGGACGGACGATGTTCAGTCCGGGGATGGCGCGCAGCGAGGCGAGGTGCTCGACCGGCTGGTGGGTGGGGCCGTCCTCGCCGAGACCGATGGAGTCGTGGGTCCAGACGTACGTCACCGGGAGCTGCATCAGCGCGGACAGTCGGACCGCGTTGCGCATGTAGTCGGAGAAGACCAGGAACGTGCCGCCATAGATGCGGGTGTTGCCGTGCAGCGCGATGCCGTTCATCTCGGCGGCCATCGAGTGCTCACGGATACCGAAGTGGACGGTACGGCCGTACGGGTCGGCCTCCGGCAGCGGGTTGCCCTTCGGGAGGAAGGAGGAGGTCTTGTCGATGGTGGTGTTGTTGGAGCCGGCGAGGTCGGCGGAGCCGCCCCACAACTCGGGGATCACACCGCCGAGCGCCTGGAGGACCTTGCCGGACGCGGCGCGGGTCGCGACGGAGGTGCCCGCCTCGAAGACGGGGAGCTGGTCCTCCCAGCCCTCGGGGAGCTGACCGGCCACGATCCGGTCGAAGAGCTTGGCGCGCTCGGGGGCGGCGGTCCGCCACTCGGCGATCTTCTTGTCCCAGGCGGCGTGCGCCTCGGCGCCCCGGTCCAGCGCCTGGCGGGCGTGTGCGAGGACCTCCTCCGCGACCTCGAAGGTCTGCTCCGGGTCGAAGCCCAGGAGCCGCTTGGTGGCCGCGATCTCCTCGGCGCCGAGCGCCGAGCCGTGCGAGGCCTCGGTGTTCTGCGCGTTCGGCGCGGGCCAGGCGATGATCGTGCGCATCGCGATGATGGAGGGGCGCTCGGTCTCGGCCTGCGCCGCCTTGAGCGCCGTGTGCAGCGCGTGGACGTCGATGTCGCCGTTGGAGGAGGGCTCGATCCGCTGGACGTGCCAGCCGTACGCCTCGTAGCGCTTCAGCACGTCCTCGGAGAAGGCCGTCGCGGTGTCGCCCTCGATGGAGATGTGGTTGTCGTCGTAGACGAAGACGAGGTTGCCGAGCTTCTGGTGGCCGGCGAGGGACGAGGCCTCGGCGGAGATGCCCTCCTCCAGGTCGCCGTCCGAGACGATCGCCCAGATGGTGTGGTCGAAGGGGGACTCGCCCTCGGGGGCCTCGGGGTCGAAGAGGCCGCGCTCGTAGCGGGCGGCCATCGCCATGCCGACGGCGTTGGCGACACCCTGGCCGAGCGGACCGGTGGTGGTCTCGACACCCGCGGTGTGCCCGTACTCGGGGTGACCCGGCGTCTTCGAGCCGTGGGTGCGGAAGGCCTTCAGGTCGTCCAGCTCGAGCTCGTAGCCGGAGAGGAAGAGCTGGGTGTAAAGGGTCAGCGAGGTGTGGCCGGGAGAGAGGACGAAGCGGTCACGGCCGGTCCACTCCGGGTCGGCGGGGTCATGTCGCATCACCTTCTGAAAGATCGTGTACGCGGCCGGGGCCAGGCTCATAGCAGTGCCCGGGTGGCCGTTTCCGACCTTCTGTACGGCGTCGGCGGCCAGGATACGGGCCGTGTCGACGGCTCGCCGGTCGAGATCGGTCCATTCGAAGCCGTCGGAGCTCTGCGTACTCATCTTCAAGAAGTCCTCACGAGATGGGGAATCGCTGATGGAACGCGTTCAAACTTAAAAGTCAGACTTTTGGAGGGGAAGGTGCGGCTGTGTCAGGCTTCGGTGAAAGTGGGACAGCGCAGACGGACCGAGGCGGCACGAGACAGACATGGCGGACAGAGCCACCCAAGACGGCGACGGGATCAGGACTTTTCCCTTCCCGGTCGACCTGAGTGTCGGCGGTGTCGGTATGCAGGTCAGTGCGCTGGACGCCGGTCGCTACTCGCCGGAGGAGGTGCAGCTCGACCGGGTGCACCGCATCGACTTCCACGTCGTGATGCTCTTCAGCGGCGGTTCCGTGACGCACATGGTGGACTTCGCCGAGTACGAGGCGACGGCCGGGGACCTGCTGTGGATCCGCCCGGGGCAGGTGCACCGCTTCTCCCGGGCGAGCGAGTACCGCGGAACCGTCCTGGCCATGCAGCCCGGATTCCTGCCCCGCGCCACCGTCGAGGCCACCGGCCTCTACCGTTACGACCTGCCGCCCCTGCTGCACCCCGACGCCGCCCAGCTGGCCGCCCTGGAGCACTCGCTCGCTCAGCTGAACCGCGAGTACGTCGACACCACCACGCTGCCGCTGAGCCTTCACACCTCGGTGCTGCGGCACTCCCTGACGGCGTTCCTGCTGCGCCTGGCCCACCTCGCGGTGAGCTCCGCCGAGGCGGCCCGTGAGCAGACCGACACCACTTTCACCCGCTTCCGGGACGCGGTCGAGAAGAGCTTCTCCACCAACCACAGCGTCAGCGCGTACGCCGACGCCCTCGGTTACTCGCGCCGCACCCTGGTGCGCGCCGTGCGCGCCGCCACCGGCGAGACCCCGAAGGGCTTCATCGACAAACGGGTGACCCTGGAGGCCAAGCGGCTGCTGGCCCACACGGAGATGCCCATAGGCCGCATCGGCGCGGCCGTGGGTTTCCCGGATTCCGCCAACTTCTCCAAGTTCTTCCATCAGCACACCGGGACGACTCCGGTGGCGTTCCGGGCGGAACTGCGCTGACGGCAAGGGGCGGGCCCACGGGCCCGCCCCTTCACTTCTTGTAGACAAGCCGTCTGGTCAGTGGCCGAAGTTGAACCAGTTGACGTTCACGAAGTCGGCCGACTGGCCGCTGGTGAAGGTCAGATAGACATCGTGGGGGCCGGTGACGCCGGAGATGTTCGCCGGGATCGTCCGCCAGCTCTGCCAGCCACCGGTGTTGGCGAGCGAGAAGCTGCCGACGGGCGTGCTCGTACGGCTGTCCAGGCGCACCTCGACGAGTCCGCTGACCCCGCTCGCGGCGCCGCTCGCGACCCGGCCGACGAACTGCGTGGCCGCCGAGGAGCCGAAGTTGACCCCCCTGTACAGCGCCCAGTCGCCGCCTGCGAGCGAACCGATGTTCTGGCCGCCGCCGGTGTCCGTGGTGGTCTCCGTGATGGTGCCCGACTGGCTGTCGTGCGACTCGGCCTGGATGGCGCTGTAGGCGTCACGGTTGCCGGTCGGAGGTGGCGTGGTACCGCTCCCACCGGCCTGCAGCACCTGGACGTAGTCGACCACCAGCGGGTGGCCGGGAACCGTGCCGCTGTCCGGGCCACCGCCGTACGCGGCCGGGAACCCGCCGCCCATCGCGACGTTCAGGATGATGAAGAAGCCGTGGTTGGTGGCGTTGGCCCAGGTCGTCGCGTCGACCTGATTCGCCCTCACCGTGTGGAAGTTGACGCCGTCGAGGTAGAAGCGGATCTCCTCGGGGCTGGTCGACTTGTCCCATTCCATCGCGTACGTGTGGAAGCCGGCCTGACATGTCGTGCCGGTGCAGGACGTCGAACCGCCGATGCCGGTCGTCTCGTTGCAGGGGCCGCCCGGGCTGGTGCCGCAGTGCATCGTGGCCCACTCGGTGTTGAGGCCCTGGACGTTCTCCAGGATGTCCAGCTCGCCGACGCTCGGCCAGTTCTGGTAGTTGCCGCGGTAGGGCGCGCCCAGCATCCAGAAGGCGGGCCAGTAGCCCTTCGCGGCGGCGCCGGTCACGTTCGGCATCTGGATCCGCGACTCGACGCGCAGCTTGCCGCCCGCGGGCGGCTGGAAGTCGGTGCGGTTGGTCTCGATGCGGCCGGAGGTCCAGTTGCCGGCGGCGTCGCGCCGCGGGGTGATCAGCAGGTTGCCGTTGCCGTCCAGCGCGACGTTGTTGGTGCTGGAGGTCATCGTCTCGACCTCGCCCGTGCCCCAGTTGGCGGGGCCGCCCGGGTAGCTGGTGCCGGTGGCGTACTGCCAGTTGGCGGTGGAAACGCCGGATCCGGCGGCCCCGTTGAAGTCGTCGACGAAGACCTGGGACCAGCCGGCCGGGGGTGTGGGTGCGGACGCGTTCGCGGGAAGGGTGGCAGCCGTGGCCGTGACGGCCGCCAGGCTCAGCGTGCCGAGCAGGGCGACGAGCGCGCGGCGCAGGGGGCCGCGTCTGGCGGGTGTGCCGGATCTCACCGATATGCCGGAAGTGTCACTCATGAGTGCCTCTTCGGGTATGGAGTGGGGGTGCGCGAGTGTGTGAGAGCGCTCTCACCGCAGCTGCGCGGCCAATGTGCTCTCTGTCACTCCGACCGTCAAGAGATAAAGCCGAGAAACTCCGTTCCCTGTACGGGTGTTCAGGCCATGGAGAGGAGGGGCTGAGGAGGTGGGGGGCTAGAGCGCGCTCCCCGCCTTCCAGTTCGCCCACGACAGGTTCCACCCGTTGAGGCCGTTGGACGCCTCGACGGACTTCTCGCCCGAGTTCTTCACGATCACCACGTCGCCGAGCATGGAACTGTTGTAGAACTTGTAGCCCGCCACGGAGCTGTCGTTCGCGCCCTTGGTGTCGTGCAGGCCGATGCAGCCGTGACTGGTGTTGCTGCCGCCGAAGATCGAGGTCGAGGCCCAGTAGTTGCCGTGGATGAAGGTGCCGGAAGTGGTCAGGCGCTGGGCGTGCGGGACGTCCTCGATGTCGTACTCGTCGCCGAGCCCGACGGTCGAGGACTCCATCCGGGTCTCCTTCAACCGCTCGCTGATCACCATGATCCCGGACCAGGTGGTGTGGTCGGAGTCGCCGCCGGTCACCGGGTAGGTGGCGAGGGTCGAGCCGTCCCGCTCGATCGTCATGGTCTCCTTCGCCAGGTCGACCGTGCTGATTTGGCGGCGGCCGATGGTGAAGGTGACGTCCTTGGACTGCGTCCCGTAGACGCCGTCCGCGCCCTCGACGTCCTTCAGTCGCAGGCTCAACGTGATCTTCGTACCCGCGGCCCAGTACTCCTCGGGCCGGAAGTCGAGGCGGGTGTCGCTGAACCAGTGGCCGACCACCTCGACCGCGGGCACGGCGGTCACCGTGATCGCCTTCTCGACGGCGGCGCGGTCCGTGACGGCCTCGGTGAAGTTGATCGACACGGGCATTCCGACGCCGGAGGTCGAATTCGCCTCGGGTGTGAAATAGCCCACGAAAGTTTCCCCGGGAAGCTTCGTGGTGAAGCTCGCGGTCTGCGCGGTTGCGCCCTGTGGTTTCGCCGTGACCGTGTATTTGGTGCCCGAGTACGGATTCTCGGTGGAGGTCCATTTCGTACGGGCGTCATTGAAGGACCCGGCCAGGGTGGAGCCGTCGTTGCCGGTGACCTCGACGGTCGAGAACGTGCCATCGCTCACGGTGACCTCGACCGGGCTCGTGAAGGCGGCCTTCTTCGTGCCGTCGGCGGGGGTGACGCTGACGGTCGGCTTCTTGACCTTGGCTTTTGTGGCCGCGGCTGCCGTCGTCGCCTGCGCGCTCGTCCCCTCCGAGGCGTCCGCCGTTCCGCTGCAGCCCGTCAGGATGCCGACGGCCGGCACGGCACTGAGCGCGGCGAGCACCCCTCGACGTGACCACGTCGGGCGCTCGGACCGGTTTGCTGTCTGCTGCTCGGACCGGTTCGAACTTATCGGGACGCTCACGGCACGCCTTTCTTGGATGACCACCACTGGTGGTGCATCTTGCGTCGCCTTCCTGGGTTGGATCTTTGAATTTGAGAGCCTTTTCTGAGATTCCTGTGAGGACACCCTGAGTGAAGGGTCGAATGCGTGGTTGTCCCGAATGCCCGGGAGGGTGACCGGAGCATGACCACGCTGCCCGGCTGAGCAGCCTGTCTCGTACGGGCCCCCGTTCGATCACATGTCGGACACGGGGACCGTCGCGAGCGGAGCCGGTCGGGCAACCTGCGGACATGGGGAGACACGGGGGATGCGTACTGAACGGCTGTCTGACCGTACTGGTGGGGATTCTGGTCCTCGTCTGCGGTGCGGTGGTGTGGGTCATGACGGCACCCGGCCGCTACGAGGACCAGGCGCGCGACCGTATGAAGGACTCCGTGGACGAGTCGAAGCAGCGGCTGTCCCTGGCGGCGGCGGACGGCACGCTGCTCGGTACCGAGATCGCCCGGTCCGTCCGGAGCACGGGCAAGGCGATGCCGCCCGACGTCCGCAGAAACGGGCGGCACATCACGGTCACCACGGAGTTCATGGGGCTCGGGCCCGGTCTGTTCGGCGCCACTTCGGTCACGGGCTGCTACCGCTTCGAGCTCGTCGCGCGATCGGTCTCCGTCGAGCAGATCCCCGGGAAGAGGTGCTTCGATCTGCCCCGGTACCGGTACCGGAAGCCGTCGGTGGTCGCCGCGGACGTGGTCGCCGAACTGCGACCGGTGCTGGCCCAGGGCGGGCTGGCGGCCGTCCCGGGAGCCGAGGTCTGGCAGACCACCGAACTCAAGGTCGAGGACTCGGAAGTGACGCACAGTCAACTGACCTACCTCGTCTGGATACGCGGCGCCATGGCGACCAGCACCTGCTACGAGTTCCACGCGACGGAGAAGTCCCGCACCCTCACCGCCAGGGAACTGAAGCCGGAGGGCTGTTACGGCCTCCAGCGCGCCCGGGAGGCGGCGGTGACAGCGGCCGAACGCACCGAACTCGAAGCGAGTGCCTTGAAGATCGAGCACCGGCTGGCGGGCGCTCTCACCGACGGCACGCTCACGGACGGCGAGAGGCGACGGGCGTTCGCGCTGCCGAAAACGGACGCGATGGGACAGCCCGCACCAGGCCGACCGGTCGCCGTGGCCGTCAGCACGGAGCGGTCACCCTCCGAGGTGATCATCGTCGCCAAGGTCAATGCCCTGTCGGACACGTCGTCGGCCCTGGGCTGCTACCAGTTCCGCGCCCACCTCACGACCCAGTCCGTCACCCGCCGTGCGGCGGGGACGGACTGCCTTCTCCAGCGGACTCAGTGACTGGTACCGGTACTGGTCAGCTGCGGCTGCGGCGGCATCTCCTCGTGCAGCCCGAACCGGTCGTGGGCCCGCCGCAGCGGCCCCGGTGCCCACCACGCCCGCCGCCCGAGCAGCGCCATCGTCGCCGGTACGAGCAGCATCCGGACGACGGTCGCGTCGATCAGGACGGCCAGGGTCAGTCCGAGGCCGATCTGCAGGATCGGTGAGAAGCCGCCCGTCATGAAGGCGCCGAAGACGACGGCGAGGAGCAGGGCGGCGCAGGTGACCACGCGGCCGGAGCGGCGCAGACCGGTCACCACGGCCTCCCGGTCGTCACCGGACCGGTGTCGGGCCTCGCGCATCCGGGCCAGGATGAACAGCTCGTAGTCCATGGCCAGTCCGAACGCGATCGCGATGATCAGCGGCGGCGCGGTCAGGCTCAGCGCGCCCAGTTCCTGGGAGCCCAGGAGTCCGGCCAGATGGCCGTCCTGGAAGACCCACACCACCACACCGAGGGCGGCGCCCAGGCTGAGCAGGGTGGTCGCGATGGTGCGCAGCGGGATCAGCACCGAGCCGGTGAAGGCGAACAGCAGGGCGAAGATGCCGGCCAGGACGGTGACGGCCGCCCAGGGCGCCCGGTCGGAGAGCATGTCCCGGAAGTCGACCAGCCGGGCCGCGCCGCCGGTGACCTCGACCGGCTCGTCGCCGCGCAGGTCCCGCACCTGCTTGACCAGGTCGGTGGCCGCCTTGCCGTCGACGCTGCCGGACGGCTGGATCTCGACCACCGTGGTGCCGCCCGGCAGGTCGCGGGACCCGGCGGTCGGGGAGAGGGCGCGGATGCGGTCGGCGGTCGCGGCGTCGGTGCCCGGCTTCAGGACCACGGTCACCGGCGAAACGCCGGTGCCCGGCGGGAAGTGCGCGTCGACACTGTCGTACAACTGCCGTGCCTCGGTGCTCGACGGCAGCTGTTCGGCGCCCCCTATGTTGATCTTCATGCCGGTGATGGGCAGAGCCAGCACGAGGAGCACGGGGACGACCACGGCCACGACCGCGATGCGTCGGCGCGCCGCGAAGCGGGCCAGGCGGGCGAAGAGGCGGCCCTCCTCGCCCTCCGGCCTGGTCTTCGACGGGGCGATCTTCCCGCCGAAGCGGGTCAGCAGCGCGGGCAGCAGAGTGAGCGCGGCGAGCATGTCGATGACCACGACGGCGGCCACGGCCAGGCCCATGCTGCGCAGGAAGACGCTCGGGAAGACCAGCAGCCCGGTCAGGCTGACGGCCACGGTGAGCCCGGAGAACAGCACGGTCCGGCCTGCCTGCGCGACCGTGCGCTGCACGGCCTCCACGACGTCCTCGGTGTGCCGCCGCTCCTCACGGAAGCGGACCAGCAGCAACAGGGCGTAGTCCACGGCGAGTCCGAGCCCCAGCATCGTGGTGACCTGGATCGCGTACACGGAGATGTCGGTGACCGAGCTGAAGACGAACAGCGCCAGGAACGCGCCGGCGATCCCGCTGACGGCGACCAGCAGGGGCAGCGCCGCCGCGCGCAGTCCGCCGAAGATGACGAGCAGCAGCGCCAGCACGACCGGCAGTGAGATCAACTCGGCGTTCTTGACGTCCTCCTGAGCCCGCTCACCCAGCTGCGTGCCGAGCAACGGGCCGCCGCTGACGTGGACTTCGGGTGCGTCGATCTGTTTGATGCGGGCGGCCGCGTCGTCCACCGCCCGTGAGGCCGCGGGTCGCGTACGGGTCCGGGACCGCCGCGACACCGGCGATGTTCCGCACGTCCGCCACGGCCCGCTCGACCTGGGTGCGCAGTGCGGGGTCGGAGACGGTGACGCCCTCGACGACGGCGGTGATGGAGTCGCCGGTCGGGTCGACGTCGGCGAGGTACTGCGCGGCCCGTTCGGACTCGGTGCCCGGGACTTCGGGCACGTTGTCGGAGAGCCGCGCGAAGACGCCCGTCCCGAGCCCGAAGCCGAGCAGCAGGAAGAGCACCCACAAGAGGATGACGGTCAGCGGGCGGCGGGTGGACGCCCGGGCGAGTGTGGACAGCACGGTCACTCCTGGCGAGTCGTCGGTTGACATCGCCACTCAGGCTCGTACCGCCGGGGGTGCCACCGGATCGCCGGGAGGAGCGGTTTCCGGGCCTCCGTCGTACGGGGGAGACGTGGCCGCGTCTCCATCGTCAGAGGGAGCCGGGCGTCACCAGCCCCGTCTCGTACGCGCAGATCACCGCCTGCACCCGGTCCCTGAGGCCCAGCTTGCTGAGCACGTTGCTGACATGGGTCTTGACGGTGTGTTCGCTCACGAAGAGGGTCGTGGCGATCTCGGCGTTGGACAGCCCGCGGGCGAGCAGTCCGAGGGTCTCCTCCTCGCGCGCGGTGAGCACCTCCAGCCGTCGGGGCGTCACCTGGGTCACCGCCTCCTCGCGGCGGCGCCGCACGATGTCGGCGACCAGCCGCCGTGTCACCGTCGGTGCGAGCAGCGAGTCGCCGGCCGCGACCACCCGCACGGCGTGCACGAGGTCGTCGCGGCGTACGTCCTTGAGGAGGAAGCCGCTGGCGCCCGCGTACAGCGCGTCGTACACGTACTCGTCGAGGTCGAACGTGGTCAGCATGACGACCTTGCAGCTGGACTGCGCGCACACCTGCCGGGCCGCCTCCAGACCGTCCATGACCGGCATGCGGATGTCGAGCAGCAGTACGTCGGGCGCGTGCCGGTGCACCGCGGCCACCGCCTCGGCGCCGTCCCCGGCCTCGGCGACGACCGCGATGTCCTGCTGCGCCTCCAGGATCATGCTGAAGCCGCTGCGGACCAGTTCCTGGTCGTCGGCGACGACCACACGGATGCTCACCCCAGGGCCGCCTGCCGGTCGGCGGCGACGGGCAGGCGTACGACGACTCGGAAGCCACCCCCGGGACTGGTCCCGGTCCGCGCGCTGCCTCCGCAGGCGGTGGCCCGCTCCCGGATGCCGATGAGTCCGTGCCCGTCGCGCGTGCCCGCCGGGCCGCTGCCGTCGTCCGTCACCGTGAGCGTCAATTCGGCCTCTGTCCAGTCGAGTTCGACGGTTGCGGAGGTAGCGTACGCGTGCTTGACCGTGTTGGTGAGGGCCTCCTGGACCACGCGGTAGACGGCGACCTCGGTGTCCGGTTGCAGTGGGCGCGGCTCTCCCGCCGTCGCCAACTCGACGCGCAGTCCGGTGGATTCATGGACCTGTCGGACCAGCGCGGGCAGTGCGGCGACGCCCGGCTGCGGCAGCCGCCCCGAACTGCCGTTCCCCTGCTCCTCCTTGAGCACTCCGAGGAGCCGCCGCAGCTGCGTCATCGCATCCCGCCCGGCCCCCGCGATGGCGTCGAACGCGGCCTCCGCGCGCGCCGGGTCGCTGCGCACCACCACCGGCCCGGCCTCGGCCTGCACCACCATCAAGCTCACCGCGTGACCAAGGATGTCGTGCATGTCCCGGGCGATCCGGGCCCGTTCCCGGTCCGTCGCCCGCGCGGTCTCCGCGGCACGCTCCCGCTCCAGTCGCCTGGCCCGGTCCTCCAGCTCCGCGGTGTAGGCGCGCTGGACGCGGGCGAGCATCCCGAACCCGTACGCACAGACGACGCTCAGCAGCTGGAAGGCGTACTCGAAGGGCAGCGGTTCGTCCTTGTGCTGCATGGTGAAGGAGACACCGATCAGCCAGCCGACCAGCATGAAGCGCCGCTGCCAGGGCGGAGACGCGGCGGCCACGGTGTAGAGGACGACCAGACCGCCGTACATCACCTCCGGCGGCGGCGCGTGGTGGACGGCCATCGCGGGCGTGGCCATCGACACGAGGCACGCGGTCAGGAACGGCGCCCGGCGCCGCCACACCAGCGGGACCGCCGTGCCGGCCCCCAGCAGGAAACCCTGCCAGGTCAGCGGGTCGTCGCCCTCGTCGGGGAAGATCCACTGCAGCGAGGTGGCGAACAGCACCAGTGCGGCGAGCGCCGTGTCGACGACGTACGGATTCGTCGTGCGCAGCCGTGCGAGGGCGGACGCGATCCGGGACTGGACGGACAGGGGCGGCGGCGTGGGCGGTACGGGCGGCATGGGCGGCTCCTCGGGGCAAGGGCCGTTCCAGTATCGCGACGGCGTACGGCCCGAGCCTCACCGGTGAGAGGGATATCGCGACCCCGTTCGTGATCATTCCGATGTCGCGGAGCGGGAACCAAGTCCCGGGACTTTCCCTCTCTAGGGTCGAATCGAGGGGCGAAACGGAGCGTTCATGCCCTGTGCATGGTCTTGCGCCGAGTGTCCCGTTCACCATCGGTCCACGGCCCCGCACCACCGCCGTACAGGAGCCAGGAGAGAGAGCATGCCGAGCCGCCGCCGTTTTATCGCCGGGTCCGCCGCCGTGCTGGGCGCGACCGGGGCGGCCACGGCGTGCGAGAGCGTCGACGAGGCGGATCCCGCGCACGGCACGGAGCGGACGCAGGGGCCGGGACGGACGCCGGAGCCGCAGCGGGCCGCCGCCGTGCCCGCCGTCCAGGCCCCGTCCGACCGGCTCAACTTCGTCGTGATCCTCGCCGACGACCTCGGCTACGGCGAACTCGGCTCGTACGGCCAGAAGTTGATCAAAACGCCGCGCCTCGACGCGATGGCCGCCGAGGGGCTGCGCTTCACCGACGCCTACGCGGCCGCCCCGGTCTGCGCGCCCTCCCGCTGCTCGCTGCTCACCGGCCTGCACAGCGGACACGCGGCCGTCCGTGAGAACCCGTGGGGACCCGGCGGCCAGGGCGCCCTCACCGAGCGGGACTTCACCTTCGCCGAGGCGTTGCGGGCGCTCGGCTACCGCACCGGGATCATCGGCAAGTGGGGTTTCGGACCGGAGGAGCCGGATCAGCCGAGCCACCCCAACTCCCGTGGTTTCGAGGAGTTCTACGGTTACCTCAGCCACCGCCACGCCCACGACTACTTCCCCGACTACCTGTGGCACAACGCAACCCGGCAGGAGATCCCCGCCAACCGGGGCGAAGCACGCGAGGTCTATGCGCCCGACCTCATCGAGGAGCGCGCGCTCGGCTTCATCGACGCGCACCAGGGCGAGCCGTTCCTGCTCTACCTCGCCCCGACCGTGCCGCACGCTCCCAGCCAGGACCCGGACGCCGGCGACTACGCCGACCGGCCATGGACCGGCCCCAACAAGCGGCATGCCGCCCAGGTCACCTCCTTCGACACCCTCGTCGGCAACGTCGTCGACCGGCTCACCGAACGCGGCCTCGCCCAGCGCACCGTCGTCCTGGTCACCAGCGACAACGGGCCGCACGAGGAGGGCGACACCGACCCCGAACTCTTCGACGGCAACGGTCCGTTGCGCGGCCTCAAGCGGAACCTGTACGAGGGCGGCATCCGGGTCCCGCTCATCGCCTGGTCCCCGCAGAGCGTGCCGTCCGGCACCACGGACCGGCCCACCCCGCTCATCGACCTGCTGCCGACCCTCGCCGAGCTCGCGGGCGCGCCCGCCCCGACGGACATCGACGGTCTCTCGCTCGCCCCGCTGCTGCGCGGCTCGGCGGACGCCGCCCGCCACGACCACCTGTACTTCTACCGCAACCACAGCGGGGTCACCCCGGGTGCCGACGCCGTCGACCACGGCCGGGGTCGACGCCTCGCGGAAGCGCTGCGCCGCGGCGACCTGAAGGCGGTGCGCTTCGCGCCGGGGCAGAACCGCCGCGCCCCCGACGAACGGTGGGAGGTCGAGCTGTACGACCTTGCCAAGGACCCCGGCGAACAGCACGACCTCGCCGCCGCCCGGCCCGCCCAGGCCGACGCGCTCGTGAAGCTGATGCGCGGCTCGTGGGCGAAGACCTACGTACGCAAGCCCTTCGGTGTGACGCTCGAAGTGACCGGCCAGGGACCCGAGTTCACGGTCACCGCCACCTTCGCCAACGGCTCCGGCAGACCCTGGACCCGGCCCCGGCTCGCCCTCTACGCGCCGAACGGCTGGCGCATCCGCGCGCTGAACGCGCTCACCGCCGACCGCCTCGGCGCGGGCGAGGGCCACACGGCCCGCTGGACGGTCACCCGAGGACAGGACATGGACGCCGCCACGCTCGTCTGCCAGGGCACCGCACGCCACGCCGACGACACCGTGACGTACACGGCCCGGACGACGCTGCGCTGACGCCCCACCGCGGTCAACGCGGCTCCGGCTGCCACCCCAGGGCTCGCGAGATGCCGCGCGCCGCGAGCCGCACCGCTGGTATCAACGCTGGTACTCGAGCGTCGGCCTGCGGCACGACGACCGACACGGCGGCGGCCACCGACCCGCCCGCCCCGCGCACCGGAGCGGCCACCGACAGGGCGTCGTCCGTGACCTGACGGCTGCTCACCGCCACGCCGGTGTGACGTACTTCGGCCAGTGCCCGGCGCAACCGTGCGGGATCGGTGATCGTGTACGGAGTGAAGGATGTCAACGGGCCCTTGCAGTAATCCTCCTGGGACTCGAGGTCCCCGTGCGCCAGCAGCGCGAGGCCGACCCCGGTGGCGTGCAGCGGCCAGCGCGCGCCGATGCGGATGTGCACGCCGACCGCCGAACGCCCGGAGATCCACTCGATGTAGACGACCTCGGAGCCGTCGCGGACCGCCAACTGCACGTTCTCGTGCGTGGCTTCGTACAGGTCCTCCAGGTACGGCAGCGCGATCTGTCGCAGGGCCAGTCCGCGGGGCGCGAGCGCGGCGACCTCCCAGAGGCGCAGGCCCACGTGGTAGACGCCGTCCCCGTCCCGCTCCAGCGCGCCCCACTCGGTGAGGGCGCCGACGAGCCGGTGCGCGGTGGTGAGGGTGAGTCCGGCGCGGCGGCTGATGTCCGTCAGGCACAGCGCCGGGTGCTGGTGGTCGAAGGCGGCGAGCACGGCGAGGAGACGGCCGGGCGCGGACACCGCGGTCATGCCTCGAGTTCGGTTTCCGCGACCCGTTTCAGCAGGGCGTGCAGGGTGGCCCGCTCGGCGGGGTCGAGGGGCTGGAGCAGGTCGTTCGTGACGCGCAGGCCCGCCTCGTCGGTGTCCCGCAGGAAGGCCCGGCCGGGCTCGGTGAGCACGACGATCCGGCTGCGGCGGTCGTCGGGGGAGGGGCGGCGCTCGGCGAAACGGAGCTTCTCCAGGTCGTCGACGAGCCCGACGATCGCACTCGGGTCGTAGCCGAGCCGCGCGCTCAGCTCCCGCTGGAGTACGCCCTCGGAGGTGGCCAGGAAGCGCAGCACCGCGTAGTGGCGCAGCCGGAGCCCCGACTCCTGCAGGAACGTGTTGAACAACTGCCCCGAACGCAGCCCCAGTCGGTACAGCAGATAGCCGCTGTCCGCGTGCAGTCCGCGCATCCACGGCTCCTCGGCGTCGATGGGGGCGGGCGTGGTGGCCGGACTGGTGGCGTGCTGCTGGCCTGCGATGACGGGCTCCCTGGGCCGGGCCCCGGGCGGGGCGGTTCGTCCGTACTCAGCACAGCATGACGCCGTACTCAGCACAGCATGACGCACGGATCGGACGGCAACAACTATTGACGTCAACAATTATTGCTCTTAGCTTCGATCTCGTGGCCGCACCTCCAGCCATCGCACCTTCAGCAGCCGCACCCCCATGTGAAGGGACCCCTCGTGCCCAGCATCGATCTCACCGGCAAGGTTGCCGTCGTCACCGGCAGTGGCCGTGGCCTCGGCCTGGCCTACGCACACGCCCTCGCGGCCGTCGGCGCCTCCGTGGTCGTCAACGACGTCGACGAGGCCGTGGCCGAGCAGGCCGTGAAGTCCATCACCGAGGCGGGTGGCAAGGCCGTGGCCGAGGTGGTCGCGGTCGGTACGTCCGAGGCGGCCCAGCGCTTGGTCGCCCGCGCGGTCGAGGAGTTCGGACGGCTCGACATCCTGGTCACCAACGCGGGCATCCTGCGCGACAAGGTCCTGTGGAAGATGACCGACGACGACTTCGACGCGGTGATCACCACCCACCTCAAGGGAACCTTCACCTGCGCCCGCGCCGCCGCCGTCCGTATGCGCGAGCAGGGCGAGGGCGGCAGCCTGATCCTGGTCGGCTCGCCGGCCGGACAGCGCGGAAACTTCGGCCAGACGAACTACTCCGCCGCGAAGGCGGGCATCGCCGCCATGGCCCGTACCTGGTCGATGGAACTGGGCCGCGCGGGCATCACCGTCAACGCGATCGTTCCGGTCGCGGCCACCGCGATGACGGAGACCATCCCCGCCTTTGCGCCGTACGTCGAGGCCATGAAGCGGGGGGAGCCGCTGCCCGACTTCCTCCGCAAGGGCGAGGGCTTCGGCACCCCCGAGGACTGCGCCGCCCTCGTCCCCTTCCTCGCCTCCGACGCCGCCCGCGGGATCACCGGCCAGGCCATCGGCATCGGCGGCGACAAGGTGGCACTCTGGTCCCATCCGCAGGAGATCAGGGCGGCGTACGCGGACGGCGGCTGGACCCCCGACACCCTCGCCGACGTCTGGGCCACCTCGGTCGGCGCCGAACCGCAGACCGTCGGCATCCCCGCGCCGAAGCTTCCGGAGGCGTGATGGACCCGAACGAACTCGTCATGGACGTGAACGAACTCGTCGCGATCGACGTCCACACCCACGCGGAGGTGTCGTCGAAGGGCCACTCCTCGCTCGGCGAGGACCTGCACGACGCCTCCAGTGCCTACTTCAAGGTGGAGGGCAAGCGCAAGCCCACCCTGGAGGAGACGGCCGGCTACTACCGCGAGCGGAAGATGGCCGCGGTGATCTTCACGGTGGACGCCGAGTCCGCCACCGGCACCGAGCCCGTCCCGAACGAGGAGGTCGCCGAGGCCGCCGCGGCCAACCCGGACGTGCTGATCCCCTTCGCCTCCATCGACCCCTTCCGCGGCAAGGCGGGCGTCAGGCAGGCCCGCCGGCTCGTCGAGGAGTACGGGGTGAAGGGATTCAAGTTCCACCCCAGTATCCAGGGCTTCTTCCCCAACGACAGGTCGGTGGCGTACGACCTGTACGAGGTGATCGAGGAGACCGGCACGATCGCGCTGTTCCACACCGGCCAGACCGGCATCGGGGCCGGGGTTCCGGGCGGCGGGGGCATCCGCCTGAAGTACTCGAACCCCCTGCACGTCGACGACGTCGCCGCCGACTTCCCGCATCTGAAGATCATCCTGGCGCATCCGTCCTTCCCCTGGCAGGACGAGGCACTCGCCGTCGCCACGCACAAGCCGGGCGTGCACATCGATCTGTCCGGCTGGTCGCCCAAGTACTTCCCGCCGCAGCTCGTGCAGTACGCCAACACGCTGCTCAAGGACAAGGTGCTGTTCGGCTCCGACTATCCCGTCCTCACTCCGGACCGCTGGCTCGCCGACTTCGAGAAGCTGTCCATCAAGGACGAGGTCAAGCCGAAGATCCTCAAGGAGAACGCCGCCCGTCTGCTAGGGCTGACACCGTAAGGGGCCGGACATGCGCAATGAGGGACTGGGGTCATGGCCCGCACGCCGGGCCCGCAAGACCCCGCACCGCACCGCCCTGATCCATGGCGGCACCGGCGTCACCTACGCCGAGCTGTATCTGCGCACCACCCGCCTCGCACAGGCCCTGCGCGCTCTGGGGCTGCGCCGCGGCGACCGCATCGCCTATCTCGGCCCCAACCACCCCTCGTACCTCGAAACCCTCTTCGCGGCGGGCACGCTGGGCGCGGTGTTCGTGCCGCTCAACCCCCGTCTCGCCGGACCGGAGATCGCCCACCAGCTCAGCGACTCCGGCGCCAAGGCCCTCGTGTACGCCCCGCCGCTGGCCGGGCTCGTCGCGGGGCTGCCGGGCAACGTCGACGTCCGGACGTACGTCGAAGTCGGTGCCCAGTACGAGGAGTTGATCGACCAAGCCGTCGACGAACCGATCGACCAGCCCGTCACCGCCGACGACACCTGCATCATCATGTACACCTCGGGCACGACGGGCCGCCCCAAGGGCGCGATGCTCACGCACGGCAATCTGACCTGGAACGCGATCAACGTCCTCGTCGACACCGACCTGATCGCCGACGAACGCGCTCTGGTCTCCGCCCCGTTGTTCCACACGGCCGGGCTGAACATGCTCACCCTGCCGGTCCTGCTCAAGGGCGGCACCTGCGTCCTGGTCGAGTCCTTCGACCCGGAGGCCACCCTCGACCTGATCGAACGGCACCGGATCACCTTCATGTTCGGCGTGCCGACCATGTTCGACCAGGTGGCCCGCCATCCTCGCTGGGCCGACGCCGACCTCTCCTCGCTGCGCATCCTCACCTGCGGTGGTTCCCCCGTGCCGTCCCCGCTGATAGCCGCCTACCAGGAGCGCGGCCTCACCTTTCTCCAGGGCTACGGTATGACCGAGGCCGCGCCCGGCACCCTCTTCCTGGACGCGGAACACGCGGTGGCCAAGGCGGGTTCGGCGGGCGTGCCGCACTTCTTCAGCGATGTACGGGTCGTGCGGCCCGACTTCACGCCGGCCGAGGTCGGGGAGACGGGCGAGGTGGTCGTGCGCGGGCCGCACGTCATGCCCGGGTACTGGGGGCTGCCCGAGGAGACGGCCGCCGTGTTCGCCGACGGCTGGTTCCGCAGCGGGGACGCGGCCAAGGTCGACGAGGACGGCTATGTCTTCATCGTCGACCGCATCAAGGACATGATCATCTCGGGCGGCGAGAACATCTATCCCGCCGAGATCGAGGACCTGCTCCTCGCCCACCCCGACATCGTCGAGTGCGCGGTCATCGGTGTCGCCGACGACAAGTGGGGCGAGGTGCCGCGCGCGGTCGTGGTCGCCCGCGAGGGCGTCGACCTCGATCCCGAAGAGGTCCTGGCGTCCCTGGCCGGACGCCTCGCCAAGTACAAGATCCCGAAGTCGGTGGTCGTCGCGGACGAACTCCCGCGCACCGCCTCCGGGAAGCTCCTCAAGGCCCGTGTCCGCACGCGCTTCGGCACCAACTCTCAGACAGGGAACACCATATGAGCATCACCGTGAACGGTCTCGACGAGCTGAAGAAGCTCGCCGGCGGCGACCTCGGCAGCAGCGAGTGGATCGAGGTCACCCAGGAGCGGATCGACACCTTCGCCGACGCGACCGGTGACCACCAGTGGATCCACGTCGACCCGGAGAAGGCCGCGGCGGGCCCCTTCGGCGCGCCCATCGCGCACGGCTATCTCACCCTCTCCCTCTTCATCCCGCTCTTCACCGAGCTGCTGGAGGTCGAGGGCGTGTCCACGAAGGTCAACTACGGTCTGAACAAGGTGCGTTTCCCCTCCCCGGTGAAGGTCGGCTCGCGCATCCGGCTGGTCGCGAAGCTCGCCTCGGTCGAGGACGTGCCGGGCGGGGTGCAGATCGCCGTCGACGGGACGATAGAGATCGACGGCGGCGGCAAGCCCGCCGCCGTCCTCCAGAGCCTGTCCCGCTTCTACGCCTGAGGGTACGAGTAGATGCTGCGCTGCGGCAGGGCGGCGAACGCGTCTAACGGGGCGGTCGGCGCGGGAAACTGACGTTTCATCAAGCGCCTTCCACATCCACGAATACCGGGTTGGCATAGAACCATGTGTCGACCCACGGGTCACCGTCTCCCGGGACGTGCGGGATCGGGCCGTGGGGGTCGATCGAGGCGCCGAGGTAGCCCGCGCCATGGCGGTTGCCGTCACTGCCGCGCAGCCGGACGTAGAAGGACTCGTCGCCGGCGATCAGCGGGATGCGCAGGGTGTACGTGCCCTTCCGGCCGGTCACGTCCAGCGCGCGGACGACCTTGGTGTCGGGCGCCCGCCAGTCGTCGCGGTCGGCCGCCGGGCCGCGCACCGCGCCGCGGATCACGTCGACGTGGGCCAACTCGGGCAGGATCCCCTGGGGGTTGGGGCGCGAGGCGGTCGTCACGGTGACCGACAGGGTGAGCCGGTCGCCCTTGCGCGCGCGCAGCCGGCCGCCCAGGGTGACGCCCGTGCCGTGGTCGCGATCCCGCTTCAGCCGGACGTCGAGGCCGTCGAGCAGATGCCCGTGGTCCAGCCAGACGCGCCCCGCACGCAGGCCGGCCATCACGGCGCGGTAGCCGTAGCGGGTCACGCCGACGTGGGTGCGGCTGAACTGGCCGGGCCAGAAGTCGCTGCCGGGCTGCGGGGTGTCGGTGTCGACCGGGTCCGGCAGCCTGCCGGTGTTGTCGAAGTTCTGCCCGGCCGCCCAGTCGCCGTTCTTCCACGTGTCGAACACGATCCGGTGGGCGTCCGAGTTGGTCGTGACCGAGAACATCCTGCCCTCGGCGAGCATCGCGTCCCACAGGCCCCCGACGGTCGCGGTCGCCCAGTCGAAGCCGCCGTACGTGAGGTAGGCGTCCGCCGGGTAACCGGACCAGGACTGTGCCGACGGCTTGTTCTCGTACTCGCCGCGCATGGACGTCGAGCCACGCCAACCGGGGATGGCCGCGCCCTGTGCGCCCGGTGCGCCCTCCATGCCGATCATGATCTCGGGGGCCGCGTCACGCCAGCCCCGCATCTCGTGCGGGGAGTCGATGCCCAGGCGCATGGGGTGGTTGGCGAGGACCAGCACGTCGTCGACGTAGCCGGTGCGGCGTTGTTCGGCCAGCCACTGGATGGCCTTGACCGCGTGTGCCTCGTTGCGGGCCGTGTTGGCGTTGTCGGCGGCGCCGTCGGTGTAGGCGAGCAGCTTGCCGTCGTAGGCGCTCTCGAACCGGGTGAGCAGGTCCACCTCGTGCGGTCCGGGCGCGGCGAAGACGGTGGCGTGCTCGGCGGCGGGGATGTACCACTCCAGGCCCTGGAAGATCAGCTGGCGCGGGTTCTCGGCACGCGCCTTGAGTATCTCCGCGTGCTCCAGCGGGGCGCCGTACGTGGCGTGCCCGAAGTTGGAGTGCTCGGTGAACACCATCCAGTCGAGGCCGTACTCGGCTCCGGCGGCGGCCAGTTGGGAGAACGTGTACTTCGCGTCGTGGCTGTACACGGTGTGGATGTGGTGGTCGCCGACGAGATAGGCGAGACGCGGGTCGTTGCCGCCGAGACCCCGGCCCTTGGCGGCCGCGGGGGTGGCCAGCGAACCGGCCGCGAAGGCGGCGCCGAACAGGCCGGCGTTGCGCAGGAGATGACGTCTGGAGACGCCCTGTGGATCGAGACGGGCGGGGGAGACGGACGGGTCGGCCCAGGCGGGCAGTTGCTGCTCGGACATGCGGGACTTCTCCCTCGGGGAGTCAGAAGGCAAGAAGGGGGAGTGGGGGAGGGGGCCGCGGCTCAGCGGTTCATGAACCGGGAGACGGGCAGCGCCCGTTCGACGATCCGTACGTCTCCGAGCCGGCCGTGCAGAATCTGGTCGATCTTCCCCGCGTACTCGTAGCCGCCGAGCAGCCAGGGCAGCCCGAGTGAGGTGAGGCCGACGGCGGAGGCGTGCGGATTGCGGGCGACCGGGCAGCCTTGGACGTACATCGTGGTGTGCGAGCCGTCGTTGACGACGGCGATGTGCCACCACACCTCCCGTGCCGTCTCGTCGCCCCAGTTGGTGATGATGACCTGCTGGTCGAGCGGCCGGGCGGCCCACTGCGGGCCGGGCCCGTCGGAGAGGGAGAGCGTGGCGAGCGGCTCGTCCGGGTCGCCTTCGGTCTTGCCCGCGCCGCCGCCCGTACCGGTGCGGCTGATGAGCGAGGCCCAGGCGTTGCGCGAAGGGTTCCAGTCGGCGGGAAGCTGGTAGAAGGCCTCGATGGTGTAACCGCTCTTGAATGTCGCCGAGTTGAGGGGAGCGCCGTCGATCGTCCGCAGATACGCGCCCTTCAGCGGAGGCTTGCCGCCCTGGAAGACGAGGCTGCCGTGGCCCGGCTGGTCCGGGTGGTGGGCCGACGACCAGGTGAGGACGCCGTCGGAGACCTTGACCACGGTCAGGTCGTTGCCACGCCCGGACAGGTCACGGACCGTGCCGTCGACCGCCGTACCGTCCTCGTGTCCGTCGAAACGCCAGTAGGCGACCGTGCCGCGCACCAGCATGTCCGACGCGGGTCGCGACGGGCGCGGGGACACGGGGGCGAAGCCCGAGAAGCGCTCTTCGAAGTCGACGGCGACCGAGAACCGGTCGGCGTCGCCGCTGAGTTCGATCTCCTGCCGCTCCAGCTCGTTGAGCCCCTTGGCCGCCCGGCCCAGGATCCACGGCGAGACGGTCTCGACGTCGATGGTGTTGCGGTCGAGGTCGAAGCGGTAGAGGCGGATCATCGCCGCGCCGCCGTAGTAACGGTTCTGATAATTCGTCAGGTGGAGGTGGACGTCGTTCCCGGCGGCGTTCTCGCGGGTGGCGCGGGCGGCGGGCCAGTAATGGCCGTTCAGGGTCAGGAAGATCTGGTCGTGGTCGCGGATCAGACCGTCCCAGAGCTGCTGCCCGTACGAGGAGAGGGTGTCGTCGTCGACGACCAGCTCGTGCGTCGTGAGGATGACGGGAGTCTTCGGGTGCTGGGCGATGACGTCCTTCGCCCACGCGTACCCCTTTGCCGACAGCCGCCAGTCCAGCGCGAGGACGAGCCACTCCCGACCCGCCGCCGTGAACACGTGGAAGGTGTTGTAGCCGTCCGGGGAGGCTCCGCCGAAGGTGCGCCTGCCCTGGAAGCGCCGCGGCCCGAAGGCGTCCAGGTAAGGGGTCGAGCCTCGCTGGTCGGTCGTGGACGACCTGATGTCGTGGTTGCCCGCCAGCACGCTGTAGCCCACGCCGCGCCGGTCGAGGAGCTCGAACGCCTCGCCCGCCGCCGCGAATTCGGCCTGCGTGCCGTTCTCCGTGATGTCGCCCAGGTGCGAGAGGAAGACGATGTTCTCGTCCTTCCCGTGCTCCAGGAGGTAGCGCAGGGAGGCCTCGATCGGCGCGGGGTTGATGCTCGGCCCGTCGAAGAGGTACTGCGTGTCGGGCATCACGGCGAGCGTGAACCGGCGGCTGTCGGGGTCGGGCCGCCACCGCGCACCCGTCACCGCCGCCGAGGCGGGCGCGGCCTGCGCGGTGGCCGTCGGCAGGGTGGCCGCCGTGGCCGCCGCGCCTATCAGCGCCGTGGCCCGAAGGAAGGTGCGTCTGCCGGCGTCGGCCTGCTCGGCCTCCGCCGCCTGGTCATGCGAAGTACACACGTCTGCTCCATGAAGGTGCGTAAAGGACAGTGAAGGTGCGAGTCAGGTCAGTGAGGGTGCGAGTCAGGCCGACGCCGGGTGCCGTGCGTACGAGGTCAGAGCACGCGCAGCGTCCAGGACCAGTGGTGGATGCCGGTCCCGATCAGATGGTCGGGCGAGGTGTCCGGCCCGCACGAGGCCGTGCCCAGGCCCCGGTGGGCCGCGTCGAGGTGCACCACGCAGCCGGAGCGCGGGACGAGTTCGTCGTGGTGGGTGGCGGCGGCCAGGTCCTCGGCCCGGTACCGGGTCACGGTCACCTGCCGCGGCTGGTCCAGCGCGACCGCGAGCCCTGTGGCGTCCGGCGCGGAGAGCGTGAACCGGCGTACCCCGTGCCGCCCGCCGCTCTCCTGCGGACGCAGGTACGGAGTGAACAACTCGTCCACGGCGACGGAGTGGTGCCCCACGGGCGCGCCCGCGCTCCGGTCCGGATAGGACTCCCAGGGGCCCTGCCCGTACCACTCCAGGACATCGAGCCCGGCGACCGTCTCGAACACCGAGCCCACCCGGGGCACATCGTCGAGCCCCTCCGGCAGCTCCGCCGTCTCCTCGACCCGCACCCCGCCCTCGACGCGCGTGACCACCTGCTCGTGACGCACGACGCCCGCCATGGTCGGGTACTCGGCGACCACGGTGACGCTCCCGCCCTCACGGCGTACGTCGACGACCTTGCGTTCGAGCGTGTCGAGCCCCCAGGCACGCCAGCGCACCGCCATGCCACCCAGCTCGTCGTTGTCGGTCGGCGTCCGCCACAGCGACAGCACGGGGGCGGACGTCAGCAGCGGATGGACGAGCAGCCCGTCCTCGGTGAACTCCACGGCCGGGGCGTCCAGCGCCACCGGAGTCTCCGGTTTCGCCGCCCGCAACCTCACCTGCGGCCTACATACCTCCGTACCCCGCGGCGCCCACGCCTCCTCGTCCGCCGTCGTCACCCGCAGCGTCAGCCAGGCCTCGCCACCGTCCTCCGGCAGCGCGAACGGCAGCGGCACCACGACCGACTCACCCGCCCGTACGTCGGGCAGTTCGGCCGGCGCCGTCAGCGTGCCGCCGTCCGCGAGCGACAGCTGCCACTCGGCGGCCAGCCACGCAAGGCCGCGGAAGTGCTGGTGATTGCTCACCCGCAGTTCGCCCCCGACGTGGGCGAGCCGCACCGGCGCCGCGATCTCCCGGTGCTCGTACATCACCGGCTTGGGCGTGCGGTCGGGAAAGACCACCCCGTCGGCGATGAACGCGCCGTCGTGGATCGACTCGCCGAAGTCGCCGCCGTACGCCCAGCGATGGCCCGGTGCCGCGACACCGTTGTCATACAGCCCGGCGCCACCGCGCCCGGCCGGTCTTCCGTCACTCACGCGTTGCAGAATGCCGTGGTCCCAGAACTCCCAGATGAAACCGCCCTGAAGCCCTGGGGTTGACTCGATGGCGGCCCAGTGCTCGGCGAGCGTGCCATTGCTGTTGCCCATGGCGTGGGAGTACTCGCACCAGATGAGCGGCTTGGTCTGCTCGCCGGAGAGGGCGTGCGCGACACAGTCCTCCAGGGCCGCGTACATCGGGCAGGCGATATCGGACGCGAGCGACGGATCGTTCCAGTCGAGTTTGGCCGCGCCCTCGTACTGGAGGGGCCGGGTCGGGTCGTGGCGGCGGACCCAGCCCGCCGCGGCGTCGTGGTTCGCGCCGTAGTCGGACTCGTTGCCCAGCGACCAGATGATGACGGAGGGGTGGTTCTTGTCGCGCAGGACCATGCGGGAGACGCGGTCCACGAAGGCGTTCAGGTAGCGGGGGTCGTCGGCGATCTCGTGGGCGTGGTCGTGCGCCTCGATGTTCGCCTCGTCGACGACGTAGAAACCCAGCTCGTCGGCGAGGTCGAGCAGTGTCGGGTCGTTCGGGTAGTGGGCGGTGCGGATCGCGTTGAACCCGAAGCGCTTCAGCAGCTCCAGATCCGCCCGCATGTCGTCGTACGACACCGTGCGGCCCGTCAGCGGATGGAAGTCGTGCCGGTTGACGCCCCGGATGTAGACCCGCTCGCCGTTCAGGAGCAGGTCCCGGCCGCGGATCTCGACCTCGCGGAAGCCCACCCGGTGTCGCGAGGTGTCGGCGACCGAGCCGTCGGCGCGGTGCAGCCGGACGGTCAGGTCGTACAGCTCGGGTGTCTCGGCGGTCCAGGGGCGGACATCGGCGACGACGGTGGTGAGGCGGGCCTCGCCGAGGAAGGCGGAGACCCGGTCGTCCTCCTCCTTGAACCGCTCGAATTCCGCGTCCTGGGTGAGGAGGTGGCCGTCCAGCTCCCCGGTGACGTACCACCCGTCCGGCAGCGCACCCCCCGCGTCCCGCACCTGGCAGTCGACCCGCAGCCCGCCGTCGCACCGCGTCCGCACGGTCACGTCGGCAAGACACAGCGGATCGGTGGCGTACAGCAGCACCGAGCGGGTGATCCCGGCGTGCCACCACTGGTCCTGGTCCTCGATGTGCGAGGCGTCCGACCACTTGACGACGGTCAGCCGCAGCCGGGCGCGGGCTCCGGGGCGTACGACGGCGGAGAGGTCGAACTCCGCCGCGAGATGGGAGTCCTTGGAGACGCCGACCGGCCGCCCGTCCACATGGACCAGCAGCACGCTCTCGGCGGCGCCGACCTGGAGCACGATCCGGCGTCCGGCCCACTCGGCGGGAACATCGACCTCACGCTCGTAGACGCCCGTCGGATTCGCGGCGGGGGAGGCGGGCGGGAACTCGCCCCAGGGCATCGTGAAGTTGGTGTACTGCGGCAGGTCGTCGGTGCCCTGCATGGTCCAGGCGCCCGGGACCTGCTGGGAGGACCAGGTGTCGGACGGCGGCGCGGCCGGCGAGGACAGCAGCTGGAAGCGCCAATCCCCGTCCAGCGACAGGGCATCCGCCCGCCGGTCCAGGGCGTTCATGGGCAAACGCCCCCAGGAAGTCACCTCAGGTGCTTCCCAGGGGCGGAGCGCGAAGAGCGGGTCCGTCATCAGCGGATGGCCCCCTTGCCGAGGTCCGCGATGATCTGCTTGGCGCCGATCGCGAAGACGATCAGCAGCGGGATGAGGGCGAGAAGTGCGCCGGTCATGACCATTCCGTAGTCGGTGGTGCCATGGACACCGTTGAGCTGGGACAGCGCCACCTGCAGGGTCACGTTGTCGGGGTTGGTGAGGGCGATCAGGGGCCAGGCGTAGTCGTTCCACTGGCCCATGAAGGTGAAGATGCCGAGGAAGGCGAGGCCCGGCCGGACGACCGGGAGCGCCACATGCCAGTACTGGCGCAGGAAGCCGGCCCCGTCGAGCTTCGAGGCGTCGATCAGCTCGTCGTGGATGGCGCTCTTCATGTACTGGCGCATCCAGAAGATGCCGAACGCGTTCGCCGCCGCGGGGACGATCAGTGCGGTCATCGAGCCGATCCAGCCCAGCTTCGCCATGATCACGAACTGCGGGATGGCCTGGAGCTGCGCCGGCACCATGAAGATCGCCATCATCAGCGCGAACAGCACTCGGCGGCCCGGGAACTGGAACTTGGCGAAGACGAACGCGGCCAGCGAGTCGAAGAACAGGACCAGGACGGTCACCGAGCACGCGACCAGCAGCGAGTTGAACATCGACCCGAAGAAGTCGATGTTGTCGAAGAGATGCCGGACGTTCTCGAAGAAGTGCGAGCCGGGCAGCAGCTTCGGCGGGTAGGAGAAGATCTCGGTCGACGAGTGCGTCGACATGATCACGGCCCAGTAGAACGGGAAGACCGAGAGCAGCAGACCGATGATCAGGACCAGATGGAGGGCGATGCCCCGGCGTCGGTCACCCTTGATGGAGGACGTGCGCCCCGAGCCTTTGATGGTTGATGCCATGGTGGGGCCTCCTAGTCTTCGCCCCGGCGCTGCACCAGGCGCCAGTTGATGATCGAGAAGATGATGACGACGAGGAAGATGCCCCAGGCCACCGCGGCGCCGTAGCCGAAGTCGTTGTTGTCGAAGGTCTGCTGGAAGAAATAGAGGACCATGGTCTGGCCCGAGTGGCCCGGACCGCCCGCGAACGACGAGTTGTTGTCCGTGGTCTGCAACAGCACCTGCGGTTCGGAGAAGGTCTGCAGGCCGGTGACCGTCGAGATGACGAGGACGAAGAGCAGCACCGGACGCATCAGCGGCAGCGTGATCCGGAAGAAGGTCTGCACGGGCCCGGCGCCGTCCATGCGCGCCGCCTCGTACAGCTCGCCCGGGATCGTCTGGAGCCCGGCGAGGAAGATGATCGCGTTGTAGCCGGTCCACTGCCAGGTCATCAGCGTGGCGATGGCGACCTTGATGCCCCACGGTGTGTTCAGCCAGGCCACCTGGTCCAGGCCGACCGCCTCCAACAAGGCGTTCATCAGACCGAAGTTGGTGGAGAAGACCGAGCCGAAGATGATCGCGACGGCCACGATCGAGGTGACGTTCGGCAGGAAGAAGGCGAAGCGGTAGACGTTCTTGAAGCGGACCGCGGAGTTGAGCATCACGGCCGTGACCATCGCCAGGAAGATCATCGGGATGGTGGCCAGCGCCCAGATGACGATCGTGTTCCCGATCGAGGTCCAGAACTGACTGTCCGACAGCAGATAGCGGTACTGCGACAGTCCCGCGTACTCCATCGAGCCGAGGCCGTCCCAGCGGTGGAACGACAGATAGAGCGAGAAGCCGACCGGGATCAGACCGAAGGCCAAAAACAGCAGATAGAAGGGGGAGATCGCGGCGTACAGCCGCCAGTAGCTCAGGATCCCTTTCTTGGGCCGGGCGACGGGCGCCTTGGCCAGGGACGGTGAGGGTGTCTCCAGCACAGGTGCGGTGGCCATGTCAGTAACTCACCCCCAGGTGGTCGGCGATGCGCCGGCACTTGCTCATGGCGTCCTCCCAGGCCTGCTTCTCGTCCTTGCCGAGGACGGAGAAGTTCCGCAGCTCGTCATTGATGGGGGTGCTGAGCGCGATGTCGTACGGGCTGTTGAAGGCGACCGGGATCTTCTGCGCGGCCGGGCCGAAGACGTCCATGGTGATCTGGTTGCCGAAGAACGCGTCGGGTTCGCGCAGCTTCTTCATGGCGTACGACGCCGGAGTCGAGGGGAAGAGCACCGAGTCGACGAAGCCCTGGGCCTGGTTGTCCGCGTCGAGCATCCAGGTGATCATCTCGAAGGCCTTCTCCGGCTCCCGGCACGCCTTGGTGATCGCCAGGAACGAGCCACCGATGTTGGACGGTCCGCCCGGACAGGCCGCCACCCGCCACTTGCCCTTGGTCTTCGGCGTGTTGAGCTTGATGTCACCGGCCGCCCAGGAGGCGTTCAACTGGCTCGGCAGCAGGCCCCGCTCGGTGGCCGATATGTTGTCCGGCGTGCCGTTGATGATCTTCGAGACCAGGCCGCGGCGGGTCGCCTCGACGGCACGGTCCCAGGCGGTGCGTACATGCTCCTGGTCACCGATGAAGTGCCGGTCCTTGTCGACGTACCGCTTGGTCGTCTGATTGACCGAGATGCCGAAGACGCTGAGGGCGTCGGTGAGGATGAACGTGCCGGGGATGCGCTTCTTGAGCTGCTCGCCGGCCGCGAAGAACTTCTCCCAGGTGTCCAGCTCTTCGGAGACGTCCGCCGGCTCGTACGGCAGGCCGCCCTTCTCGAAGACGGCCGGCTGGTAGTAGTGCGCAACCGGCCCGCAGTCGATCGGGAAGCCGACCATCGAGCCGTCCTCGGCGATGCCCTGGTCCCACTTCCAGTCCAGGTACCGGTCCTTGAGCTTCTCGGCACCGAGCGTGCGCAGGTCCACGAACTGGTCGGAGTTCGGCAGGTACGAGGCCATGTCCTCGCCCTTGAGCCCGGCGATGTCCGGGACGTGGGCGCGTCCGGTCATGGTGGTCATCAGCTTCGAGCGGTAGTAGCCGCCGATCTGGATGGCCTGGAGGTCCACCGCGCTGTCGTAGCGGGCCTTGGCGTCCTGGACGACCTTCGGGCTCAGCCCGCCGCTCCAGTACCACAGGACCATGTTCCGCCCGGTCGAGCCGGTCGGAACGCCACAGCCGGTCGCCAGGCCGCCGAGCGCCGTGGCGGCCGTTGTGGCCAGGCCCGCGCGCAGCAGGCCCCTTCGTGAGAGCCGCACAGCTCCCACCGCCTTTCGGATCTTTTCGGTCTTCGTGTACGAGGGGTCATACGTGGGGTGATGAAAGGGGTCTTACGTGGGGTCATCGGGGGGTGCTCGGTCGACGCGTGGCGTCGGGGGGAGTGACGGGAGCGTGTTGGACGGGCGGGCCCGGGTCCGCCGGAACGCGGTCGGCCAGGAAGCCGTACGCCTTGCGCAGTTCGGGATCCCGCAGCGAGTGCCACCAGCGGTGGACGCCGTACCAGCCGGGCGCCGCCAGCGCACCGCCGTGCCTCTGTACGGACAGGCCCGCGGCGAGCACCGCGAAGCGCAGCCGCTCCTCCAGCGGCCAGCCGCCGAGCGAGGCCGCGACGAAACTCGCACCGAAGACGTCTCCGGCACCCGTCGCGTCCAGGACATCGATGTCGAGCGCGGGAACCTCCGCGAACTCGCCCGTCAACTGGTCCACGGCCACCGCCCCGTCGCCGCCGCGGGTGACCACGGCGACCGGCACCAGTTCGGTCAGCGTGCCGAGGGCCGCGACCGCGCTGTCGGTGCGCGTGTAGGCCATCGCCTCGGTCTCGTTCGGGAGGAAGGCGTGGCACAGGGCGAGCTGGTCGAGGAGGTCGCGGGACCACTCCTGGGTGGGGTCCCAGCCGACGTCGGCGTAGATCTGCGTGCCGTTCGCGGCGGCCTTGGAGAGCCAGGCGCGCGGCTCGGCCTCGAGGTGCACGAGGGCGGTGCGCGCCTCGGGCGGGTCGCCCATCAGCTCGTCCTGCGAGTACGGCGGTTCCTGGCCGTGGGTGACCAGGGCTCGGTCGTCGCCGTGGGCGAGGGAGACGGTGACGGGGGTGTGCCAGCCGTCGGCGGTACGGGAGAGGGAGAGGTCGACGCCCTCCTGGCCGGCGAGGACCTCGCGGCAATAAGCGCCGTAGTGGTCGTCGCCGAAGACCGTGGCGAGGGAGGTGCGCAGGCCGAAGCGGGAGGCCGCCACGGCCAGGTTGGCGATGCCGCCGGGGCTCACGCCCATGCCCTCGGTCCAGATCTCCTCGCCGGGGGTCGGCGGCCGTCCCAGCCCGGTCAGGACGAGGTCGTAGAAGAGCAGCCCCGTCAACAACACGTCGGGCCGGTCGTCACCCACTGGACACCCTCTCGTCAAAAGTCTGCAAGCGGTGCACAGGATCGTGCGCGCCTCCAGCCAATTTGGCAAGAGTCGAGCAGAACTGAGCATAGAAATGATTGAGAATGACGAGTACTGTTCACGGTGTGCTGGCAGAGCGACGACATCAACTCATCCTGCGGGCCCTGCGCTCCGGCGGGCCCGCGGCCGTGACCGATCTCTCCGAACAGCTGGGTGTGAGCCCCGCCACGGTCCGCCGTGACCTGCTGAAACTGGAGGAGGAAGGCCTGCTCACGCGGGTGCACGGCGGCGCGGTCGTGGAGGAGGGCGACCAGCCCTTCGCCGAGGTCGCCGAGGTCCGCGTGCCCGAGAAGGACGCCATCGCGGCGCACGCCGCGTCGATGGTGCAGGACGGCCAGTCCGTCCTGCTGGACATCGGCACCACCGCCTACCGGCTGGCCCGGCAGCTGCACGGCCGCCGGATCACCGTGATCACCAGCAACCTGGTGGTCTACGAGGAGCTCGTGGACGACGAGGACATAGAGCTGGTGCTGCTCGGCGGCATGGTCCGCCGCGAGTACCGCTCCCTGGTCGGCTTCCTCACCGAGGACAACCTGCGGCAACTGCACGCCGACTGGCTCTTCCTCGGTACAAGCGGGGTGCGGCCCGGCGGGCAGGTGATGGACACCACCGTCGTCGAGGTGCCGGTCAAGCGCGCCATGATCGAGGCCGGCGACAAGGTCGTCCTGCTCGCCGACCGCGCGAAGTTCCCGGGTACGGGCATGGCGCGGGTCTGCGGGCCGGAGGAACTCGACGTGGTGGTGACGAACGGCCCGCTGGACCCGGCGACGCGGTCCTCGTTGGAAGAAGCGGGCGTGCAAGTGGTCGTGACAGGAAAGGCGGATACGGCGTGAAGCTGACGATTCTCGGTGGCGGCGGTTTCCGCGTGCCGCTCGTGTACGGGGCGCTCCTCGGGGACCACGCCGAGGGCCGCGTCACCCATGTGGTGCTGCACGACGTGGACGCGGCGCGCCTGACGGCCGTGGCCCGCGTACTGGCCGAACAGGCGGCGGGGGACCCGGACGCCCCTGAGGTGTCCTGCACCACCGATCTCGACGACGCCCTGCGCGGCGCCGACTTCATCTTCTCCGCGATCCGCGTCGGCGGCCTCGAAGGGCGCGCGGCGGACGAGCGGGTCGCCCTGGCCGAGGGCGTCCTCGGCCAGGAGACGGTCGGCGCCGGCGGCATCGCGTACGGCCTGCGCACGGTCCCCGTGGCCGTCGACATCGCGCGGCGGGTGGCCCGGCTCGCCCCCGACGCCTGGGTCATCAACTTCACCAACCCGGCCGGCCTGGTCACCGAGGCCATGTCCCGCCACCTCGGCGACCGTGTGATCGGCATCTGCGACTCGCCGGTCGGCCTCGGCCGCCGGATCGCCACGGTGCTGGGCGCCAACCCCCGCGAGGCGTGGATCGACTACGTCGGCCTCAACCACCTCGGCTGGGTACGCGGGCTGCGCGTGGCGGGCCGCGACGAACTCCCGCGCCTGCTCGCCGACCCCGAGCTGCTGGGCTCCTTCGAGGAGGGCAAGCTCTTCGGCGTCGACTGGCTCCAGTCCCTGGGCGCCATCCCGAACGAATACCTGCACTACTACTACTTCAACCGGGAAACGGTCCGCGCCTACCAGCAGGCGGAGAAGACGCGCGGCGCGTTCCTGCACGACCAGCAGGACCGGTTCTACGAGGAGATGAAGCGCCCGGAGGCCGCCGCGCTGACCGCCTGGGACCGTACCCGCGCCGAACGCGAGGCCACCTACATGGCCGAGAACCGGGACGCGGCGGGCGCGGGCGAACGCGACGCCGACGACCTCTCCGGCGGCTACGAGAAGGTGGCGCTGGCCCTGATGCGGGCCATCGCCCGCGACGAGCGCACCACGCTCATCCTCAACGTCCGCAATCGCGGGACGCTGAGCGTGCTCGACGCGGACGCCGTCATCGAGGTGCCCTGCCTCGTCGACGCCAACGGTGCCCACCCGGTCGCCGTCGCCCCGCTGCCCGACCACGCCACCGGGCTGGTGTGTTCGGTCAAGGCGGTGGAGCGCGAGGTCCTGTCCGCGGCCGAGTCCGGCGCGCGCACGACCGCCGTGAAGGCCTTCGCCCTGCATCCGCTCGTGGACTCCGTGAACGTGGCCCGCAGGCTGGTCGACGGATACACCTCGGTCCACCCTGGCCTGGCGTACCTTAAGTAAGCGCTTTCCACCTTTCTGGAGACTCTTATGCACGACGAACGCCGCCGGATCGAGGAGCGCGTCGCACGCGTCCACGACCAGCGCATCAAGCCCGCCGTCCACGCCACCTCGGTGCCCTTCGAGGTCGAGGCCTGGCAGGCGCCCGGCGAGCCGGTCCCCTTCGCGGAGGCGGCCGCGGCGCCGTACAAGCCCTTCGCGATGGACACCCCCTGGGGGCCGCCCTGGGGTACGACCTGGTTCCGGATGCGCGGGTCCGTCCCGCAGGACTGGGCGGGCAAGCGCGTCGAGGCCGTCTTCGATCTCGGCTTCGTCGGGGACTGGCCCGGCAACCAGGCCGAGGCGCTCGTCCACCTGCCGGACGGGGTGCCGCTGAAGGCGGTCAACCCACAGAACCAGTACGTGCCGATCGCCCACCCCGCGACGGGCGGCGAGGAGATCCACTACCTGGTCGAGGCGGCCTCCAATCCCGACATCCTCGCCAACGACTTCGCGGCCCCGACCCCGCTCGGCGACCGCCTCACCGCGGGCGACAAGCCGCTCTACACCTTCAAGCGCGCGGACATCGCGATCCTCGACGAGGACGTCTGGCACCTCGACCTTGACATCCAGGTGCTGCGCGAGCTGATGCTGGAGCTCGCCGAGCTCGACCCGCGCCGCCACGAGATCATGACCGCGCTGGACCGGGCGATGGACGCGCTGGACCTGGACGACATCTCCGGGACGGCCGCCGCCGCCCGCGCGGTACTCGCGCCGACCCTCGCCAAGCCCGCGCACGCCAGCGCCCACACCCTGTCCGCCGTCGGCCACGCGCACATCGACTCCGCCTGGCTCTGGCCGATCCGGGAGACCAAGCGCAAGACCTCCCGCACCTTCTCGAACGTCACCGCGCTCGCCGAGGAGTACGAAGAGTTCGTCTTCGCCTGCTCGCAGGCCCAGCAGTACGAGTGGGTGCGCGACAACTATCCGCAGGTGTGGGAGCGCATCAAGAAGGCCGTGTCCGACGGCAGTTGGGCGCCGGTCGGCGGCATGTGGGTGGAGGCCGACGGCAACCTGCCCGGCGGCGAGGCGCTGGCCCGCCAGCTCATCCACGGCAAGCGGTTCTTCATCGAGCACTTCGGCATCGAGACCAAGGGCGTCTGGCTGCCGGACTCCTTCGGCTACAACGCGGCTTACCCGCAGCTTGCCAAGCTCGCCGGCAACGAGTGGTTCCTGACCCAGAAGCTCTCCTGGAACCAGACCAACAAGCTGCCCCACCACAGCTTCTGGTGGGAGGGCATCGACGGCACGCGCATCTTCACGCACTTCCCGCCCGTCGACACCTACAACGTCGAGTTCTCCGGCAAGGAGATGGCGCACGCCGTCCGCAACTACCAGGACAAGGGCCGCGGTACGACGTCACTGGCCCCCTTCGGGCACGGCGACGGAGGCGGCGGCCCCACCCGCGAAATGATGGAGCGCGCCCGCCGGTTGGCGAACCTGGAGGGCTCGGCGAAGGTCCGCGTCGAGCACCCCGACGCCTTCTTCGCCACCGCCCGCGAGGAGATCCCCAAGGACCAGGTCTGGTCGGGCGAGCTGTACTTGGAGCTGCACCGCGCCACCTACACCTCACAGGCCCGCACCAAACAGGGCAACCGGCGCAGTGAACACCGGCTGCGCGAGGCCGAGTTGTGGGCGACGACCGCCGCGCTGCACGTGCCGGGCTACTCCTACCCGTACGAGAAGCTCGACCGGCTCTGGAAGACCGTGCTGCTGCACCAGTTCCACGACATCCTGCCGGGCTCGTCCATCGCCTGGGTGCACCGTGAGGCGGAGGCGGAGTACGCACGGGTGGCGACGGAGGTCGAGGCGCTCACGGCGGAGGCCGTCGCCGCGCTCGGCACCGGCGAGACCCGGGTGTTCAACACCAGCCCGGTCGACCGCGCCGAGGTGGTCCGTACGTCCGTCGGCATCCCGATGTACGCCGAGGTCCCCGCGAACGGCAGCGCCCCGCTCGGCACGGGCGAGCCCGCGCGGCCGGTGACCGTCAGCGGCCGCGTCCTCGACAACGGCCTCGTCCGTGTCGAGTTGGCCGAGGACGGCACCCTGGCCTCCGTACGGGACCTGACGGCCGATCGCGAAGTCCTCGCCGACAAGGGCAACTTGCTGCGACTGCACAGCGACCTCCCGAACTACTGGGACGCCTGGGACATCGACAAGCACTACAAGAACCGCTACACGGACCTGCTCGACGCCGAGTCCGTGACGGTCGTCGAGGACGGCCCGCTGCTCGGCGCCCTGAAGGTGGAGCGTGCCTTCGGCAAGGGCTCGCGGATCACGCAGACGATCACCGTCCGGGCGGGCAGCCGCCGGATCGACGTCGAGACGGAGATCGACTGGCACGAGGCGGAGAAGATCCTCAAGGCCGCCTTCCCGGTGGACATCCGGGCCCCGCACTCCTCCGCGGAGATCCAGTTCGGCCACGTCCAGCGCCCCACGCACACCAACACCAGCTGGGAGTCGGCCCGGTTCGAGGTCTACGGCCACCGCTGGGTGCACATCGCCGAGCCCGGCTACGGCGTCGCGGTCATCAACGACTCGACGTACGGTCACGACGTCTCCCGCACGGTCCGCGAGGACGGCGGTACGACGACGACCGTCCGGCTGTCCCTGGTGCGCGCCCCGCGCGTGCCCGACCCCGAGGCCGACCAGGGCAAGCACCGCTTCACGTACTCGCTGCTGCCCGGAGCGAGTATCGAGGACGCGGTCGCGGAGGGCTACGCGCTCAATCTGCCGCTGCGGGTGGCCGATTCCGCGGGTCCCGCGCGGCCGGTCGTCTCGGTCGACGGCGAGGGCGTCACGGTCGAGGCGGTCAAGCTCGCCGACGACGCCTCGGGCGATGTCGTCGTACGCCTCTACGAGTCCCGCGGCGGTCGAGCCCGGGGCACCCTGCGCACGGGCTTCCCGCTCGCGGGGGCCCAGGTGACCGACCTCCTGGAGCGTCCGCTGGCGGCGGCGGACACGGACGGGGACGCGGTCCCGGTTGAGTTGCGCCCCTTCGAGGTGCAGACGCTGCGACTGGCCGTACGGAAGAACTGACCGACCGCACTTCCCATGAAGAATTAAGGAAGTGGTAAAGCGCCTGGTCACGGCAGGTTTGGCGCCTGCCGTGACCACGGCTCGTTCCCTACCCGACACCTGAAGTTCGCTTGTCACCCCTGTGATGCGGGGGAGTCGAGAGAGAGGTGTCACGGTGCGAGACCCGCGTATGTCCGCGATCAGCAAGGGCCTGAAGCGTCGGGGGAGGCTGGTGGCGGAAGCCGTGCGCCCGCCGCGGCGGGATCTGGACACCGTGCCGTCACCCCGGACCCCTACCAAGGCCCCTGAGGAGCGGAAGTACGTCGCCCCGTGCGCCCCGCGTCTGGTGGACTCGCCCGTCTTCGTGCTCTCCTCCGTGCGCTCCGGCTCGACCCTGCTGCGGGTGCTGCTCAACAGCCACAGCCAGATCCGCGCCCCGCACGAGATGCATCTGCGCACTCTCCACGTCACCATGTCCCGCGACTTCACCGCGGCCGCCATGCAGGCGCTCGAACTCGACAAGGACGAGCTGGAGCACACGTTGTGGGACCGGCTGCTGCACCTCGAACTCAGCCGCAGCGGCAAGCAGATCATCGTGGACAAGACCCCGCCGAACACACTCGTCTGGCCGCGCCTGCACCGATGTTGGCCGAACGCCCGCTTCATCGTGCTGCTCCGCCACCCGGCCGCGGTGATCAGCTCCCTCACCAACCGTCGCGCCAACCCCAACCACGAGGGTATTCGCCGCGAGGTCCTCAACTACAGCGAGAAGCTGGAAGAGGCCCGCCAGGGCCTCGACGACGCCCATGTGATCACGTACGAAGAGCTCACCGCCGATCCCGAGCGGATCACCCGCGGCCTGTGCGACTACCTCGGCGTCCCCTGGGAGAGCACCATGCTCGACTACGGCTCCCAGGACCACGGCACCTTCCGCCCCCAGCTCGGCGACTGGAGCAAGACCATCAAGTCGGGCCGTGTCCAGCCCGCCCGCAGCGCCGATCCCGGGCTCGAACTCCCACCCAGGCTCGCTGAGTTGGCGCGAGCATGGGGATACCCGGCCGGCTGAGGACCGGGCACCCCCGCACCGTGCGCGTCAGCCGGTGAACCCGGCTGTGATGGACGTGAACTGCCAGGTGTTCTGGCTGATGCCGGAGCAGTTGCTCACCACGCCGCCGCCGGGGCAGGGCCGGTCGCGGTTGACCGACCAGTAGGCGAGCCGGGCGATGTGGTGGGAGTTCGCCCAGTCACGGATCTGGGTCCAGATCGCCGGACTCGTCAACTCCTGCTGGTCGCTGAGCCCGTTCATGCCCGAGATACCGATGTGGGCGTAGGCCGTGGCGTCGTCCCAGCCGAAGGCCGACTTCAGCTTGGTCTTCAGCCCCTCGGTGGCGCCCACGGTGTTGCCGTACATGTCGGCACCGCCGCCGAAGTCGAACGGCATGATCGTGAACACGTCGATGTTCGCGTTCAGGGCCTTGGCCTGGTCGATGAGGCGGCCGCCCCAGTAGTTCGGGCCGGTCGTCGAGGTGCCGAAGGTGATGATCGTGCGCAGGCCCGGGTTGTTCGCCTTGACGATCTTCAGGGCGTTCAGGATCCGGTCCTGGACCGTCGCGTTCTCGAATTCGTCCGTGTTCTCGATGTCGACGTCGATCGCCTTGAGCCCGTACGCGTCGATCACCTTCTGGTAGGCGCCCGCCAGCGCCTCCGGTGTCGCGCAGTTCGGCCCGAGCTTGTTGCCGCTCCAGCCGCCGATCGACGGGACGATGTCGCCGCCCGCGGAGCGGATCGAGTTGATGACGGTCTGGTCATTGCCGCCGGTCAGCGCGCGCGAGCCGTCCCAGGCGGGGTTGCAGCCGCCCGAGGAGAGGATGAACGCCATCGTGAACCACTTGATCCCGGTGGAGCTCATCACCGAGGTCGCGCTCGGCGGGTCGCCCCAGCCGAGGTAGAGGTAGGGCGCCGCCTGCTTGAAGCCGGTGTCGCCGCCACCGCCCGCGTTCGTCGTGACGCTCACGGCGTTGGAGGCCGCCGAGGCGTTCCCGGCCGCGTCCCGCGCCTTCACGGTGAAGGTGTAGGAGGTGCTCGCCGACAGCCCGCTGACCGTGGCACTCGTACCCGACACGCTGAGCACCTGGTTCGAGCCGCTGTAGATGTCGTAGGCGCTCACGCCGACGTTGTCGCTCGACGCGCCCCACGACAGCGACACGCTGGAGGAGGTCTTGCCGGTCGAGGTCAGGTTCGTGGGCGTGGTCGGCGCCTGCGTGTCCGAGCCGCCGCCGGGACCGTCCAGGCTGATGTCGTCCGCGTAGTAGGTGCCTTGCCCGTACCAGCCGTGCGTGTAGATCCGGGCGCTGGTCTGCGCGGCACCAGTGGTGAAGGACAGGGTGAGTTGGCTGTACGCCGATGGGGAGGTCGTCCAGGTCGAGGCGCCGCCGTCGACGCCGAGGTAGACGTAGTTGCCGCGCACCCAGCCCGACAGGCTGTACGTCGTGTTCGGCCGAACCGTGACGGTCTGGCTGCACTGGGCGTTGTCGCTCGAACTCGCGGCTCCCGCAAGGGCTTTGGTGCCGCCGTGCACCGGGCTGGTGACGATCGAGCCGAGGTTCCCGGTGCATGACCAGGGGGAGAGGCTGCCCGACTCGAAGCCGGGGTTGGGCAGGATGTTGGCCGCCTGGGCCGTGGTGGGGAGGGCGACCGCGCCGGCCAGGGCCAGGGCGGCGGTGCCGAGCAGGGCGAGGAAACGACGTCTGGAACGTCCGAGGTCTGTGATGCGCACACGATCTCCCTGAAGAAATGGGGGTGTTCGGGAGTGCTGAGGGGTGCGCAACCAAGTTGGTATGGACCAATCCCGCTGTCAAGGTGCTGAGCGGGAATTGGTCCAGACCGGTGGGCGGAGTGTGGGCGGAGTGTGTCTACGCGGGCGCGATGGCCGCCGTGGGTGCGCCGGTGGGGGCGGGCTCCGTGGCGGGGGCGGGCACGGCCGGCAGCGTGGATGCGGGCGTGGGGGTGGGCGTGGGGGTGGGCACGTCGGTCCGCTGCTGCGGAACCGACATCGGACGCACGGGACGGGTTCCCGAGACCACGGTGTAGTCCTGCCCGAGCAGCGGCGGTACCACCTCGCCCGGCTCCTCGCCGAGCGCCAACTGCACAGCGGCCCACGGCGCGTTGATGCCGCACTGGGAGAGCTGGTGCAGGCCGCCCGCCGGACGGGTGTTGACGTCCATGAGGACCGGCTCGTCGCCGTACATCCGGAACTGGATGTTCGTCAGATAGTGCAGCCCGAACGCCTCCGCGAGCAGCCGCGCGGGCTCGATCCACGAGGGGTGGAGGGTGAAGCCGCGGCGGCGCCCGTTCTTGGTGCGGCCCACGGCCATGCGGACCCGGCCGTCCGGCCCGGTGAGGCAGTCGACGGACACCTCCGGCTGCCCCAGCAGCGGCATGACCAGCCAGTCGACGGGTTCGTCCGCCTCCCGCAGCGCGTCCTGGACCAGGCTCAGCGGCACATACGGACTCGGAAATCCGTTGAGGTGCGCGAGTGAGAAGGGGGCGCGCGTGATGACGCGGAAGCCCACCCCGCCCGCCCCCGCCGCCGGCTTGAAGCAGGCCTTGTGACCCGCGGCCTCCAGCGCCTCGACCGCCACGAGGAGCTCCTCCTCGGTGCGCACCCGCCACCACGGCGGCACCGGCACGCCCACCGCCTGGACCGCCTGGTACGCGGTGGCCTTGTCCTGGAAGACGGCCACCGCCTCGGCGGGCGGCGCCAGCAGGGCCGTACCGATCGCGGCGAACTCGGCGCGATGCGCCACGATCGCCGACTGGTGCAGGACCGGCACGAACACGTCGATGGAGTGGCGGGCGCACTGGTCGAGGGCGTACTCGACGTACGCGGCGGGGGAGAGGCCCTCCGGCTCCATGGCCGCGGTGTCGGCCGCGGCCAGTACGGGAGAGTCGGGATCGCCGTGCGTGGCATGGATCTCGACCGGACGGAGCTGCGGATTACTTCGCAGCTGATCCATGAAGAACACGTTCTCCGCGTACGTGCGGTTGAGCCAGACGCGTACGCGAGAACCCATGCAGGCCGCCTTTCACGGTTCCCGGGCACAGCGAAGCAGGCCGTGCCCGGCCAGGGGAGAGGGAGGTACACGAAACCGCCGGACGCCAAAAGAAGTTCAAGACGGTCGTGTTGGGGCGATCATAAGGGGCGCGGGCCGGGTGTGACGCTACAGGCGTGTTACGGATTCCCGGAGAAGGCGATCGCGGGCACTCGGATGCCGTGGATCGGCCCTGGCTGCGCCCCGGATCGGGGCTTGGCGATACGTGCGGGATCAGGGCTTGGCGATGCGCGGGATCGGGCCTTCGCGATGCGCGGGATCTGGCCTTGGGGCGGGCCGTTCTTGTTCCACGGGGGCGAATGTGTTCTTGTGTTTCCATTCGTTTTCTCGGAGGTGGCGCAGGTGCGGTCGACGGTCGGCGGACATGGAAACCTGCTGGCCATCAGTGACCTGCACATCGGGTACGCGGAGAACCGCGCCCTGGTGGAGAAGATGCGCCCCGAGTCCGACGACGACTGGCTCCTGGTGGCCGGTGACGTCGCGGAGACCGTGGCCGACATCCGATGGGCTCTCGAAACACTCGCCGGCCGCTTCGACAAGGTGATCTGGGCGCCCGGCAACCACGAACTGTGGACCCATCCGAAGGACACGGTGAAGCTGCGCGGCGTCGCCCGCTACGAGCATCTGGTCGCCATGTGCCGGGAGTTGGGCGTCACGACCCCCGAGGATCCCTACCCCGTATGGGAGGGGCCGGGCGGGCCCACGGTCGTCGCACCGCTCTTCCTGCTCTACGACTACTCGTTCCTGCCGCCCGGCTGCGCGACCAAGGACGAGGGGATGGCCTACGCCCAGGAGACCGGGGTGATCTGCACCGACGAGGTCACCCTGCACCCCGATCCCTACCCGAGCCGCGATGCCTGGTGCCACGCCCGGGTCGCCGAGACCGAACGCAGGCTCGCCGAACTGCCCGACGACCTGCCCACGGTCCTCGTCAACCACTACCCGCTGGACCGCCACCCGACCGACGTCCTGCGCTACCCCGAGTTCGCGATGTGGTGCGGCACCCGGCTGACCGCCGACTGGCACCGCCGATTCCGTGTCGAGGTCATGGTCTACGGTCATCTCCACATCCCGCGGACCACCCATCACGAGGGTGTCCGCTTCGAAGAGGTCTCGGTGGGATACCCCCGCGAGTGGCGCGCCCGCTCGGGCCCGCCGGGAACCCTGCGCCGCATACTGCCGATGGAGGTCGAAACCGGTGATCGAGGAGCTGCTCCCGGATTCGGTCGTGACCGTGGAAGCACTCGGTGACGACGCGGCCGGGGACGCGACGCTGTACCCCGAGGAAGCGGCTCAGGCGGCGCCGTTCGTGCCCAAGCGGCGTGCTGAGTTCGCCGCCGTGCGGGCGTGTGCCCGCCGGGCCATGGAGAAGCTCGGCGTGCCCGCGCAGCCGGTCCCGCGCGGCGAGAGCGGAGCGCCCGTCTGGCCCTCCGGGCTGATCGGCACCATGACGCACTGCCCCGGCTACTGCGCCGCGTCCCTCACCCGGGCCACCGACCTCGCCTCCCTGGGCATCGACGCCGAAACCCACGAGGAGCTCCCGGAGGACGTCATCGAACAAGTGGCCCTGCCCACGGAGAGCGACCGTCTGCGGGGGCTGGCGGTGCGGCACCCGTCCGTGCACTGGGACCGGCTGCTGTTCAGCGCGAAGGAGTCCGTCTACAAGGCGTGGTTCCCCCTCACCGGGCAGTGGCTGGGATTCTTCGAGGCGGACATCGAGCTCTTCACGGACAGCGGCGTCGAGCGGAGGGGTCTCGACGGGCGGGGTCGCGGCGGGCGGAGTAGTCTCGAGAAGAAAGATCTTGAGGGACAGGGTGCAGGGGCGTGGGGCCCCGCCCGGTCCGGCGGTTTCCGCGCCGACCTCCTCGTGCCGGGACCGCTGGTCGGCGGGCGGCGGATCGAGAGCTTCGACGGGCGCTGGACGATCCGGCGGGGCCTGGTCGCCACGGCCGTCGCCGTGCCCCACGCCGTCCGCGGCTGACAGCCTCAGGCCGGGCGGCCTCCGGGCTCCGGACACCAGCTGTGCAGCAGCCGGAAGAACTCCTCCTCGTTGCCCGCGAGCCCGGCCGCCGCCAGTGCCTGCTCCGCCTCGGCGAGTGCGGAGGGCGGCACGACGGGTGGTCGAGGCCCGTCCGGTGTACCGTCGAAAGTGCCGTCGAAAGTGGCTCGAACGGTATGGAGGAGACGTAGATAGGCCTGTACGGCGGCGCGTTCGTGGTCGGTCAGTACGGCGGTCGGCATCGGACGGCCCTCCCTGGGTCGGCTGGTCGAAGCGGTGCATGGCACTCCCCGACCCCAGCTTGCCGTCCGGCACTGACAATCCCCTTTCGGTCCCTGGA
Source organism: Streptomyces sp. SD15 (assembly GCF_054462255.1). NCBI lineage: Bacteria > Bacillati > Actinomycetota > Actinomycetes > Kitasatosporales > Streptomycetaceae > Streptomyces > Streptomyces sp. SD15. Next base: position 52,000 of record NZ_JBTLMO010000001.1, on the reverse strand, counting down.
GGCTCGCCCGCTTAGCGGGGGCGAAACCTCACGGAAATCCCTTGTGGGACGAGCGCCCTAGGCTGGAGAGGAGAGCTGGGGCCTCCTTCGCGGAGGCCTGTGAGCTGCCTTTACGGCGGCCTGGGAACAGGAGGTGAGCCCGTGGCCGACGTACCGCCTCGACGTCCGCGGCGCAACCTGCGGCTGCGCTCGGTGGGCGACGGAGAAGTGCGCCTGCACCACCGTGTCGTGCACGGCTACCGCCGCGCCTACCGCATGGCCGGCGAGGGCCCCGCGCTCGTCCTCATCCACGGCATCGGCGACTCCTCGGCGACCTGGGCCGAGCTGATCCCCGACCTTGCCCGCTCGCATACGGTGATCGCGCCGGACCTGCTCGGTCACGGAGCGTCGGACAAGCCGCGGGCCGACTACTCGGTGGCCGCGTATGCCAACGGGGTGCGCGATCTGCTCACCACGCTCGACATCGAGTCCGCCACGCTGGTCGGGCACTCGCTCGGCGGCGGCGTCGCGATGCAGTTCGCCTACCAGTTCCCCGAGCGCACGGAACGGCTGATCCTGGTCAGCACGGGCGGCGTCGGCGGCGAGGTCAACCCCGTACTGCGGGTGGTGTCGCTGCCGGGTTCCTACCTCATGCTCTCCACGCTGAGGCTGCCCGGCATGCGCCTTCAACTGGGCTTGTTCCTGCGCCTGATGCGACTCCTCGACACCGATGTCGGCCAGGACGCCCCGGAGTTGCTGAACCTCGTGGACGCGCTGCCCGACGAGATGTCCCGCAGCGTGTTCATCCGCACCCTGCGGGCCGTGGTCGACTGGCGTGGTCAGGCGGTGACCATGCTCGACCGCTGCTATCTGACCCAGGGCATGCCCACGATGCTGCTCTGGGGCGACCGCGACAGCGTGGTTCCGGTGCGGCACGCGTACGGGGCGCACCAGGCGATGCCGGGCAGCCGTCTGGAGATCTTCGAGGGCGCGGGTCACTTCCCCTTCCACAGCGACCCCGCGCGCTTCCTCGCCCTCGTCGATGAGTTCGTCAGCACCACCAGGCCGGCCGACTGGAGCCGCGAGCACTGGCGCGAGCTGCTCCGCGCGGGCCGCCCCGGCACGACGGTCGGACAGCCCGACACGGCGCAGAGCCGGGCGGCGGAACGAGACCTCCGAGAGGCCAGCGAACGCAGCGCGACATGACCCCCACCGCACTGCCGGACCGCGTGCCCGGCACGGGGCGCCCGGGCACGCGGTCCGACCGAGCCGTGTGTGCGTCGCTTCGCGGCGCTCGTGGTCCGGCTCAGCCGTGCGAGGGGTGGGACGTCCGTCTTCCCGTTCAGCCGTGCGTCTGCGTTCCCGAGGGCTCCGGGGTGTTGAGTACCGTCTCCCGTTCCTCGGTGGTGAGGGGCGGTTCCGCCAGGGGAGGGCGTCGGGGGCCACGCAGTACCGCGAAGACGACCTCGGGTTTGACGAGCGTGGCGAGCGGCCCGGAGAGGGTGATCACCTTCAGGAACGCCTGGGCGACCAGCGGACGTCCGGCCGCGGTCCGCATGAGCCGCTCCACATAGCGGCCGAGCAGCTTCTGCGCGCCCCCTGGCTGCGTGCCGATCGCCCCGGGATAGCGGATGTCCGTGCCCGTGGCCAACTCCCAGGCGATCGTCACCGGAAGCGCCACCGCGCGCTGCACCCGCCGCCCGAGCCCCGGAGCCGTCAGCCCGTGCTCGAGCACCTGCTCGCGCAGCGCCACCGCGCCCTGCGCGGCCACCGACATGCCGTGCCCGTAGACCGGGTTGTACGTGGCGACGGCGTCGCCGAGCGCGACGAACCCCTCGGGCCAGTCCCGTACCTTCTCGAAGAAGCGCCGCCGGTTGATCGTGCTGCGGGTGAGCACGACGTCCGTCAGCGGCTGTGCGCGCGCGATCAGCTCGCCCACCACGGGATGCCTGACGCCGCGCGCGAACGCCTCGAACTCCTCGACCAGGCCGGTCGGTTGGCCGCCACGCGTGCCCGACAGCGTGACCAGCCAGCGTCCGCCCTCGATCGGCACGATGGTCGCGGACTGCGCCGGCACCGGCTGTGCGGGGTCCGGCTGCACGTTGACCACGGGATAGTCCTCGGTGCCCGTCGGCGCCCGGAAGATCCGGCTGGCGTAGGCGAGTCCGGAGTCGACCTCGTCCATCGGCGGCTGCGGGACGCCCAGCGCGTCGAGCCAGGCGGTGGACCGTGAACCGCGCCCCGAGGCGTCCACCACCAGATCGGCGTCCAGGACGCGCTCCTCACCCTCGGGCGTCCGTACACGCACGCCCGTCACCCGGGAGGCGCCGCCCTCCAGGCCGAGCAACTCGGTGCCCTCCAGTATGGTCACCCGGTCCTTCTTGGCGACCTGCTCGCGCAGCACCGAGTCGAGCAGATCGCGGCTGCACGAGATCATGAACTCCATCTCGGGCCAGCGCCGCAGCCAGCCCTGCGCCGACAGCGTGACGAGACCGGTCGGCAGCGGGATGCGGCGGGCACCCGCGGCGAGCCAGGCCGCGGTCACGCCGGGCAGCAGGTCCTCCATCGCACGGGCGCCGCCGGACCACAGCAGATGGGCGTGGCGGGCCTGCGGGAGGCCCTTGCGCGGTTCGGGCCCGGCGGGCAGGACGTCGCGCTCGACGACGGTGACGCCGGCGTGCGGGTGCAGGGCGGCGGCGGCCAGCAGGCCGGCCAGCCCCGCGCCGATGACCACGGCCCGACGGGGGGCCGTACCGAGGTCGGCTGCTGCCGCGCCCCGGGGGGCGCTAGCGGGTTCGTTCATGGAAGTCGCTCTCTGACCTGGTCGGGGCCTGCCCTCGGGCGGCCGCGACGACGGGTGACTGACGCAGGGCCATCGACATCCGCACGAGGTGGCGTGGACCCTCGGCGCCGGTGGAGGTGGTGGTGGGGGCGGTCGCCTCCGCCGCGCCGATGACTCTGCCGTCCGGGTCGGCCGCCCTGGCCCGTACCGCCGCCGTCACCATCGCCGCGTCGGCCTCGGCCTGTGCCTGGGCGGGCACGGAGCCCGCCGCCAGGGCCGCGTCGTAGGCGAGGGAGCGCACCTCGGAGTCGAAGTAGGGGTACAGGCTGAGCATGCCGTCGTGGATGTCGGACTCCCGCTGGGTGACCTGGAGTTCGGCGGGGGACCACCAGGAGATCCGCACCGCGTGGTCCTCGTGCGCCGAGACCGGCCTCAGCTCGCGCCACAGCGGCCCCAGCCGACGGTAGGTCGACCAGGTGGTCCAGCTGTCCTGGATGCGCTGGCAGGCCAGTGGGAGCAGGAAGCCGACCGCGCTGACCTGTGCGCCGACGGAGGCCAGCACGGGTGCCACATCGGTGCTCAGGCCGTCCAGGTCCGCGCCGTTCCAGCGGGCCACCACGGCGGTGAACTTGGTCGCCGCATAAGGGATGTTGAAGAGGAAGCCGACCGCGATGGTCAGCAGCCCCGCCCGCAGCCAGCCGCTCACCTGGAGGGCCCACCGCCAGCACATGACGTTCATCGCGACCGCCGCGACCGTCAGTGCGAGGAGGTAGAGCACGATCATCTCGCGGATGAACGGCGTGTTGGCGTAGTAGGTGTCGAGGTCCCGCAGCCGCTCCTCGGGGGCGTCCCCGAGGAGGAACAGCACGATCAGGGCCACGCTCACCACGCCGTACCCGATGATCCAGCGCTGCGAGAGCCGGCGGGTCACCTCCGGCGGCCCGCCGCGCCAGTTGATGATCAGCACCAGGCAGGAGGCGCTGAAGGCGCTCAGCAGGCAATAGACCAGTGGCGCCGAGATGTTGGTGATCCCGGTGATCTGATTGACCTCGGCGATCGTCGGCGGGGCCGCGAAGAGGAACACCAGGCAGGCCATCGCGAGCAGAACGCCGACCGACCGCAGCAGCGGGTCTCGCCAACCCCGGATCAGGGTGGGTGCCTTGACGGCGAGGGCGACGCCCATGGCGACAGCCGGGGCGTAGTAGCTGGATCCGTCCATGTCCTGGAAGTGCCTCAGCCCTGCGGTCCGCGATAGCCCAGGGACGCCTCGATCCGACCGGCCAGGCCGTCGCGCCGCGCGGGTCCGCGCAGCGGCGAACCGGCCAGCCATGTACGGCACTTGCTGGCGAGCAGCAGACCGAAGCTCTCGGCCTCCTGCTCGTCCGCGAGGTCGAACCGGGTGCGCGCGGCGACCTTCAGCACGGTCGCCTGCAGGTCCGCGTTGTCGCGGAGTAAGCGGGCCGCGACGGTGGCACCCTCGACGTGGTGGCCGCAGTGTCCGGCCTTCATGTGCCACAGCTCGTGGCCGAGGATCACCAACTGGTGGTCGGGGGCGGTGCGTTCCTCGATGACGACGAGATCCTGGTCGGCCATGTCGAGCCACAGCCCGCTGGCGGTCCCGGGCGGGAACGCGGCCGTACGGAACTGGACGGGACGACCACGGCGTCTGCTCATGGCGTCACACAGAGCGGCGTACAGGTCGGCGGGTTCCGCCGGTGCCGGGAGCGACAGCTCCGCGACCAACTCGCCGCACAGACGGCGCATTTCCTTTCCGATGCTCACAGTTCTCCCCCGGGTCACGACTCGGGCCGCTTGACGCTCTCCAAGAGCATGTCCAGCCACTCGGCGACCTTGTCGCGGTGCTGATCGGTGGGCAACTGCGCGGCCCGCCAGGCGATTCCGCGGACGCCGTGGTCCTGCAACAGCCGCTCCAGCGGGTCGTCGGCGGCCGCGGCTGCCGCCTCGCGCTCACGGTCGGCGAGCTGTTGCAGCAACTCCTGCTCCGAGCGCTGCAAGGCACCTACGAGCGCCTCGGAGTCCTCTGCCGTGAGGAACCCCGCGTGCACGCGGAAGAAGCGCTGAATGGCGTCGCAGTGCTCCATGGTGGGGCGCCGGTCGCCGTTGATCAGGGCGCCCGCCTGCTGACGTGACATGCCCGCGCCGTCGGCGATCTCCTGCTGGGTGTATCTGCGCCCGTTGGGCTTGAGCCGGGTGCGCCGCAACAGGTCCAGGCGCTGCAGAAATCTGGCCTGCAGATCGGGCCCTCCGGCGGGGCGGCCGCAGAGCAGGGCCCGCACCACGGGTTCGGGAACACCGCATTCGGCGGACAGGCGCTGGACGTCGAAGACTTCGGTGTGTGGCACACCGAGCCGGTTCGCAAGTGCGGTGACCCGGGCCACGACGGCCGGAAGCAGAACCGTCGCCGTGGCGCCCGGAACTTCGAAGCCCTCCGTCACCGACAGATCTCCTACGTCTCTCTACAGGTCTCTTTCACGATGGTCAGAAACCGGAGACTAGCCGGTAGCTCGAACTCACATCCAGGTCTCGCCACAACTGTGGCCAGATTCAGCCGTCAACGAGCGCCAAATGCCACGATAGTTGACACGGCTGAGCTCCGGGCAGCAGGATCGGGGCGCCGCGAGAAGGCCGCAGAGGCAAGAGGGGTGACCTCCCGATGGCGTACCAGGCAGGAAGGCAGCGGTCCCAGCCGCGACCTGTCCCCGAGAGTCTCGAGGCTCAGGCGTATCTCCAGGACTACGCCGCTCTCCTCGAGGCCGTTCCGTTCCCCTCCGTCGTCTTCGACCATCGCTGGGACGTCGTGCTGTCCAACGCCGGGTTCGAGACACTTTTCGGCGGCGTCGGCCCTCATCCGACGGCCATGCCGGGCGACAACTTCCTCCGGTTCGTCCTGTTTCATCCGGACGCGTCCATGATCCTCGGCGAGCACGAGTCGAGTTGGTGCCTGCCGATGCTGGCCCACTTCGCGGCCGCGGTGGAGCGTCACGGCCAGGACCGCGGACTGCAGGCGATCCGCCGGGACATCGCCCAGGACCCGATCATGGAGGCCGCCTACCGGCACGGCCTGCCGCACTGGATCCGCGCGGTCGGCCCGGACGGTGTCGAGCCCGACGGCGCCGTACGCCCAGTGGTGCACCCCGACCCGCGCTGGGGTAGTACGGACTGCCGGATCGTCGGCGAGACCCCCAAGTCCCTTCAGGACATGGGCTATACACGGATGACGTTGGTCCTGCGCGAGGCGCGGCACGCGGCGACAGGACCGCGCAAGGCGCGCAAAACCCGGAACGGCGCGGCGGAGCTGCGAGCGGTGTGAGCCGACGGAAGGGTCATGCCATGGCGGTGTGAGCCCGCTCAGCCGTGCGATACATGCGCCGCTCAGCCGTGCGATACGTGCGGTACCACGAGTACGAGCGGAACCCCGTCGCACGGAACCAGCCGCATCCCCTCGAAGCTCGCGGCCCGCGCCCGCGTCAGCACGGAGCCGAAGTCCGGCCCCTTGGTGAGTGATCCCGCCAGATGCGCGGGATGGGCGGACGCGGCCACCCGCCCCCGCGCGTTCACCAAGTAGGCTTCCCCCGGCAGCCGTTGGAGCAGCGGGATCACCGCCGACTCGAAATGCCGCAGATATACGTCTGCCGCGGCGACACCCACGAAGTTGCCCTCCACATGCACGGGCGCGGACAGCGTCAGGCTGTACTCGTCGGAGCAGAGGTAGTCCACATAGGGCCCGGCGACCGCGCGCTGCCCGGTGTCGCGGGGGAGGGTGAACCAGTCCCAGTGCGTGTAGTCGGAGTACGCCGAGTGCTTCGGGTCGAGGTCCAGCAGGAGCGGTCGTACGTCCCCGCCGGCGCCCTGCTGCCACCACTCCAGCCACGCCGGTGCGTCACTCAGCAGCCCGGGCGCCGCGACGAACCCGACGCCCGACACCAACTCCTGCCGGGCGAGCCGGAGGTGAAGCCCGGGGCGCAGCGCGGCCAGGTCCGCGCTCGCGGGGCGACGGCTCTGCGCGGCGACCCTGGTGAGCAGGGTCGCCGTATCGGCCCGGGTGGCGGCGACGGCCTCGAAAACGGCTTCCACGGTGGAACGGACCTGCGCGGCCACGGCCGCCTCCGGTGTCGCGTCAAGCGTCGCCGCGGCGCCGGCCGGGGCGGGGCTCCTGCTCATGGGTGCCCTCCAGCGGACGGGGACCGGACGCGGTGCGCGGCATCGCGAGGCGCAGGGCGATGAGCCGCGCCGTCGAGTCCTGCACGCACTGCTCGGCCAGCGCTCTGGCCGATTCGTGGGCCCCATCCTGCACCGCCGAGATTACGGAGCGGTGACGGTCCGAGACCTCTTCACGATATTCGTCGTTCCCGAGCACGAGACACAACAACGCCCCCACCTCCGTCTGGAGGGCGACCTGTTCGCGGGTCAGCCGGGCGGACTGTGCCGCGGCGGCCAGCTCGACATGAAACCGGCCGTAGACGCGGCTGCGCGCGGCGGCCTCCTCGGCGGAGGCCAACTCGTCGAGCGTGCGCCGCAGTTGCTGAAGGTCGCCAGGCTCCGTGCGCTGTGCCGCGAGCCGGGCTGCCGCGCCCGACACGGCGGCCCAGTGGTCGCCCAGGTCGCGCAGCTCCTCGGTGCTCCAGGCGGCCAGCCGCGCCCTGAGCCGGTCCTCGCCGGGATCCTCGGGGAGCGACACGAAGCTGCCGCCTCCGCGCCCCCTGCGGGTGATGACAAGGCCCTGCTGCCGCAGCGCCATCAGGGCCTCACGGAGGGTCACGGTGGAGACGCCGAGCTGTCCGGCCAGCTCGCTCTCGCCGGGCAGTTGCTCCCCGTCGGCGAGCAGGCCGAGCTCGATGGCGTCACCGAGCCTGCTCACGACCGTCTCGACCCGGGCCCGGTTGTCCACCGGGGTGAAAACGGCTCGCCGGACGCCTTCGCCGCTGTACTGCTTCACGGTCACCGCCTTGTCCGTTGACTCAACCTTTACTCTAAGGGGGTCTTGAGCTTTGAACTATGACTTCATATCTTTCACTCCAACGTTCGAGTGCACCAGAAAGGTTCCCGACCATGGAGGGAAGTGCGGTCCGGCTCCAGGGACTGCGGAAGGCGTTCGGTGACACGACCGCCGTGGCCGGAGTCGATCTGGACATCGCCGACGGAGAGTTCTTCTCGATGCTCGGCCCGTCCGGCTCCGGCAAGACCACGGTCCTGCGGATGATCGCCGGCTTCGAGAGCCCGACCTCGGGCAGCATCGAACTGGCCGGGCAGGAGGTCACGGGGCTCGCCCCGTTCGAGCGGGACGTGCACACCGTCTTCCAGGACTACGCGCTGTTCCCGCACATGACCGTGGAGCAGAACGTCGCGTACGGCCTCAAGGTCCGCAAGGTGCCGAAGGCCGAGCGGCACGTACGGGCCCGCAAGGCGCTCGCAGACGTACGCCTCGAAGACTTCGGCAGGCGGCGCCCGAGCCAGCTCTCCGGCGGCCAGCGCCAGCGTGTCGCGCTCGCCCGCGCCCTCGTCGGGCGCCCCCGCGTGCTCCTGCTGGACGAGCCGCTCGGCGCGCTCGACCTCAAACTGCGCGAGCAGATGCAGGTCGAACTCAAGGCGATCCAGCGCGAGGTCGGCATCACCTTCGTCTTCGTCACGCACGACCAGGAGGAGGCCCTGACGATGAGCGACCGCATCGCCGTCTTCAACCAGGGCCGCATAGAGCAGGTCGGCACCCCGGCCGAGATCTACGAACGGCCGGCCACGCCGTTCGTCGCGGGCTTCGTCGGCACCTCGAACCTGCTCGAAGGAGCGTCCGCCCAGCAGGTCGTCGGCGCCCCGGGCACCTACAGCATCAGGCCCGAGAAGATCCGGGTCCTGAAGGAGTCCGCCATCGCGGACGAGCCGGAGCACTCCACCGCCACCGGCACCGTCGTCGAGGTCGTCTATCTGGGCGACGCCACCCGTTTCCTCGTGGACCTCGACGCGGGAGGACGCCTGACCGCGCTCCAGCAGAACCTGGAGACCTCCTCCGAGGACGTCGCCGCATACCGCGGCACCCGCGTCCGGCTCCAGTGGCACCGCCGCCACAGCTTCAAGGTCCCGGACGCCCGCTGATCCCCACCACGCCAGGCCCCTCACGTATGGAGACCCTCGTGCGCCTCAACCGAACCACCAAAGTCGCGGTAGCCGCCGCAGCGCTCCTCGCGGCCACGGCCTGCGGCTCGTCCGACTCCGCCTCGTCCTCGTCCACCGGCCTCAACCCCCCTGACCTCAAGGCGCAGTCCGCGCTCGGCAAGACCGAGGGCGAGGTCAACCTCATCGCCTGGGCCGGTTATGTCGAGGACGGCTCCAACGACCCCGAGGTCGACTGGGTCAGCGACTTCGAGAAGCAGACCGGCTGTCAGGTCAACACGAAGACCGCGGCCAGCTCGGACGAGATGGTCAAGCTGATGAAGACCGGCCAGTACGACGCCGTCTCGGCCTCCGGCGACGCGTCCCTGCGCCTCATAGCCTCCGGCGACGCGGCCCCTGTCAACACCGGCCTCGTGCCCAACTACAAGGACGTCTTCAGCGGCCTGAAGCAGCAGGCGTGGAACTCCGTCGACGGCACGGCGTACGGCATTCCGCACGGGCGCGGCGCCAATCTGCTGATGTACAACACCGAGAAGGTCTCGCCCGCCCCGACCTCCTGGTCCGCGGTCTTCGACGACGCGTCCCGGTACAAGGGCCACGTCACGGCGTACGACTCCCCGATCTACATCGCCGACGCCGCTCTGTATCTCAAGGCGACCAAGCCGGAGTTGAAGATCGAGGACCCGTACGCGCTCGACCAGGACCAGTTCGACGCGGCCGTCGACCTGCTGAAGAAGCAGAACGCGAACGTCGGCGAGTACTGGAGCGACTACCTCAAGGAGATCTCCGCCTTCAAGAGCGGTGACTCTGTGGTCGGCACCACCTGGCAGGTCATCGCCAACCTCGCCGAGGGGGAGGGCGCCAAGGTGAAGGCGATCGTGCCGAAGGAGGGCTCCACCGGCTGGTCCGACACCTGGATGCTCTCCGCGAAGGCCGAGCACCCCAACTGCGCCTACAAGTGGATGGACTGGATCATCTCACCGCAGGTGAACGCCCAGGTCGCCGAGTACTTCGGTGAGGCACCGGCCAACGCCGAGGCGTGCGACGAGACCAGCGACGCGTCCTTCTGCGACACCTTCCACGCCACCGACGAGAGCTACTGGAAGAACATCGCGTTCTGGAACACGCCCATCGAGCAGTGCCTCGACGGACGCACCGACGTGAAGTGCGTGCCCTACGCCAAGTGGGTCCAGGCCTGGACCGAGATCAAGGGCTGATCGATGACCTCTTCTGTGCAGGCCGCCGGACGGTCCCCCGTCCGGCGGCTCGCCGGGACCCTGCACCGCCGCCCCCGGCTCAGGCTGTCCCTGCTGCTGACCGCACCGCTGCTCTGGCTGGCGGTGCTCTACCTCGGCTCACTGGCCGTGCTGTTCATCTCGGCGTTCTGGACGACGAACTCCTTCACCTCCGAGGTCGTGAAGGTCTGGTCGACCGACAACTTCGAGGCGCTGTTCACCACACCCGTCTTCCGGCAGGTGATCCTGCGCAGTGTCGGCGTCGCACTCGCGGTCACCGCCCTGTGCGCGGTGATCGCCTTCCCGGTCGCCTTCTTCACCGCCCGGATCGCCAAGCCGAAGTGGCGCCCGCTGCTCGTGGTCGCCATCCTCACGCCGCTGTGGGCGAGTTACCTCGTCAAGGTGTACGCCTGGCGACTGATCCTCTCTCAGGGAGGGCTCGCCGACTGGATGTTGAAGCCCTTCGGGCTGAGTGGACCCGGGTACGGGCTGACCGCGACGGTCATCGCGCTGACGTACCTCTGGCTGCCGTACATGATCCTGCCGATCCACACGGCACTCGAGCAGCTGCCCGCCAACCTGCTCTACGCGTCGGCCGACTTGGGCGCGCGTGCGGGACGCACGTTCCGCGAGGTCGTGCTGCCGATGGTCCTGCCGTCCGTGGCGGCCGGCTCGGTCTTCACCTTCTCGCTCAGCCTCGGCGACTACATCACCGTGCAGATCGTCGGAGGCAAGACCCAGCTCATCGGCAACCTCGTCTACTCCAACATCGAACTCAACCTCCCCATGGCCGCCGCGCTCGGCACCGTGCCCGTCGTGGTCATCGTGCTCTACCTGCTCGCGATGCGCCGCACCGGCGCCCTGAGCAGTCTCTGAGGAGCCCGCTGTGCAACTGTCCCGTTCCGCGCGCATCGCGCTGCGCGTCGCCGCAGGGCTCGGCCTCGCGGTCATCTACGTCCCGCTCGCGCTCGTGCTGGTCAACTCCTTCAACCCTGACCGCAGCGCGAGCTGGCCGCCGCCCGGCCTCACTTTCCACTGGTGGTCGGTCGCCTGGGAGAACACGGGCGCCCGGGAGGCGCTCTGGGTCTCCGTCAAGGCGGGTCTCGGCGCCACCGCCATCGCCCTGGTGCTCGGCACGCTGATCGCGTTCGCGGTGGCCCGGCACCGCTTCTTCGGCCGCGACGCCATCTCCTTCGTGGTCGTCCTGCCGATCGCGCTGCCCGGCATCGTCACCGGCATCGCGCTCAACTCGGCGTTCAGTACGGTCCTTGAGCCGCTCGGCGTCGGCCTCGGCATGTTCACCGTGGTCGTCGGCCACGCCACCTTCTGCATCGTCGTCGTCTTCAACAACGTCGTCGCGAGACTGCGCCGTACCTCCGGCTCGTACGAGGAAGCGGCCATGGATCTGGGCGCCGACACCTTTCGGGCCTTCGTCGACGTCACCTTCCCGCTGATCCGCTCGGCGCTCCTCGCGGGCGGACTGCTCGCCTTCGCGCTCTCCTTCGACGAGATCGTGGTGACGACGTTCACGGCCGGACCCGGCATCGAGACCCTGCCGATCTGGATCTTCAACAACATGACGCGGCCCCAGCAGGCACCGGTCGTGAACGTCGTGGCGGCGGTACTCGTCCTGCTCTCGGTGATTCCGATCTACGTGGCTCAGCGGCTGTCGGCGGACACGGCGACCGGGAGCAGGGTCTGACAACGGGGCGCTACCCGGCGAACTCCCGCATCCACGCCTCCACTTCGCCGGCCGAGCGCGGCAGGGCGGCCGACAGGTTCTCGTACCCGTCCGCCGTGACCAGCAGGTCGTCCTCGATCCGTACGCCGATGCCGCGCCACTCCTCGGGCACCGTCAGGTCGTCGGGCTGGAAGTAGAGGCCGGGCTCGACGGTGAGCACCATGCCCGGCTCCAGGAGTCGCGGTAGTGCGCGCCCGGCCGCACCGCGGCCATGCCGGCCTCCTGGGCCTCGTACACCGCGTCGTAAATCTCGCGCTGGAGCGGGGTGAAGGTGCCGTTGACGGGGAGCGTGCGCGTGACGTCGGCGGCCCATCCACAGCTCGGCCGTCTTTCCCGTCCAGAACTCGTCGCTGTCCCGGGTGCCGCGGGGGAGCTGGTAGCAGTGCGCGTCGTGACCGCCGTCCGCGCGCGGCTCCAACACCAGGGCACCATCCCCGGCTTGACGCTCCGTCAGATGGGCCTAGCCGGAGTACGAGCGGAACGGGTAGGGGGTGTCGTTCGACCGCGTCTTGAGGCTTCTGGAGGGGGCGACGAGCCGCTCGCCCGGGAAGCGGGCGGAGAGAGCGGCGCGGCGGCGGGCCGTGTACGGCGCCTGCTCGTCCGGCCGTAGATCGTGCCGCTCGGTGTCGGCCCAGCCCGTCCGCGTCAGGGCGGACAGCTCGTCGAGATTCCTCGGTGCGGACCGTTCTTTCGGCCCTTGGCCACGTCGGGCACCTCTTCCGTGTGTCGTCGGCTGGTCCCGGTGATGTTATTCCCCGAGAGAGAAGCATGTGACATAGTACTGATGTGAGCAAGCGACTGACCTGCGATGTCGTGGTCGTCGGAGCCGGAATGGTGGGCGCGGCCTGCGCCTTGTACGCGGCTCGGGCGGGCCTGGAGGTCGCCCTGGTGGACCGTGGTCCGGTGGCCGGCGGCACGACCGGCGCGGGCGAGGGGAATCTGCTCGTCTCCGACAAGGAGCCGGGGCCCGAGCTCGACCTCGCGCTGCTGTCGGGGCGCCTGTGGGCCGGTCTCGCCGAGTCGCTCGGGCAGGCGATCGAGTACGAGGCCAAGGGCGGTGTCGTCGTGGCCGCCACGCCCGAGGGGCTGGCCGCGCTGGAAGCCTTCGCGGCGGGACAGCGGGCCGCCGGGGTCTCCGCTTCGTCGGTCGCGGCCGACGAACTCCACGACCTGGAGCGGCACTTGGCGCCCGGCCTCGCGGGCGGCGTGCTGTACCCGCAGGACACCCAGGTGATGCCGGCGCTGGCCGCCGCGCATCTGGTGCGGGCGTCGGGGGCGCGGCTGCTGACCGGGTGGACCGTGACCGAGGTACTGCGCACGGCGGAGGGCGCGGTGCGCGGGGTGCGGACCGACCGGGGTGACATCCATGCCCCGGCCCTCATCAATGCGGCCGGGACCTGGGGCTCGGCGGTGGCGGCGCTGGCGGGGGTCTCCCTGCCCGTCCTGCCCCGGCGCGGGTTCGTCCTCGTCACCGAACCGCTGCCCCGGCTGGTGCGGCACAAGGTGTACGCCGCGGACTATGTGGCCGACGTGGCGAGCGACTCGGCCGCGCTACAGACCTCGCCGGTCGTGGAGGGGACCGCGGCCGGGCCGATCCTGATCGGCGCGAGCCGTGAGCGGGTGGGCTTCGACCGCTCCTTCTCGCTGCCGGCCGTACGGGCCCTGGCCGCGGGGGCGACTCGGCTGTTCCCGTTCCTGTCGCAGGTGCGTGCGCTGCGTACGTACCTGGGGTTCCGCCCCTACATGCCCGACCACCTGCCCGCGATCGGGCCCGACCCCCGGGTGCCCGGCCTCTTCCACGCCTGCGGGCACGAGGGCGCGGGTATCGGACTCGCCACCGGTACCGGTCACTTGATCGCACAGATCCTCGCCGACAAGACACCCGACCTCGACCTCGCGCCGTTCCGGCCCGACCGCTTCCCCCAGGAGTCCGCGTGAATCCCCTGGAACTGGTCCGGGCCCAGCCTGGGCCCGCGTTCACCGTCACGCTCGACGGCCGGGACATCGAGGCGTTGCCGGGCCAGACCGTCGCCGCCGCGCTGTGGGCGGCGGGCGTCACCTCCTGGCGCACCACTCGCGGGGCGGGCCGCCCGCGTGGCGTCTTCTGCGGCATCGGCGTCTGTTTCGACTGCCTCGTGACCGTCAACGACCGCTCCAACCAACGGGCTTGCCTCGTACCGGTCCGTCCGGGCGACACCATCCGCACGCAGGAAGGGACAGGCCACGATGACTGAGCGTCCGCACCTTGCGGTGATCGGTGCGGGGCCGGCGGGCCTCGCCGCCGCGCTGGCCGCGGCGGCGCGCGGCATCCGCGTGACGCTGGTCGACTCGGCGGGGGAGGCCGGGGGCCAGTTCTACCGTCAGCCGGCGGCCGGAGTCGGGGCACGGCGGCCGAGGGCGCTGCACCACCAGTGGCGGACCTGGGAGCGGCTGGCGCGGGGGCTCGCCAGCGAAGTGGAAGCGGGCACGATCGAGCACTTGACGGACCACCATGTGTGGCTCGTCGAGCGCTGCGGGAAGACGCCCGGGGCGGGCGCGCTTCACGTGGTGAGCGCCCCGGGTGCGGAGCGCGATGACGTGACGCTCCGCGCGCCGGAGGGAGCTGAGCGTCCTGCCGCGTACGGCGCGCAGGAGCCGGCCGGGGGACCGGTGGCGCCGGGCGTTGAGCAGGCGTCCGGCGAGGTCTCGGTGGTTCGTGCCGGCCTGCCGTCCGAAGGGGCTGCCGCGTCCGGCGCGCAGGCCGCCTCCGCTGCGCGGCGCCCGCGGTCACTGCCCGGCGGCTTCGCTGTTCACGCCCTCCTCGGCCCTCTCCAGGAAGTCCCCGTCACCGTTCACGCCGACGCCGTCCTCCTCGCCACCGGCGGTTACGAGAAGGTCCTGCCCTTTCCCGGCTGGACCCTCCCCGGTGTCGTCACTGCCGGCGGTGGTCAGGCCATGCTCAAGGGCGGCCTCGTGGTGCCGGGACGGACGGCTGTCGTGGCCGGGACCGGGCCGTTGCTGCTGCCCGTGGCGACGGGGCTCGCCGCGGCCGGGGTCGATGTCGTCGCGCTCGTCGAGTCGGCCGATCCGAAGGCGTTCGTGCGGAAGGCGGGGGCGCTGGTCGCCCAGCCCGGCAAGGTCGCCGAGGGCGTACAGTACGCGGCTCAACTCCGGTGGCACCGCGTCGAGTTGCTCCCCCGGCATACGGTCGTGGAAGCGCACGGCGGGGAGCGGCTCGTCGCCGTGACCGTGGCCGCGCTCGACGCCGACGGGCGCGTCAGGGGCGATACCGAGCGGCGTATCCCGTGCGACACGCTCGCCGTCGGGCACGGCATGCTGCCGCACACCGATCTCGCCGAGTCGCTCGGCTGCCGTATCGACGGGCTCAACGTCCATGTCGACGAGGAACAGCGGACCGACGTGCCCGGCGTATGGGCCGCCGGTGAGACCACCGGCATCGGCGGCGCCGCGCTCTCGCTCGCCGAGGGGCACATCGCGGGACGCTCGATCGCCGCCAGGCTGAACGGCGACGAACCCGACCCGCGCGGGTGGGCCCCGGCCGCCAAGTCCCGTACGAGCATGCGGGAGTTCTTCGCCGCGATCGACACCGTGTACACACCGCCCGCGCACTGGACGGACCAGGTCACCGACGACACCGTGGTGTGCCGCTGCGAGGAGGTCACCGCCGGCGAGATTCGCGAGGCCGTCGGTGAACTGGGCGCGGGTGACCTACGGACCGTGAAGCTGCTCACCCGCGCCGGCATGGGCTGGTGCCAGGGCCGGATGTGCGAACCCGCGGTCGCGGGGCTCGCCGGGTGCGAACAGCGGCCCGCGCGGCGGCTGTTGGCCCGGCCGGTGCCCCTTGGGGTCCTCGCCCGCGCCGGGGAGCCCGAGGGCGGCTGACCCACACCGTGCGGCATCTCGCCGTACCCCGGGGCCATCAGTAAAATGTCACACCCTATTGAGAGGGGATCCGTACATGACCACCGCCGAGAACCGCCCCTGGCGCGGAGTCCTCGTCGCCACCGCGCTCCCGCTGAACGACGACCTCTCCGTGAACCACGACAGGTTCGCCGAACACTGTGCCTGGCTCGTCGAGAACGGCTGCGACGGCGTCGTACCGAACGGCTCCCTCGGTGAGTACCAGGTGCTCACGCCCGAGGAGCGGGCCAAGGTCGTCGAGACGGCGGTCGCGGCCATCGGCGGCTCCCGTGTGATGCCCGGCGTCGCCGCCTACGGCTCCGCCGAGTCCCGTCGCTGGGCCGAACAGGCCCGCGACGCCGGCTGCCGGTCCGTGATGCTGCTGCCGCCGAACGCCTACCGCGCCGACGAACGCTCGGTCCTCGCGCACTACGAGGAGGTCGCCAAGGCGGGCATCCCGATCGTCGCGTACAACAACCCCATCGACACCAAGGTCGACCTGGTGCCCGAGCTGCTCGCGAAGCTGTACGACGAGGGGTACATCCACGCGGTCAAGGAGTTCTCCGGCGATGTGCGCCGCGCCTACCAGCTCGCCGAACTCGCCCCAGGGCTCGACCTGTTGATCGGTGCCGACGACGTTCTCCTCGAACTCGCCGTCGCGGGCGCCAAGGGCTGGGTGGCCGGTTACCCGAACGCGCTGCCCGGCGCGAGCGTCGAGCTGTACCACGCCGCCGTCGAGGGCGACCTCGACACGGCGGGCAAGCTCTACCGCCAGCTGCACGCCCTGCTGCGCTGGGACTCGAAGATCGAGTTCGTACAGGCCATCAAGCTGTCCATGGACATCGTCGGGCGTCATGGCGGTCCGGTCCGCCCGCCGCGCGTCCCGCTACTGCCCGAGCAGGAGGCCGCCGTCCGAGCCGCCACGGAGCGGGCCGTCGCCGCCGGTCTCGCCTGACCCGCCTTCCCTCGTCAGGAGTCAGTGATCCCATGCGCAGCAAACTCGTCCTGCACGCCGTCGACTCGCACACCGAGGGCATGCCCACCCGGGTGATCACCGGCGGCATCGGCACGGTCCCCGGCGCGACCATGAACGAGCGGCGGCTGTACTTCCGCGAGTACCGCGACGACATCAAGCAGCTCCTGATGAACGAGCCGCGCGGCCACTCCGCGATGAGCGGCGCCATCCTCCAGCCGCCCACCCGGCCCGACTGCGACTACGGCGTCATCTACATCGAGGTCTCGGGCTACCTCCCGATGTGCGGGCACGGCACCATCGGGGTCGCGACCGTACTCGTCGAGACCGGCATGGTCGAGGTCGTCGAGCCGGTCACCACCATCCGGCTCGACACCCCGGCGGGTCTCGTCGTCGCCGAGGTCGCGGTCGAGGACGGCGCCGCCAAAGCCGTCACCCTGAAGAACGTGCCGTCCTTCTCCGTCGGCCTCGACCGCAAGGCCACGCTCGCCGACGGGAGGACGGTGACGTACGACCTCGCGTACGGCGGCAACTTCTACGCGATCCTGCCGCTGGAGCAGTTCGGGCTGCCCTTCGACCGGGCGCGCAAGGACGACATCCTGAAAGCAGGGCTGGCGCTGATGGACGCCATCAACGCGGAGGGCGAGCCCGTGCACCCCGAGGACCCGTCCATCCGCGGCTGCCACCACGTCCACCTGTACGCGCCGGGTGCGACCGCCCGCCACTCCCGGCACGCCATGGCGATCCACCCCGGTTGGTTCGACCGCTCACCCTGCGGTACGGGCACCAGCGCGCGCATGGCGCAGCTGCACGCCCGGGGTGAACTCCCGCTCCACACCGAGTTCGTGAACGAGTCCTTCATCGGGACGCAGTTCACCGGCCGACTGCTCGGCACCACCGAGGTCGCCGGAATCCCCGCTGTGCTGCCCAGCTTCACGGGCCGTGCCTGGATCACCGGGACCGCCCAGTACCTGCTCGACCCCTCCGATCCGTTCCCGGCCGGATTCGTCCTCTAGGACCTTCCGGAGATACTGGTAGCGCGTGACATTGCATATGCCGTACGAGGAGACACCCCATGGCCGCCCAGCGCAGCAGCGCACCCTCTGCCGCTCCCGCCCTGCCGACGCTCGGCGGGAAGAGCAGCTACCGCGAGCGCGTCGCCGACGCCCTGCGGGCCGCGCTGATCGCGGGCGAGCTGCGCGCGGGTGAGGTCTACTCCGCGCCGACACTCGCCGCCCGCTTCGGCGTCTCCGCCACCCCGGTGCGCGAGGCCATGCTCGACCTCGCCAAGGAGGGCCTGGTCGACGCCGTGCCCAACAAGGGCTTCCGGGTCACCGCCGTCTCCGAGAAGCAGCTCGACGAGTACACGCACATCCGCGCACTCATCGAGATTCCCACCACCGTGGAGCTGGCCACCACCGCGGACCCCGTCTCTTTGGAGGCGCTGCGCCCGGCCGCCCGGGAGATCGTGACCGCCGCGGTGGCCGGCGACCTCATCGCGTACGTCGAGGCGGACATCCGCTTCCACCTCGGCCTCCTCGCCCTCGCGGGCAACGCGCACCTGGTCGAGGTCGTCGGCGAGCTGCGCAAGCGCTCCCGTCTCTACGGCCTCAACGCCCTCGTCGAGGCGGGCCGCCTGCAGGACTCCGCGGAGGAGCACCTCGAACTCCTCGACGCGCTCCTCGACCGCGACAAGGACGCCGTACGCGAAGTGATGACCCGTCACCTGGGCCATGTCCGAGGCCTCTGGGCCGCTCGCCGACCCGGCTGATCCACCGGCACGGGATCCAGCTGATCCACTCGCACGGGATCCAGCTGATCCACTCGCACGGGATCCAGCTGATCCACTCGCACGGGATCCAGCCGATCCATCTGCCGCTACGCAAGCCGTTTGCATATCTTGCGATATTCTTGCGTGCATGACGCGACGACTTGCTCAGGTGGCGAAGAAGGTCGGGGTCAGCGAGGCCACGGTCAGCCGGGTGCTCAACGGCAAGCCCGGAGTCTCCGATTCCACCCGGCAGGCGGTGCTCTCCGCACTGGACGTGCTCGGCTACGAGAGGCCCACGCAGCTGCGCGGTGAACGCGCCCGGCTCGTGGGCCTCGTGCTGCCCGAGCTGCAGAACCCGATCTTCCCGGCGTTCGCCGAAGTGATCGGCGGGGCGCTCGCGCAGCTCGGTCTCACCCCGGTGCTGTGCACCCAGACCAAAGGCGGCGTCTCCGAGGCGGACTACGTGGAGCTGCTGCTCCAACAGCAGGTCTCCGGTGTGGTGTTCGCGGGCGGTCTGTACGCGCAGGCGGACGCGCCGCACGACCACTACCGGCAGCTCGCGGACCGCAACATCCCGGTGGTGCTGGTGAACGCGGCCATCGAGCACCTGGGGTTCCCCTGCGTCTCCTGCGACGACGCCGTCGCCGTCGAACAGGCCTGGCGCCACCTGGACTCGCTCGGCCACGAGCACATCGGGCTGGTCCTCGGCCCCGGCGACCACATGCCCTCGGGGCGCAAGCTCGCGGCGGCGCGCGTGCTCGCCCCCGACCTGCCCGACGAGCACGTCGCCCGGGCCATGTTCTCCCTGGAAGGCGGACAGGCCGCGGCCACCCGGCTGCTCGACCGGGGTGTCACCGGCATCATCTGCGCCAGCGACCCCCTCGCGCTCGGCGCCGTACGGGCCGCCCGCCGCAAGGGACTCTCCGTCCCGGGCGAGGTCTCCGTGGTCGGCTACGACGACTCGGCGTTCATGAACTGCACCGAGCCCCCGCTGACCACCGTGCGCCAGCCCATCGAGGCCATGGGGCGCGCTGCCGTCGAGCTGCTGAACGCTCAGATCGGCGGCAGCAGTGTCACCGCCGAAGAGCTGCTGTTCGAGCCGGAGTTGGTGGTGCGAGGGTCCACTGCGCAAGCGCCTCGCCACTGAGATACGCGTGGCTGTCAAATATTTCCATATTCTGCGCGACATCTTGCGGACCGATGTCGTCGGTGCTTGAGTGTGCGGCGCCCACCGCTCCAGGCCACGGGTTGCCAAAGGGTTCCACCCGCTCCTGCCCGAAGGGGTCCACCGATGAGAAGCACCGGGTTCCGCCGTACCTTCATCACGCTCATGGCGTGTTCTTTCGCGCTCACCGCCACCGCCTGCGGTTCGAGCGACGACACGGCCGACGGCAAGACCAGCATCACCGTCAACTGCATGCCGCCCAAGAGCGCGAAGGTCGACCGCTCGTTCTTCGAGGCGGACATCAAGGCCTTCGAGAAGGCCAACCCGGCCATCGACGTCGTCGCGCATGACGCGTTCCCGTGTCAGGACCCCAAGACGTTCGACGCCAAGCTGGCCGGAGGCCAGATGGAGGACGTCTTCTACACCTACTTCACCGACGCCAAGCACGTCGTGGACATCAACCAGGCCGCCGACATCACGAGTTACGTCAAGGACCTCAAGAGCTACGACACCATCCAGCAGCAGCTGCGCGACATCTACACCGTCGACGGCAAGATCTACGGCGTCCCGCGCACCGGCTACTCGATGGGCCTGATCTACAACAAGAAGCTCTTCGAGCAGGCGGGCCTCGACCCGGAGAAACCCCCGGCGACCTGGGAGGAACTGCGCGCGGCCGCCAAAGCGATAGCCGGGCTCGGCAACGGCACCGTCGGCTACGCCGACTACAGCGCCCAGAACCAGGGCGGCTGGCACTTCACCGCCGAGCTCTACTC
Source organism: Streptomyces sp. SD15 (assembly GCF_054462255.1). Taxonomy (NCBI): domain Bacteria; kingdom Bacillati; phylum Actinomycetota; class Actinomycetes; order Kitasatosporales; family Streptomycetaceae; genus Streptomyces; species Streptomyces sp. SD15. Next base: position 31,555 of record NZ_JBTLMO010000001.1, on the reverse strand, counting down.
GCAGGGCGGCGACGTCGTCAGCGAGGACGGCAAGTCGGCCACCATCGACACCCCCGAGGGCAAGGCCGTCCTGCAGAACCTCAAGGACATGCGCTGGACCGACAACTCCATGGGCAGCAAGCAGCTCCTCGTCATCAACGACGTCCAGCAGATGATGGGTTCCGGGAAGCTCGGCATGTACCTCTCCGCGCCGGACAACATCCCGATCCTGGTCAAGGAGAAGGGCGGCAACTACAACGACCTCGCCCTCGCGCCCATGCCCGGCGGCCAGGGCACGCTCATCGGCGGCGACGGCTACATGTTCAACAAGAAGGCGACGCCCGAGCAGATCAAGGCGGGCCTGAAGTGGCTCGACTCGATGTTCCTCACCCCCGGCGACGGCTTCCTCGGTGACTACGCCCGCGCCAAGCAGAACGACGCACCCGTCGGACTGCCCGAGCCCCGCCTGTTCACCGGCGCGGCGGACGAGAAGGACCAGCAGGTCAAGGAAGCCAACGCGAACGTCCCGGTGGAGAACTACCAGGCCTTCCTCGACGGCAACCAGAGCCTGGAGATGAAGATCGAGCCGCCGCAGGCCCAGCAGATCTACTCCGTCCTGGACGGCGCCGTCTCCGCTGTGCTCACCAAGAAGGACGCCGACATCGACAAGCTCCTGAGCGACGCGTCCGGCAAGATCGACTCCATTCTGGCCCGGGGCTGACACCGTTCATGAAGACCGCATCGAAGCCCGCGGTGCCTCCACCGACGGCTGTACGGCCGGTGGAGGCACCCAGGCCAGGACCTCACAGGCGTCCACTGCGCCGGCGCCTGGCCGACCAGTCCCGCGCGTACGGCTTCCTCATCGGCGGCCTGCTCTGCTTCGCGCTGTTCTCCTGGTACCCGGCGATCCGCGCGGTCGTGATCGCCTTCCAGAAGTACACGCCCGGGGCGGAGGCGGAGTGGGTCGGCACAGAGAACTTCACCCGCGTCTTCCACGACCCGGAGTTCGCGGCCGCCTGGCGCAACACCCTGACCTTCACGCTCCTCGCCCTGCTCATCGGCTTCGCCGTCCCCTTCGTGATGGCGCTGGTGCTGAACGAACTCCGGCACGCGAAGGCCTTCTTCAGAGTCGTGGTCTATCTGCCGGTGATGATCCCGCCGGTGGTCAGCGCCCTGCTCTGGAAGTGGTTCTACGATCCCGGAGCGGGCCTGGCGAACGAGGCGCTGCGCTTCCTGCACCTGCCCACCTCGAACTGGTCCAACGGCGCCGACACCGCCCTCGTCTCCCTCGTCATCGTCGCCACCTGGGCCAACCTCGGCGGCACCGTCCTCATCTACCTGGCCGCGCTGCAGAGCATCCCCGGTGAGCTGTACGAGGCGGCCGAGCTGGACGGCGCGAACATCTGGCAGCGTGTCCGCCATGTGACGATCCCGCAGACCCGCTTCATCATCCTCATGCTGATGCTGCTGCAGATCATCGCCACGATGCAGATCTTCACGGAACCGTTCGTCATCACGGGCGGCGGCCCGGAGAACTCGACCGTGACGGTCCTGTACCTGATCTACAAGTACGCCTTCCTCTACAACGACTTCGGCGGAGCCTGCGCCCTGAGCGTCATGCTCCTCGTCCTGCTCAGCGCCTTCTCCGCGCTCTATCTGAAGCTGACCAGCTCCGGAGGTGAGGACTCATGAGCACCCGCACGCTCGTCTCACCGCTCACCCTGGCCCGCCGCCGCGGCAAGACCCTCTACTGGACGGTCTTCTCGGGCGTGGTCCTGCTCTTCGCGCTCGCCTTCCTCTTCCCCGTCTACTGGATGGTCACCGGCGCCATGAAGTCGCCGGACGAGGTCACCCGCACACCCCCGACGCTCGTCCCCGACAGGTGGAGCATCACCGGCTATACCGACGCCTGGGACCTGATGGACCTGCCCACCCACCTCTGGAACACGGTGGTGCAGGCCACCGGCGCCTGGATTCTCCAACTCGTCTTCTGTACGGCCGCCGCGTACGCCCTGTCCAAGCTCAAGCCCGCCTTAGGCAAGATCGTCCTCGGCGGCATCCTCGCCACCCTGATGGTCCCCGCGCAGGCACTGGTCGTCCCGAAGTACCTGACCGTCGCGGACCTCCCGCTCATCCACGTGAGCCTGCTCAACGACCCGCTCGGCATCTGGCTGCCCGCGGTGGCCAACGCCTTCAACCTCTACCTCCTCAAGCGCTTCTTCGACCAGATCCCGCGCGATGTCCTGGAGGCCGCCGAGATCGACGGCGCCGGACGGCTGCGCACCCTCTGGTCGATCGTGCTGCCCATGTCCAGGCCGGTCCTGGGAGTCGTGTCGATCTTCGCCCTGGTCGCCGTCTGGCAGGACTTCCTCTGGCCGCTGATGGTCTTCTCCGACACCGACAAACAGCCCATCAGCGTGGCCCTCGTCCAGCTGTCGCAGAACATCCCGCTGACCGTGCTGCTCGCCGCGATGGTGATCGCCAGTATCCCCATGGTGGCGATGTTCCTGGTGTTCCAGCGGCACATCATCGCCGGGATCAGCGCGGGCAGCACGAAGGGCTGACCCCACCCCCTTCCAGAGCTTCACAGAAAGGTAGGCACCGTGGGACAGCATTCCCCTGCCCGCACCCAGGGCGAATGGTGGCGCTCCGCCGTCATCTACCAGGTGTACGTCCGCAGCTTCGCGGACGGCGACGGCGACGGCACCGGCGACCTCGCGGGCGTCCGCGCCAAACTCCCCTACCTCGCCGAACTCGGCGTGGACGCCCTGTGGTTCAACCCCTGGTACCTGTCACCCATGGCCGACGGCGGCTACGACGTCGCCGACTACCGTGCCATCGACCCGGCCTTCGGAACCCTCGCCGAGGCGGAGAAGCTCATGGCCGAAGCGCGGGAGCTGGGCATCCGCACCCTCGTCGACATCGTGCCGAACCACGTGTCCGACCAGCACGCCTGGTTCCGCGCGGCCCTCGCGGCCGGCCCCGGCAGCCCCGAGCGCGAGCTGTTCCACTTCCGCCCCGGACGCGGCGCACACGGCGAACTCCCGCCCAACGACTGGCCGTCCCAGTTCGCGGGCTCCACCGAACCCGTCTGGACCCGGCTGCCCGACGGCGACTGGTACCTCCACCTGTTCACCCCCGAGCAGCCCGACCTCAACTGGGCGCACCCGGCGGTCCGGCAGGAACACGAGGACGTCCTGCGCTTCTGGTTCGAACGGGGCGTGGCCGGCGTCCGCATCGACTCGGCCGCGCTGCCCGCGAAGGACCCGGACCTCCCCGACTTCGTCGAGGGCCGCGACCCGCACCCTTTCGTCGACCGCGACGAACTCCATGACATCTACCGCTCCTGGCGCACGGTCGCCGACGCCTACGACGGCATCTTCGTCGGCGAGGTCTGGCTCCCCGACACCGAGCGCTTCGCCCGCTACCTCCGCCCGGACGAACTGCACACCGCCTTCAACTTCTCCTTTCTGTCCTGCCCTTGGGACGCCGGACGGCTGCGTACGTCGATCGACGAGACCCTCGCCGAGCACGCCCCGGTCGGCGCGCCCGCCACCTGGGTGCTGTGCAACCACGACGTGACGCGCACGGTCACCCGCTACGGCCGCACCGACACCGGCTTCGACTTCGCCACCAAGGCCTTCGGCACCCCCACCGACCTCGCCCTCGGCACCCGGCGCGCCCGCGCCGCCGCCCTGCTCTCACTCGCGCTGCCCGGCGCCGTCTACGTCTACCAGGGAGAGGAACTCGGCCTGCCCGAGGCGGAGATACCGCGCGACCGCATCCAGGACCCGATGCACTTCCGCTCCGGCGGCACCGACCCGGGCCGGGACGGGTGCAGGGTCCCGCTGCCGTGGACCGCCTCGTCGCCCCACGCGGGCTTCGGCGGTGAGCCCTGGCTTCCGCAACCCGCGGGCTGGCCGGCCTACGCGGCCGACCACCAGGCAGCCGACCCCGCTTCGATGCTCGTCCTCTACCGCGAGGCGCTTCGCATCCGCCGAACCGAGCCGGGCTTCGGCGACGGCCCACTGACCTGGCTGCCCACCCCTGACGGCGTCCTCGCCTTCGCCCGCACGGACGGCACGCTCTGCGTGGTCAATCTGTCCGACACCCCCGCCGAACTCCCCGACCACACCCAACTCCTCCTCACCAGCGGCCCCTTGGACGCCGAGGGCCACCTCCCCCAGGACACGGCGGCCTGGCTGCGCGCCTGACGCCGCAGCCCGGCCGCCGCACCACCCCGCTATCCCGCAACCCCACGATGAAAGGGATCAGCAGATGTCGAGTTCTGTCAGGAGCATGCCAGTAGTGGCAACGGCGGTGGCCGTAGCCCTCGCCGCCGACATGCTCAGCGCCACCACGGCCCACTCCGCGGTGACGGTCGCGGGCGCCAACCTGCCCTTCACCTCCGTCGAGGCCGAGTCCGCCACCTCCACGGGCACGAGGATCGGCCCCGACTACACCCAGGGCACGCTTGCCTCAGAGGCCTCCGGGAGGCAGGCCGTACAGCTGAACGCGGGCCAGCGCGTCGAGTTCACCGTCCCCCGAGCGGCCAACGCGGTGAACGTCTCCTACAGCGTCCTGGACGGCCAGTCCGGCACGCTCGACGTGTACGTCAACGGCACCAAGCTCGCCAAGACCCTCCCCGTCACCTCCAAGTACTCGTACGTCGACACCTCCTGGATCGCCGGCGCCAAGACCCACCACTTCTACGACAACGCCCGGCTGCTCCTCGGCCAGAACGTGCAGGCGGGCGACAAAGTCGCCTTCCAGGCCGCCGCCACCCAAGTCACCGTGGACGTCGCCGACTTCGAGCAGGTCGCCGCGGCTGCCACCAGACCCGCGGGCTCGGTGTCCGTCACCGACCGGGGCGCGGACCCCACTGGCCAGGGTGACTCGACGCAGGCCTTCCGGGACGCGATCTCCGCGGCGCAAGGGGGAGTCGTGTGGATCCCGCCGGGCGACTACCGCATCACCTCCTCGCTGAACGGCGTCGCGAACGTCACCCTCCAAGGCGCGGGCAGCTGGTACTCCACCGTGCGCACCTCGCGTTTCATCGACCAGACCAGCTCGTCCGGAGGCGTCCACCTCAAGGACTTCGCGGTCATCGGCGAGGTCACCGAACGCGTCGACTCCAACCCGGACAACTTTGTCAACGGCTCGCTGGGCACGAACTCGACGGTCTCCGGCATGTGGCTCCAGCACCTCAAGGTCGGCCTCTGGCTGACGGGCAACAACGACAACCTCGTCGTCGAGAACAACCGCATCCTCGACACCACCGCCGACGGCCTCAACCTCAACGGCAACGCGCGCGGTGTCCGCGTCCGCAACAACTTCCTGCGCAACAACGGCGACGACGCGCTCGCCATGTGGTCGCTCTACGCGCCCGACACCAACAGCAGCTTCGAGAACAACACCATCACGCAGCCGAACCTCGCCAACGGCATCGCGATCTACGGCGGCACCGACATCGCGGTGACGAACAACCTGGTCTCCGACACCAACGCCCTGGGCAGTGGTATCGCCATCTCCAACCAGAAGTTCCTCGACCCGTTCCACCCGCTGGCCGGCACCATCTCGGTCGACGGCAACACGCTCGTGCGCGCCGGCGCGATGAACCCCAACTGGAACCACCCGATGGGCGCGCTGCGCGTCGACTCCTACGACAGCGCGATCAACGCCACGGTCAACATCACCAACACCACGATCACCGACAGCCCGTACAGCGCCTTCGAGTTCGTGTCGGGCGGCGGGCGCGGCTACGCGACGAGCAACGTGAACGTGACCGGCGCGACGGTCAGCAGGGTCGGCACCGTAGTCGTCCAGGCCGAGACGCAGGGTGCGGCGAAGTTCAGCAACGTCCAGGCCACCGGCGTCGGCGCGGCGGGTGTCTACAACTGCCCGTACCCGACCGGCTCGGGTGTCTTCACGCTCACCAACGGCGGCGGCAACTCCGGCTGGGACACCACCTGGTCGGACTGCAACAGCTGGCCGCAGCCCGGCTCCGGAAACCCGGACCCCGACCCGGCGCGCAACCTCGCGATCGGCCGCCCCGCCACCGCGACCGGCTCGCAGGACGTCTACACACCCGGCAACGCCGTCGACGGCAACGCGAACACCTACTGGGAGTCCACCAACAACGTCTTCCCGCAGGCCTTGACGGTCGACCTCGGCTCAACTCAGGCTTCCCGCAAGGTCGTTCTGAAACTCCCGCCCGCCGCGGCCTGGGGCGCGCGCACGCAGACTCTGTCCGTGCAGGGAAGCACGGACGGCACGGCGTACTCGACCGTCGTCGCCTCGGCGGGCTACCGCTTCGACCCGGCCACCGGAAACACGGTCACCGTGCCGCTGCCCAGCGGAACGAACCTGCGCTATCTGAGGGTGAGCGTCACCGGCAACACGGGCTGGCCGGCAGCCCAGTTCAGTGAGGTGGAGGCGTATCTGTCTTGAGGTCGGAGGGCGTTCCGCGCTTCGCCGCCTGGATCTGCTCGTACACATGGGTCCGTAGTTCGGCGAAGCGCGGGGCGACCCGGGTGTGCAACTGGTCGCGCTCGTCAGGGAGATCAACCTTCAGCTGCTCCTGGACCACGGTGGGGGAGGCGGACAGGACGACCACCCGCTCACCCAGGTACACGGCCTCGTCGATGTCGTGCGTGACGAACAGGATCGTGATCCCGCGCTCCCGCCACAGCCCCCGGACGAGGTCCTCCAGATCGGCCCGCGTCTGAGCGTCCACCGCCGCGAACGGCTCGTCCATCAGCAGCACATCGGGCTCGTACGCCAGTGCGCGGGCGATGGCGACCCGCTGCTGCATACCGCCGGACAGCTGCCACGGATACGCCCCGGCGGCATCCGAGAGACCGACCGACTTCAGCGCGTCCGCGACCAGTTCGCGCCGCCGTGACTTACCCAAGTCCTTCTGCTTGAGGGGTAGTTCGACGTTATCCCCGACCCGCATCCAGGGAAACAGGCTGCGCCCGTACTCCTGGAACACGAACGCCATCCCGGGCGGCGGCCCGCTCACCGGCCGGCCCGCGAGCAGCACCTCGCCCGCCGTCGGGGTGAGGAGCCCGCCCATGCACTTCAGCAGGGTCGTCTTGCCGCACCCCGACGGACCGACCAGACAGACCAGTTCGCCGGCGTCGACGGTGAAGGTGAGATCGCGGACCGCCTCGACCCGGCGCCCCGAACCCTCGTAGACCTTCTTCAGGCCGCGTACGTCGAGCATGGACCGCCCTTTCATGAGCTTCACGAGGACCGCCGGGTGGAGCGCAGGCCGTGGTACCAGCCGAGCACACGCCGCTCGACCAGTTGGAAGACGACGGAGAGCAGGAAGCCGAGCAGACCGAGGACGAGGATCCCGGTCCACATGTCGGGGATCGCGAAGCCGCGCTGGAACTGCACGATGGTGAAGCCGAGGCCGTTGCTGGGCGCGAACATCTCGCTGATGACCATCAGGATGATGCCGACGGAGAGGGCCTGGCGCAGGCCCGCGAAGATCTGTGGGCTCGCCGAGGGCAGCACCACGGTCCGCAGTCGGGCGACGCCCGTGATGCCGTACGAACGCGCCGTCTCCGCCATCACGGAGTCGACCGCCCGTACCCCCTCGACGGTGTTGAGCAGGATCGGCCAGATGCAGCCACTGGCGATCACGGCGATCTTCATGGTGTCGCCGATGCCCGCGAACAGCATGATGACGGGGATGAGGACGGGCGGCGGCACCGCGCGCAGGAACTCCAGGACCGGTTCGCACACGGCCCGCACCCGGCGGTACGAGCCGATGACCGTGCCCAGCGCCACGCCCACGACGGCCGCCGACAGGTAACCGGCGAGCAGACGCAGCACACTGGGCAGGACGTCGGCGCGCAGCCGCTCGCCCGTCCAGACGTCCGGGAAGGTCTTCAGGATCGTGCGCAGGGGCGGCCAGTAGACGTCGGTGCTGCCGTCGGAGGCCAGCCACCAGCCGGCGACGACCAGGGCGGGCAGGGCGACGACGAAGAGGATCCGTGACAGCACCCGCAGCAGGATCCCTCTCACACCGTCACCTCCCCGCGCACCGACTGGTGCCAGGCCAGCGCCCGCCGCTCCACCGTGCGGGCGCCCACGTTGATCACGAGGCCGAGCAGACCCGTGACCACCACCAGCGCGTACATGTCCGGGACGGCCCCCGAGGTCTGGGCGACCGCGATCCGCGCGCCCAACCCCGGGGCCCCGATGACGAGTTCGGCGGTCACGGCGAGGATGAGGGCGACCGCGGCGGCCAGCCGGACACCCGTCATGACGTACGGCAGAGCCGTGGGCCACAGGACGTGCCGTACGCGGGCCCAGGTGCCGAGGCCGTAGGAGCGGGCCGTCTCCTCCGCGACCGGGTCGACGTCCTGGACGCCGTACAGGACCTGGACGAGGACCTGCCAGAAGGAGGCGTACACGACGAGGAGGAGGACGGAGCGGAGTTCGGTGCCGTAGAGGAGGACGGCGACGGGGATGAGGGCGACGGAGGGGATCGGGCGGAGGAACTCGATCGTCGAGGCCGTGGCCTCCCGCAGATACGGCACGACCGAGACGACCAGGCCCACGGCGACGCCCGCGCCGACCGCGATCACCAGGCCCAGCGCCCAGCCGGTGAGGGTGTCACCGAGGGCGGTCCAGAAGGCGTCGTCGTTGACCTCCTGCCCGAGCGCGTCGGCGATGCGGCTGGTCGGCGGGAAGTAGGCCTCCTTGACAAGACCGAGCCGCGGCACCGCCTCGCCCAGGGCGAGGAAGGCCGCGAGCCCGGCCGCACCCAGTACGGCGTTCAGCCCCCTCACGGCAGCAACTTGTCGAGGTCGGGCGTCGACTTGAACAGCCCGTCCTGCTCGCCCAGCTTCTCCAGCGCGTCGATCGACGCCCGGTTCGGTTCGGCCGGCCACTTCGGCAGGATCACCTGCGCCAGTACGTCGGCGGGGATCTTCGTGTACGTGGTGACGGTCTCGCGGACCTCGTCCGGGTGGGCGTCGGCGTAGGCGAGGGACTCGGCCGTGGCCTCCTGGAACTTCTTCACCACGTCCGGGTTCTGCTGCGCGTACTGCGTGGATGTGAAGTACATCGCGACGGTCAGGCCCTCCGCGACGTCGACCAGGGGTGAGGCGATCTCGCGCGCGCCCTGGCTCTTGACGGTGGCCAGCGCCGGCTCGACCACCATGGCGGCGTCGATCTGGCCGCCGTCCAGGGCCGCGGGCATCTGGTCGAAGGCGAGTTCGACGAAGTTCACCTTGTCGGGATCGCCACCCGCCTTGCGCACCGACTCGCGCACCGCGCTCTCGTTGATGTTCTTGAGGGTGTTGATGGCGACCTTCTTGCCCTCGAGGTCCTTCGCCGACTTGACCGGGCTGTCCTTCTTCACCGTGAGGGCGCCGAAGTCCTTGCCCTGGGCGCCCGTTGAGGCGATGCCGTTGGCGACGGCCTGCACGGGTACGCCGTTGGACTGGGCGACCATCAGCGAGGTCATGTTGGAGAACCCGAACTGGAACTGACCGCTGGTCACGCCCGGCACGATCGCCGCGCCGCCCTGTGCGGTCGTCATGGACAGCTTCAGGCCCCGCTTGCTGTAGAAGCCCTTCTCCTGGCCCAGGTAGAGGGGCGCGACATCGACGATGGGGATGATTCCCACCTTGACCGTGGTGGAACCGCCGGACGACGTGCCCTTGTCCGACGTTCCGGAGTCGTCGGACGAGCCACAGGCCGACGCGGCGACCAGCAAGGCTCCGGCCGCGAGACCGGCGAACAGACGACGCATGGCTCCTCCTGTGCAGACGACAGTGTTCCGACAGGCTGTGCGCACACCGCACAATGGTGCTCAGCGGGAAGGTAGAGCCCTCGTAGCGACGAGGTCAATGGCCATGGCTGACAATATTGTTGACAGTTATCAAAATGTGTTCCTGACGTGCGCGGATCGCGCACGCAGTGCGTCCAATTGGAGGCGACGATGCCTGCCGCAGCACGCGCACCGCATTTCGTCCGGTCCTTCGAGCGCGGCCTCGCGGTCATCCGCGCCTTCGACGCCGACCACCCGGAACTGACGCTCAGTGAAGTGGCGCGCCGCTGTGAGGTGACCCGCGCGGCGGCCCGCCGCTTCCTGCTGACGCTCGTCGACCTCGGATACGTGAACTCGGACGGCCGGATGTTCCGGCTCACCCCACGCGTGCTGGAACTCGGCTACTCCTACCTCTCCGGCTTCACCCTGCCCAGGATCGCCGAACCGCATCTGGAGCAACTCGTCGACCGGGTAAGGGAATCGTCGTCCCTGTGCGTACTCGACGGCGACGACATCGTGTACGTGGCGCGGGTGCCCGCACATCGCATCATGACCGCGACGATCACCCTCGGCACCCGCTTCCCGGCCCACGTCACCTCCGTGGGGCGGGCGATTCTCGCGCAGCTGCCGGACGAGGAGATCGAAGCCCGGCTGGCCCGCGTCGAGTTACGGCCCCTGACCACCCGCACCATCGTCTCGGCACAGCAGTTGCGGGCCGAGCTGCGCCGCGTACGGCGTCAGGGATACGCCCTCGTCGACCAGGAGTTGGAGGAGGGTCTGCGCTCGGTCGCCGCCCCGGTGCGGGACCGGGACGGCGAGGTGGTGGCGGCCGTGAACATCCCGGTGCACGCGGGCCGCAACTCGGCCGCGTCCGTACGCCGCGAGCTGCTGCCCCCTCTCCTCGCCACAGTCGCACGGATCGAAGCCGATCTCCGAATGTCTACAGGTCCAGCACGAGCCGCTTCCCCCGGCAGCGGGAGACACAGATGAGCATGGTCTCGCCCGCCGCCCGCTCCTCCTCGGTCAGCACCGAGTCCCGGTGGTCCGGCGTGCCTTCGACGACCTCCGTCTCGCAGGTTCCGCAGGTGCCTTCGGTGCAGGAGTAGAGCACCTCGACACCCGCGGCGCGCACGGTGTCGAGCACGGAGACGTCCGCGGGCACGGTCAGCGTGCGGCCGGTACGCGCGAGCTCCACCTCGAACTCACGGTCCGCGCCCGTGTCCTGAACCTTCGGCTGGAAGCGCTCGACACGCAGCAGCCCGGCGGGACACCGCTCCTCCATGGCGTCCAGCAGCGCGCCGGGCCCGCAGCAGTAGACGAGGGTGCCCTCGCGGACCCCGGTGAGCACGGAGTCGAGGTCCAGCAGCCCGCTCTCGTCCTGGGGAGCGATCGTCACCCGATCCCCGTACCGGCCCAACTCCTCAGTGAAAGCCATGGAGTTGCGCGTCCGCCCGCCGTACAGCAGCGTCCACTCCGCGCCCGCGGCCTCCGCGGCGGCGAGCATCGGCAGGATCGGCGTGATGCCGATGCCGCCTGCGACGAAGCGGTAGCGAGGGGCGGGGGCGAGGGCGAAGTGGTTGCGCGGACCGCGCACGCGGACCGTGTCGCCGTGGTCCAACTTCTCGTGCACGTACGACGATCCACCGCGCCCGTCCGGCTCCCGCAACACCGCGATGCGCCACGCCTGACGGTCCGTCGGATCGCCGCACAGCGAGTACTGCCGCTCCAGCTCGGGCCCGACCACGACGTCGACATGGGCGCCCGGCTCCCAGTCGGGGAGTTCCTCGCCGAGCGGGTGGCGCAAGGTGAGCGCGAGCACCCCGTCGGCCATGAACTCCCGTTGCTGCACGATGAGTTCGGCCTCGTACAACTCGGTCATTGTCCGCTTCCTCGGGGCGTGTGACCTTCGGGGTGGGCGAGCATCCACTCCCACATCTCGATCGGGTCCTGGGCGGTGTGCTCGGCGCCGCAGTGACAGGTGCCGTGCAGGACGTCCGTGCCCGGCAGCCAGTCGATGCGGTAGATCTCGCCCGTGGGCGACGTCACTGGACCTTCTCCATCGGCTTGGCGCCCTCCTCGACCAGCCGGGCGAGGATGCGGCGGGCCGCGAGACCGCCGGTGTCGATGTTGATGCTCAGCTCCTGGTAACCGGTCCGCTCGGTGCCGAGGGTCTTCTGCAGCAGATTCAGCGCGTCGACGTCCTGCATGACGACCGTGTGGTTGAAGTCCCGCAGAAACGTGCTGACGTCCTCGTCCTCGCGGGCGAAGTCCCGGGAGACCGCCCAGAAGTCGTAGACATGACCGTCGCGCGACGGCGTGATCGCGTACGTGATCTCGGTGTGGAAGCCGTTCGGGTCGCTGCCGTCCGCCGCGGGAAGCACCCCGACCGGGGCGATCCGGCTGTGCAGCAGATACAGGCACGGCGCGTGGTACTCGATGTCCTGCCAGCGGGTGATTCGGCCCTCGATGCCGGTCGAGCGGGCGTAGAACGGCGGGCACTCGGCGTCGTCCATGTGCCGGCTGACCCGCACGATGCCCGCGCCCTCGTCGACCTCGGTGGTGATCGGCGTCTCGGCGACCTCGGGCGTGCCGATGTAACCGCCGTGCAGATAGGTCTCGTGGGAGAGGTCGAGGAGGTTGTCGACGAGGAGTCCGTAGTCGGCGTCGATGGGCTCCATGCCGCAGACGGTGACCCAGTCGGGGGAGTCGAGGTGCCGGGCGCGCGGAATGGCCCCCGGGTCGGCGAGCGCCGGGTCGCCGATCCAGACCCAGATCAGGGAGTCCTGTTCGACCACCGGGTAGGAGGCGACACGGGCCGTGCGCGGTATGCGTTTTTGGCCCGGCACGTACACGCAGCTGCCCGTCATGTCGTACGTGAACCCGTGGTACCCGCACACGATCCGGTCGCCGTCCAGCCGGCTCTCCGAGAGCGGGAAGCGCCGGTGCACGCACCGGTCGGCCAGCGCGACGGCCGTCCGCTCGTCCTCGGTCCGGTAGAAGACGAGCGGCTCGTCGAGGATCGTCCGCCCGAGCAGCTCACGCCCGACCTCGTGCGAGTAGGCGGCGACGTACCACTGGTTCCTGGCGAAAGTGGTCATGTGCGGCATGGCAGTTCCCGTCCCTGTCGGCGGGGCGTCGTCGCCCCGCGTGCCTGGTTGGCTTCAGGGTCCTGACGGGAGAGTCCACCGCGCAAGGCGGCTTCCTCCAGACGGAAGGGCTTCTGTAAAGGTGCTGGTCAGAGCGCTGGTCTGCCTACCGGTGATCACCAGACCGGACGCCGGCTGGCGTGGTCGTTCCCTTCACCTCCCAGGTGACCGCAGGCGGCCGCGACGACCGCATCCGCTCACGGCGCGGCCGCGGTGTCGGCGATGAGGGTGGGGTAACAGGTATCGAGCGTAATCGGCAGAGTTGGGGCGAGCGTCGGGGTTTTCTGCTGATTAAAGTTGTCCATTGGCCTACCAATTACCGTTGGAGTCGAGGTATTCCGTCTTCGGCGGGCTAGAACATGCCCACCGCGTGGGCGAACCTCTGTCCCCAAACGTTGAGGAATCCCAGCCAGTGGGGATTGGTGAGACCTATGACCAGGATCGCAAGCATGGCCGGGAAGTCTCATGAACGTGTATCAACTGTAGGGAAGCCAGGGCGCGTTCACGCCCCCTGTAGCGCAACTGTTGCCTTGGCCCTGGAGAGACTTGCTTAACGAGCTCGTACATGGTTGGTGGTGAGGCGTCGAGAAGTTTGCTTGGGCTCCGGGTTCAGATCTGCTGAGCCGATGTCAGGTCCGCGGTCTGCTGATGGGACAGGAGGTCGGCTATGGCCTGCACCGTGTCGCTCATGTGCTCGCGGCGGCCGAGATGGCGGGCCAGGGCCCGCCAGTTCTTGAGATGTGCAATGCCGTGCTCGACGCGGATACGGCGTGACGAATGTGCCTTGCGCTGGCGCTCGTACATTTCCTCGTACCAGTCCGGGGCGTTCTTCTTGAACTTGCGGTGCGGTGGTGTCACTACGCGTTCGCCGGTCTGTGCGCCCAGCCCCCTGGTAGCCGGCATCGGCGAGGATCTCGACCGCGGGCCCGCCAGCCAGGAGCCTGACCAGCCCCAACTGGCGTGCGCGGGTGATATCCGCGCAGCTCCCGGGCCGGGTCGGGCTGCCCTCAATGTCCGCCCTCGGCCCAGCCCGACCGCGACACCTACCTCCACGCCGTGCACGCCATGGTGAGCGACGCCGACGTGGTGAAGGCCAGCGACGAGGACCTCGCCTGGCTCTACCCCGAGTCGACCCCCGAACAGGCCGCGCGAGCACTACTGAAGAGCGGCTCCCGCCTGGTCGTGGTCACCTCCGGCCACGCCGGAGCCTACGGCGTCGTCGACGGCGCCGAGGCCAGGTGCCCCGCGCCCGCCGTGGACGTCGTCGACACGATCGGGGCCGGCGACTCCTTCCAAGCGGCCCTGCTCGCGGCGCTGTTGCGGCCGCAACCGAACGGAACACGCACCGTGGCCCTGCCCACGGTGCGTCATCCGAGGGCACGCGGCCCGTGCCGCAACGCCCGCCGCGGCGGCTATGAGAATCGCTGTCCGGTTGCCGGAGCACAGTGATAGACAGCCGGAGTGGAAAAGACTCTGGAGTTCCCCGATCTGCTGCAGCTGATCGACGAACGATCGACCGCCTTCCGCGCCGCGGTCGCCGCCGCGCCCAGCCTCGACGTGCAGGTGCCGACCTGCCCCGAGTGGACGCTGTTCGATCTGGTGCAGCACCTGGGCGAGGGGCGCCGCTCCTGGGCCGCCACCATCGCCGCAGGGCCTGCAGCCGTGGCCAAGTCCGCGTCGGAGGGCGCCCCGGCTGCGCCTCGGGAGCGCGAGGCCCTGCTGGCCTGGTTGGCCGCATCGACGCAGGAGCTACTGGACGCACTGCGGGAGGCCGGCCCGGATCGCGGCTGCTGGACGTGGTGGGGTACGTCGCAGTCGCCGCAGACCTGCGGCGCCGTCGCCCGGCACCAGCTCCAGGAGATCGCGGTGCACACCTACGACGCCCAGATCACCGCGGGTGCCCCGCAGCCGCTGCCGGACGAGGCGGCACTCGACGGTGTCGACGAGTTCCTGGCCACCTGCTGCGCAACTCCGAGCGCCTGGCCGCACAAGCCCACTGCCTTCGACTTCCACGCCACCGAGGGCCACTCCTGGCGCCTCACGGTCGACGGCGACGGCGCACGCTCCACACGTCTCCCCGCGCCCGGCATGACGCCCGCCATCGCTGCCGACGAGGGCCCGGACGCGGCCGGCGCCTCCGTCCGCGGCACGGCCAGTGAGCTGGTCCTCTTCATGTACGACCGTATCCCGGCGGACTCCCTGCAAGTCGACGGAGACGCAGGTCTGATCGACCTGCTCCGCGCCTGGGAGCCGGAGGAGTAGGACGTGACGATGCGCCACCTCGTCCGCCCCGAGGGCATGCCTCCGGCCAACGGCTACAGCCACGCCGTGGTGGCCTCGGGGCCGCTGATCGCGATCTCCGGCCAGGTTCCCCTGGATGCCTCGGGCCAGGCCGGCTCACTGGTCCAGGGCAGCGTGCTGGCACCCAGGTTCCGGGTGTGCCGAGTGCGAGTGCGACAGGGGTGCCTCCGAGCGCGGACGGTCGGCTGGGCGGCGCTCTGTACGGCCACATCCCTCGGGCCCTGTGACGAATCCTCGACGGGAGCGCTGGATGGAGCGGGCGGAACCCGTGGCGCGCTGGCAGCGGGCCGGCCTTCACCCTGGGCGGCGGCCTGTGGCACGACCGCCCGGTCAAACCCTCTCCCTCCGGGGCTGGTCGCAGGGGCACTTTCCGCACAGCAGGGGGTGGCACTAGGCTGCCTTGTGAGGCCCGAGCCCCCGGCAGCAGCTCAATCGCTCCGCTCCAGGGAGGCGCGCGGTGCACCCAGGTCTCGACATCAGCGACGTGCCACGCCCCAGTCCGGCGGCAGAGCATCGAGCGCACCGTGACGTGATCCTTCTCTCGGCCGGTGGCCGACCATGGTGAGCGCCACCCCGAAGTTGCCGACGGCATCCCTGGCCCGCCTTTCGGACCGGCTCCCCCTGGAGGTCGCGTACGCGACCTGCGTACCGGCGAACTGCACGCCCAGCCACGCAAGGAGTCCCCAGTGACTGCTACCGCTCTCGCGCCCACCGAAGCCGCCTTCGGCGAGGAGTTCGGCAAGGAACTCGACCGGATCCGCTCCGAAATCGTCGCCGCGCGCGGCGACGAGGACGCCCGCTACATCCGTACCGTGATCGCCGCCCAGCGCGGTCTGGAAGCGGGAGGCCGGATCGCGCTCGCCGTCTCGCTGTTTCCGCCCGCCTGGGCGGCGGGCACCGCCATGCTCTCCCTCGCCAAGATCCTGGAGAACATGGAGCTGGGCCACAACATCCTGCACGGCCAGTGGGACTGGATGGGCGACCCGGCCATCCACTCCACGACCTGGGAGTGGGATTTCCTCACGCCCGCCGAGGCCTGGAAGCACACCCACAACCACCTGCACCACACGTACACCAACGTCGTGGACCTCGACCGTGACCTCGGGTACGTCGTCTTCCGGATGAGCGCCGAGCAGGCCTGGCGTCCGCGCCATCTGGCCCAGCCGTTCTACAACTTCCTCCTCGCTCCGCTCTTCGAGTGGGGCATCGCGCTATACGACCTGGAGCCCGATGCCGTCGCCGCCGGCCGCAAGTCGTGGCGTTCCTTCCTGGACGACGTGAGCGGGTTTCTTGCCAAGGCCACCCGCCAGCTCGCCAAGGACTATGTGGTCTTCCCGTTGCTCGCGGGCCCGTCCGCGCTGCCCTGCCTGCTCGGGAACCTCACCGCCAACACGGTGCGCAACCTGTGGACCCACACCATCATCTTCTGCGGCCATTTCCCCGGGGCCGTCCAGACCTTCTCCGAGGAGCGCATCGAGGGCGAGACCCGCGGCGAGTGGTATCTGCGTCAGATCCAGGGCTCCGCCAACATCGAGGGCGGCCCGCTCTTCCACATCCTCAGCGGAAACCTCGGCCACCAGATCGAGCACCATGCCTTCCCCGATCTGCCCAGCAACCGCTATGCGGAGATCGCCCCGCACGTGCGCGAACTCTGCGCGAAGTACGGCATCCCGTACGTCACCGGCCCGTTGTGGCGGCAGTACGGCTCCACCTGGGGCCGCATACTGCGCTTCGCCGTACCGACCCCCGTTGCTCAGTGAGGGGTGGCGTCGGAACTGTTCACGGCACCGTCGCTGGACGGCGCGGACGAAGCGGACGGCGCCGGATCGCTGGGACCGGCACTGGGACCGGAGCTGGGACCGGAACTGAAGCCGGGACCAGAACTGGTGTCCGGCGCCGCGCTCGCGTCCGGCGCGGCAGGGCTGTCCGTCTGTGGTGCCGTGTCGCTGGACGCACCCGGGGTGGGTGTGGGGCTGTCGGCGGGAGCGGGGGTACCGGCCGTGCCACCGCCCACCGAGGTTCCCCTGCCCGGCTCGTTCTTGACCACGGCCGCCACCGGCTTGCCCGCGATCAGCTCCACCGCGGTCACCGTGAGCATCGCCAGGGCGAACACCAGGCCCGTCGCCAGGGCGTACTTCTTCCAGCCGATGGACCTCCAGAGGGAGCGACCCCGATAGGTGGTGATCGACTCACCTCCGAAGGACGCGGAGGCCCCCGTCGTCTTTCCGTGCTCACCACCCAGGCCACCGGGCCCGAAGGGCGGCGGCCTCGCGGCGACAGCCGTGGCGTCCGCCGGTGAACCGAACGCCGCCCGGGCGTCCGCGCGGTGTTCCGCCCGTTCCTCGCCCGGCGTCCTTGGCACCCCTACGGGCGGCACCCGGCTGCGGATCCCCTCGCCCGTCCGTCGGAAAGCATGCGAGAAGACCGCTGCGCCGGTGGTCGCGCTGGTACTGATCACGGCGGCGCCGATGATCGTCCCGGTCACCCCCAGCAGGGACGCCAGCACCGCGCCGACCACCGTCGCGAGTGCGCTCGCCACTACCTGCACGAGAGTCAGGTCGAGGACCTTGCGCTTGGGCGCCCGTGCCTCTTCGGCTCTGCGATTTCCCATCAATCAGTATCCCTTGACAGTTTCTTAAGCGGTGCGGACGGCTCAACGGGACGCCTGCCCTAGAGAGCGAGGGCGAGCGGACCTGCCGCACCGTTGACGCAGGTCTGGATCAACTCGCCCGGTTCACCGTGCAGTTCGCCGGTCCGCAGATCGCGGACGCGGCCGTGGAGCAGCGGGACGAGGCAGCCGAAGCAGATCCCCCGGCGGCACCCGTACGGCATCGCCACACCTGCCGCCTCCCCGGTCTCCAGCAGCGGCACGGACGCGGACGCGTCGGCCTCGATGCCGCTGCGCTCGAACCGGACCCGGCCGCCCGGCGCCGCGTCGGCGTCCGCCGACGGTACGGGCACCGGCCGGAAACGCTCCACGCGCAGCCGCACGCCCGCCCCGGCCGCCGCCCAGTGCCGCTCCAGCGCGTCGAGCAGCCCGTCCGGACCGCAGGCCCAGGTCTCGCGGTCGTACCAGTCCGGGCAGACCACACTCATGTGCTCCGGGGCCAGTCGGCCCGTGGTACGGGTGTACCGCGCGTGAACGCGCAGCCAGGGCAACCGGGCTGCCAGCCCGTCCAGTTCGGCACGGAAGAGGAACTCGTCCGGGCCGGGTGCGCTGTGCAGGAGTACGACGTCGGGGGCGGGCCCGGGGAAGCGGCGGCGTGCGAGGGTGCGCAGCATCCCCGCCACCGGGGTGATGCCGCTGCCCGCCGTCACCATCAGCATCCGCGGCGGCAGCGGATCCTCCGGCAGCGTGAACTCGCCTTGCGCGGGGCCGAGTCGGAGCACGGTACCGGGACGGGTCCGGTGCACCAGGTGCGGGGAGACCCGGCCGCCGGGATCCTCCTTGACCGTGATCGTCAGCGTCCGGTGCCCCGGTGCCCCGGTGAGCGGCGGGGGCGAGGTGATCGAGTACGTACGCCAGTGCCGTACGCCGTCGATCTCCACCCCCACCGGCAGGTACTGCCCGGCCCGGTGTCCTGCCCAGCCGCGTCCGGGACGGATCTCCAGCGTGGCGGCCCCGGCGCACTCCGGCCGTACGGCGACCACCCGGCCCGCGGGATGGCGCGCGGACAGCAGCGGGTCGATCAGGCCGAGGTAGTCGTCCGGCGCGAGGGGAGTCGCGAGAGGGCGCGCGAAGGTGCCGGCAAGCCGGCCCGCCGCGGCCAGTGCACGGCCGCCGCCCCGGTCGGCGAGACCGGCGAGAGCGCCGAAGAGGTGGGCCGTCGTATCGGAGACGGCCGTCGGCATCGACGGGAGGGCCAGTGTGCGCAGAACCGGCATGGGCAGGAACCCCTCTCACCACAGGGCGCACGCGGGGGCCGAGCGCGTCGGGCGGATCGGCTCGTCGGGCACATCGCGGCGTCGCGTACTCGGGATCGCTTCGGTCACGTACGTCGGCCCCTGGGTGGCGGCCCGCAGCCGGCGTTCCGCCGGAGAACCACACCGGCACGGCCAGCGGCGGGCGCGGGTCCAGAGGCGAGTGCTTCAGAGCACCGCCGCCGCATTCCGCCGGTGTGGTCCACGTACCGGCTTCCTGCGGCGGCGGTGTTTCCTGCGGGGAGGACGGTGTCACCGGCCGGCAGGCGCTGACATGTGCAGCAGTCGTTCGGTGATCTCCCGGTACTGCCTGAGCGCGAGCCGCAATTCCTCGGTCTGCGCTTCGGTGTCCGGGTCCTGCCAGCTTGCGCGCAGGGCGCGCCGCCGTTCCTGGAGGGTGTCGGTGAATTGGGTGGTGACGTCGTCGAAGACGGTGTCAGCCTCTTCGACCGCCTGGCGCGGGCTGTCGACGAAGGTGCTGAGGGCCTGTCGGAGGCGAAGGGTGAGCTTGTCCCGTTCGCCCTGCGGGAGCATCTCCGGCGTCGGCTTGCGATCGAGGCTGGGGCTGTCGGTGTTGGTGCCGGGCTCGCGCCGTGCGTCGGAGGTTTCGGCGGGAGGTGTTTGCGGGGCGCGCGGCGTCGCGGGGACCGAGCTTCCGTTCTGGGGCTGCCGTGCGTGTTCGGCGTTGTGCGACATCAGGTGCTGCTTCCCTTCGCGTGGCGGCGGTTCCGTGCCTGTGGCGCGTGGCCTTGGTCGTCATGGGCCGGCGGACTGTGCCGGTCGAAGTCGGTTGCCTGTTCGGCGACCAGTGCCTCGAAGAGGCTTCGGGCTTCGACCATGGCCTCCCGCATTTCCTCGGTGCCGCTCTGGCCGCGGGCGGCTGTGTGCATGCTGCGGTAGCCGGAGACCTGGTCGGGGTGGTGGACGGAGAGGGCGGCGAGCTGCTCCTCGAACTGCTCGCCGTCGGGGAAGCCGCGGTCTCTCGCCAGGCCGGCAAGGAGTGCGTCGGCCTGGGTGACGGCCTGCTGCGGCGAGTCGACGAACTGTTCCTGGATGTCGGCCCACTGAGCCCTGTACTGCGCGCGGGCCTCGGGCGACAACGGCTTCTCATCAAGGGAGCCGTGCTGCTTGACGCGCTCGCCGAGTTCCTGCTCGGCAACCGTGGTGTCGCCGTCGTGGTCGGCGACGGCACGGTCGTACTCGGGTCCGAAGCGGTGCTTCAGCCCGCGCCCACCGCCGGCTCGGATGCGTCCACGTCCGACGATGAGGATGGCGACCGCTGCGATGACGATCACGGCGATGATCACGATGGTGAGCATGACGGCCTTCTCTGGTTCTCGGCTCGTAGGTTGTTCGGCTTCATTGGCCGTCGCCCATCAATTCCGCGTTGGCCTGCCGGGGGTGGCGTCCACGCGATCTCGACGCCACCCAGGGCTGTGCTGGTCAGTGCCTGAAGGCGTCCTTGGCCTTGTCGCCGGACTGCTTCAGGTTTCCGGAGATCTGGTCGGTCCTGCCTTGCCGCTGCAGTCGCCTGTTGCGGGTGGTCCGGCCGATGCGTTCGGTGACCCGGCCCTTGAATGCCTGGGTCTTGTGTTTGATCGTCTGTCCGACGCTCATGGTTGTCCTCTGTTCGTTGGCTGGATGGGCTCTCGCGCGTGATCGCCGTACAGGCCGCTGTTCCCGCCGGCGTGAGAACGGCCTGGTGTGGACTACCCGCGGCTGCGGCCGTACCGACGGCCACCGCCGCGCCCGCGCATCGCGAAGCCGACGATCCAGACGACCAGAAGTACGGCGGCGACCCACCAGAGGGCCTGCATGGTGAAGCCGAACCCGAACACCACCAGGATCAGCAGAAGGAGAAGAATCCACAGAATCATTGCCGGGCCTCCAGATCGCGGGAAGTTCCTGAATCCGCGGGGTCCTGGCGAAGCGGGAAGGTGGAATGCTGCCGCGGAATGATCCGGAGCGGCATAGCCCTACGCCGTGCTGTCAGTCAACGCCCGGCGACTTCCCTTGTCAACGCAGTGTCGACACGCGGGAGTTCTGTGAGCGGGGCAGGGGCCGCTGGGACAGACAGAGCCTCGGCGGGAGTGTCGACCGGCTCGGCCGGCGGCGTCGGCAGGACGTGGTCCTCCCACCAGGACAGGCCCATGACGGTGGCGAGGAGGACGAAGGGGACTGACGCCGGAACGATGAGTACGTACATGCGTGCCACCTGTGGTGGGATGCGTGCGACGCGGCGGGCAGCAGATGGACGGTGCCCGCATGGGGCGCATCGAGGCCGTGCCGGGACGGCATGGCGACGGCGGGTGCCGGAGCGGCCCGTTGGGGGGCGGGGTGGGTTCCGGCACTGATGCGCGAGGTGCGCCCCCGAAGGAGCGCGAGAGGTGATCGACGCTGCCGGGGGCTCGGGCCGTACCGTGCACGCTAGCCCTTGCCGCGCCTCCTGGACAGACTGCAAGTGGCCATCCGGTCTCGGCGGAGGACGCTGGCGTGGGCCGCTATCCGCAACCTCTGGGGAGGACTAGTGTGTTCGAACAGGCCCTGGCCCCCGGCAGTGATGCTTTGTTCCGCTCCGGGGAGGCCCGCCGTGTTCGTCCTGCTTCTCATCGTCGCTCTGATCTTGTTCGGTTTCGGGTTCCTCAACCCCCTCTGGTGGGTGGCCGCGGCCGTGTTGGTCTTCGGCGCCACCCGCTACGGTCGCGATCGTGGTGGAGGCCGGGGCCGTGGCGGCGGGTCCGATTACGGGGAGTACCGGGACCGCCGGGAGCGTCAGGACCGCTGGGACCGTCGCTAGAGCCGTCAGCACCGGGCGCGCTGGAGGCGCGAGGACCGTCGGGACCGCGAACGCCGCGGGTGACCGATGCACCGGCCTGGCATCCAGAGGCTCCGGGACGGCTTCGGCCACACCGGACGCACCGCAATCGTCGAGAGGTACGTGCCATGCACCGCACAACCAAGCTCCCGGGGGATTGGTGGGATCTGACGGCCGAGACCTCGGTAGAGGACCCGGCGGGTGAGGATGTCGTGGCGCTGCGCGCCGAGGTCGATCAGCTGCGGCGGGCGCTGGCCGGCCGTGCGGTGATCGATCAGGCGTGCGGCATGGTGATGGTCCTGGTCCCCTGCCGCCGTGGGCCGGCCAGGAACCTGCTGGTGGACATGGCACGGCAGTGCCACACCAGTCTTCCGGAGGTGGCTGCGGCCGTGGTCGCCGCCTGGGAGGGCGAGCCGCTCTCGCGGTTGATGCAGCGTGCGCTGCGGCGTGCGTTGCGGCGGCTTTACGCGGAAGACCGGGGGTGCGACTCACCACCGGCGGATGAGCCGACCGGAAGGGGAAGGCCATGATTCACGCAGCAGACGTCCGCGAATGGCGCAACCGCGACGTCGTCGATACCGAGGGCCGCAAGATCGGTGTGCTCGAAGCGGTCTATGTGGACACCACCACGGACGAGCCGGCCGTGGCCACGGTACGGACCGGACTGCCCACCCGGCACCGTCTGCTCTTCGTCCCCATCGATGATGCGATCGCCGGGCCGGACTATCTCAAGGTCGGCTATGTCAAAACGCTGGTGAAACAGGCTCCTTCGATCGGTACCGACGACGTGCTGCCCGCCGAGCAGGAGGAAGCGATCTTCAGGCATTACGGCTTGGCCTACAAGCCCGGTGCGGCCGGCGAACGGCAACTGGCGCGCCGCTGACCGCCTATGGACAGGATGACTGCCTTGTGAGGTACGCACCATGCACCAGGTGACCACACCCCGCGAAGAACGGCGGCTGTTGACGGCCGTGGCTTCGGCGGAGGAAACGGCTCTACTGGCCGAAGTTGTCGAACTGCGCGCCAGGAATGAGCAGTTGGGGCGGGCGCTGGCGAGCCGTGCGGTGATCGACCAGGCGAGCGGCATGGTGATGGCCCTGGCGCCGTGTTCCAGCGGCAGGGCATGGGACCTGCTGGTGGACGTGTCGCAGCACTGCAACATCAAGCTCCGAGACGTGGCTGCGGCTCTGGTCGCCACGACGAAGGACGAGAGGCTACCGGAGCCGATACAGCGGGAGCTGCGCCGGGGGCTGCGACGCCTTCATCTGGCAGACCGGCGGTGACGGCATGCGCGGCCGGCGGACGGCACCGGGGCTGTGAGCTCAACTCTCCGGTGCCTTCGTCCAGGACGGCCGTCGAACGCCTCTGCTGTGTAGCCCACCTCGTGGAACTCAACCACCGGCCTGGCCTTTCCCGATCCCGAAGCCGTTGAGCGGGCAGAACGCTCGAGAGCGCCACTCCGCCGGCGGCGTCACTGCGGTGGCGGCAGGTAGACGGTGAGCGCACGTGCCGCTTTGTCGAGGTGGAGCGCGTCAGCCGCCGGACTCACTTCGCCGTCACGGGTGTAGTCCTCGTCCTCGCTCATTCCGTCGATCCGCAACCTGGTGACGGTGGTGGCCTGGTAGACGCGGGAGCGGGCGAGGGTTCCGGTCAGGAAGGCGGTGACGAGCCGGGTGCGGGCGAAGGGGTGGCTGCCGTCGACCGTGCGGATGTCGAGGAGTCCGTCGTTGAGGCTGCGGCGGTAGGAGGGGGCGAAGCCGGGCGGGTCGTAGCGGCTGTTGCCGGCGAAGAGCAGCCACAGCCGCCGGTGCCGCCCGTCGACGGTGATCTGGCTGGGTGTGCCGTCGGCGAGGACGCGTTGCAGGCCGATGCACAGAGCGGGCCACTTGCCCAGGCGCGTCTCGCGGACTTCGCGGGCCCGGACGAGTTCGGGATAGACGCCGATACTGAAGGTGTTGAGGAAGTACGTGCTGGCACCGTCTGCGGAGGTGACCCGGCCGAGGTCGACGGCTCCTCCGCAGCCCGCCTCCACGGCGTCGGCGGTGGATTTCAGGGTCGGCAGGCCGAGGTCGGCGGCGAAGTGGTTGAGGGTGCCGGCGGGGAACACGGCCAGTGGCAGTCCGCTTTCGAGGGCGCGGACCGCTGCCGCGTTGACCGTCCCGTCGCCGCCGACGACGCCGAGGGCGCCACCATGGGCGAGTACGTCCTTGGCGGCTTGGTCGAGCACCAGGTGCAGGTCGACGCCGCTTGCGCAGAGCCGTATGTCCGTCATCGGCAGGAGGGTCCGTAGTTCGGCTTCGGCCGGGGTGTCGCCACCCGCGTCGCTGTTGACGACGGCGATCAGTCCCAGGCCGGCGGGAAGCGCGGGTACGGGGACGTTCGGCCGGGCGGTGTCGGCGGGTTCGTCCACGTGTAGCGGCCACCAACGGCAGGTCGCCGCCGCGACACCGACCCCGAGTGCGGCACCCGCGAGCACTTCACCGGGCGAGTACGTGCCGGTGCGGGCGCGGAAGACGGCGGCTGCCGTGGCCAGGGCGATGAGCGCGGCTCCCAGCTTGGGCGACTCCAGGGTGACGGCGGTCGCGAAAGCCGCGACGGCGGCCGCGTGCCCGGACGGCAACGCCCGGGTGGCGGGCCGAGGTGGAAGCCGGTGGCCGGAGGCCGACTTGGCGGCGATGCCGACGGCGGCGGAGGCCAGGGCGAGCGAGCCGGTTGCGCGCAGTGCGGCACGACGTGCGCTGCGGTTGCCGGACAGACCCATGACGGCCGCGCCGGCCAGCCACGGCAGCAGGGTGTGGGAGGAGGCGACGCGCGCGAAGAGCCGTGCATCGAGTGCGCGGGGGTGTCTCATGCCCGACTGCGTACCCGCGGCGATGCCGATCACGCGGCCGCCTGCCCACACGAATTGGTCAACGGTGCCTGCCGCGTTGCCCGTTGACCATCAGGTTCCAGACGCGACCGCCCAGGGGCGTCTCCAACTTCGCCGCCCGCGCGTCCCGTGGGCAGCCGCGGTTGCGTGGCACAGAGCTTGTTAGAAAGCGGGCTGCCTGGGAACTCGTCCGAGGTGCTTCGGACCGGAGGCACGCCCGTGGGAGCAGCTGTCGCTGCTTCCTTGTGTGCTGCGGTCTGCCGGCTCCCACGGTGAGTGACGCCACCGATGAGGGAGACACGTGTCGATGCCGGACGTACGTACGCAGGGCTTACGAAGCGCGCACCGCTATGACGATGCGCCGGACACCGATGCCGCGTTCCTCCGTATCGCCGCTCTGCCGGACGGTCCGGAGAGGTCCGCGCTGCGGCAGGAGGTGGTGTGCGCCTGGATGCCGATGGCCGTACGGCTCGCCCGGCGCTTCCGCCATCGCGGTGAGACTTTCGAGGACCTCAAGCAGGTCGCCCAACTCGGCCTGGTCAAGGCGGTGTCCCGCTTCGACCCCGGTCTCGGCACCGCCTTCCCGAGCTTTGCCATACCGACGATCCTCGGCGAGGTGAAGCGGCACTTCCGTGACGACCTCTGGGTCGTGCATGTGCCGCGGCGTGTACAGGAGCTGCGCGGCCTGGTCCGCTTCGCCGGCCATGAGTGCGCTTCGCTCAACGGCCACGAACCCTCCGTCCCCGAGATCGCCGCGCACACCGGCCTGACCGAGGCGGAGGTACAGCTGGGCCAGGGTGCGCTGGAGAGCTTCGCCGCTCTGTCCTTGGACGCCGTGCCCGGCCACTCCGCGGACAGCCATCCACTGACCGACACGCTGGGTGGCATGGAGCCCGGCTTCGACCTGATCGTCAACCGTGAGGCGCTCCGCCCGCTGCTGAAGGCACTGCCCGAACGCGACCGCCAGATCCTGTACATGCGGTTCTTCTGCGAGATGACACAGGCCCGCATCGCCCTGCAGCTCGGTCTCTCCCAGATGCACGTCTCCCGTCTGATCACTCGCATTTGTGCACGCCTGCGCGACCAGGTCATGGCCGACACCCACGCTCTGAGGAGGGCAGCGTGACGACATCCCGGGTGCACGGGCGGCGCCGGGCCGCCAGGCCCAACGCCCGTCGTTCCGTGGAGAGGCAGACACTGACTGCCGCCGGACGGGCGGGCTTCGCCGCGCGAGGCGTGGTGTACGTCCTCATCGGTGCACTGGCCGTCCGGATCGCCCTCGGCAGCGGCGGCGAGACGGCGGACCGCCAGGGCGCGCTGGCCCAGATCGCGGCGCAGCCCTTCGGGAAGACCATGCTGTGGGCGCTGGTCGTCGGGTTCGGCTGCATGGCGTTGTGGCGGGGCGCTCGCGCGGTCCTTGGCAGGGGGCTTCGGCGTAAGGCGGCCTCGCGAGTCCTTGACGGCGGACGGGCGCTCTTCTACGCCGCGGTCTGCTGGGCCACCGCCGCGTACGCCGCCGGGGGCGGCCAGGGTTCCAGTGGCAATGCGCAGTCGCAGGACTGGACGGCATCGGCGCTCAAACTGCCCTACGGCCGGGTGCTGGTGGGTGCCGCGGGCTGCCTTCTGATCGGCGTCGGCGGGGTACTCGCCGTCCGGGCGGCCATGCGGCGCTTCCTGCGGCAACTGGACACCGGCACCATGAGCCACCGTACGAAGCAGGTCGTCACCGCCCTGGGCGTGGGAGGCGGCGTGGCGCGTGGTGCGGTGTTCGCCGCGGCGGGGATCTTCATCCTGGTGGCAGCCGTCCGCTTCGACGCGGACGAGGCCAAGGGCGTGGACGCGACGCTCCGTAGCTTCACGCAGACACCGGTGGGGCCATGGCTCTTGGTCGCCGTCGCGATCGGGCTGGTTCTCTTCGGCGTCTTTTCCTTCGCCTCGGCCCGCTGGCGCCGCCTGTGAGCGCCCGACCCAAGCCGGATCCGCCGGCTCCTCCCGCAGGCTCGCCCTTGGGCCCGAGCCGTCACCACGCAATGGTCGACACAACAGCAGAGAACCGTCCCGCCCCCGTCACCGACCGCATGCGGGCATGCGGAGCGGCGGTCCGCCGTCTACCACGACGCGTCAGTGGGCCGGGCGTCGGCGCGAGCGCGATACCGAGCGCACGAGCAGGTAGAGCACGGCGGCGATGAGGAGCAGCACGCCGATGGAGAGCAGATACAGCATGCCGTCGACGACAGCGCCGATGACGACCAGCGCGATCGCGCCGCCGAGAAGAACCAGGAAGAAGACCATGGCGCTACGCCTCCTGGGGTCGTGGCGGATGGGCGGACCAGAGGTCGTCCACCAGTAGTGCCAGCGTCCTCCGGTCGTACGCCTACCTCAATTTCAGGGTAGACGCAACCTCTGGCGGTGGCGTGCCGGGTAGAACGGTTCTACCGTGAGGACAGGGAGCAGTTCCCAGGAGCACGTCATGATCATCCTCGGGCTCGTCATTCTCGTCGCCGCGGTAGTCATCGGCGTCGCCGGCGTTCTTTCCAACAGCGGCAGCGCCCACGAACTCACCGGCGGATTCTCCGTCTTCGGAGTCGATGTCACCGGCTCCACCGGCACTCTCTTCCTGTACGGCATCGTCGTCGGGGCGGCGGCTCTGCTCGGGCTGAGCCTGCTCCTGACCGGTACACGCCGCACCGCTCGTCGCGGCCGCACCGCACGGCGCGGGCTCAAGCAGTCTCGGCGCGAGACAGCCGCAGCCGAACAGGAACGGGGCGTTCTGATCAAGGAACGCGACTCCGCCCGTGCGCAGACGGCGCAGACGGAGAGGGGTGACGAAGACCCTGCCAAACCCGTCGGACAGCCCCGTCACAAGGACCACTGGTTCCGCCACCGGGCCGCTCACTGACGATCCCGGTCGGCCGCCGGGCGACCTGCCGCGCGCCCCACAGACGGCCTTGCCGCACCGGACGACCTCGCGCCGCAGCGGTCATCATCGGCTTGCTCCGGTGCAGCCCTCGGCAAGCATCGGGCAGCGCGGCTCTCATACGCCGGAAGGCGGTGCGGGTTCCCCGCTGGACGCAGGAGCGGGTGTTGCTCATGGCATGGCCGGCAAGGCTGCCGGTGATCGGAAAGCTGATGCGTACGCACGCTTGGCGGGCGTTCGAGCGGCTGGATGCCGTCCACTGGGCCAGGCTCGCCGCGGCCATCACCTTCACCAGTTTCGTCGCGCTCTTTCCGCTGATCACCGTGGGCGCGGCGATCGGTGCCAAGCTGCGCCGTGCCGGTCGCCGTCGTGCTGTGGATCAACCTCATGGCCAGGCTGCTGCTGTACTGCGCCGCTTGGACAGCAACAGCAGCGGGGACGGCGGTGCGGTCCGGCGAGACAGTCGAGGGCGTGGGCCCGGAGCCCGGGATCAGCCCCGCAGCCGGCGGAGCACCACAGCGGGCGTCAGTCGGCAGCGCACCGCGCCTCCAGAAGCACGGCCCGTGATCCGAGCGTGGTTCTTCCTGCTCGGGCAGCTGCGTGCGGTCACCGCCTCGGCGACGGAGTCAGGCCGCTAGGGGGCTTCTGATGGATCTCCGCGGCGTCGCGACGCCCGGCACGCCGAGAGCACGCACCGAACGCTGCTCCTTCTCCCACGGAGATCCATCAGAAGCCCCCTAGTCCGGGAAGGGGTTCGGAGTCGTCGATGAAGGCGCGGGCCAGATCGGACAGGCGGCGGTTGTGCGCACGGGCGTAACTACGCAGGGTGGTGAAAGCCTGTTCCATGTCGATGTTCTGGCGTTCGGCGAGTTTGCCCTTGGCCTGTTCGATCAGTACGCGGCTGTTCAGCGCGGTCTGCAGCTGTTCGTTGAGGACGGTGCTGCGGTGTACGGAGCGCTGTTGGAGCAGGCTGATGGTGGCGACGTCGGCCAGGGCCTGGGCGACAAGTGTGCCGACCGGGTCGAAGGGGCCGGGGGCGGCGTGGAAGAGGTTCAGGGCGCCGACGGTCTCGTCCCGCAGGCGCATGGGCAGGGCCTGGACGGCCCCGAATCCGCTGCGGTGGGCCGCCGCGACGAAGCGCGGCCAGCGGTCGATCTCCCGGGTCAGGTCGGTGACTGCCACGGGTGTGCCGGTGCGGAAGCAGTCCAGGCAGGGGCCTTCGTCGTTCTGGAGCTGGAAGAGTTCCAGCAGGCGTACCCGTTCGTCGGAGGCGGCCATGACGCGCAGTTCGCCGTTTCGGTCGGCGAGCAGCACGCCTGCGGCGCTCGCGTCGAGCATTCCCACGCAGCGGTCGGTCAGCAGGCGCAGGAAGTCGATCAGGTCGAAGTCGGCGACCAGGTTGTCCGCCAGCTCGACGAAGGTCTTGGCCAGGAGCTGCTGATTCATCGTGACACCCTCGATTGAGACTAGTCCCGCCGGGAGGGGGCGGGAAGCACGGCACGTTCATCGGATGGCACCGGTGCGTCAGGTTTCCTCGTCGGTCCGTTCGGGTTCCGTGTCCGGGGAGAAGCGGAGCCGGTGAGCCACCACGTCGGCAGCCACGTCGGCGAGCCGGCGTCCCTGCATATAGGCGTAGGCGCGGAGCCGGACAAAGGCTTCGTCGATACCGACACCGAGCTGGACGGTGAGGATGCCGGTGGCCTGGTCGATCTCCGCCCGGTATCCGCCCAGGTCCTCGAAGCCTCGATCTGCCAGTGCTCCGTCGACCGGTGCGCCCGTCTCCTCGATCCGTGCGTCGAGCAGGAGCAGCGTCGCGAGATCGGCGAACGCCAACGCATCGGCCAGCTCCTCCGCGCCCAGCACAGTCGGCACGTCGGCATACAGGTCGAGAACTCCCGGGCTGATCGCCCCCATCTGGAGGGGGAGCGCGAACACCGCGCGTGCCCCGGCCTCCAGGGCCGCATCGGCGAACACGGACCAGCGGTCCTGCAGTCGACCGGTCAGCAGATCGGGTGTCAGGACGGCCGAACCGTGGGTGAAGGCGTCCACGCACGGCCCCTCGCCCAGCGTGAGCTGTAGCTCCTCCAGCTGTTCGCTGATGTCGTCGGTGCTGCACAGCGGATGGCTCGCCGCGGTCCGGGACATCGCGGACAGTCCGGCTCCGCCGACCGGGAGTGCGGCCACCGCCGCCGTGCACACATCCACCACACCGACCCGGGCACCACGCAGGGCCGCCTGTTCGGCGACCAGCACCTGAATCCGCGCCGAGCGGCTGTCGGACCTCATCCTGGCCACCGGGTCCAGGCATCGTGCGTAAGGCCCTCCAGTCTCGCCGCGGTTCGTTCCCCGACGGGAAGGACCAGCACCCGGAGCAGCGTGGCGCTGATCGGCCTCCAGATCTCTCCTGCGTCCAGCCATCCCCAGGAGCGGAGCGCAGCGAGAGTTGGGCGATCAGCCCGGTCCACCAAGGTGGCGCCGAGCGACGCCTGATGGTCGGTCAGCAGCCGCACCTGCAACCGGCGGGCCACGTCCTGGTCCTGCGGGTGCGGGCGGACCAGGATGTCGGTGATCGCGAAGACACTGCCGGACTCGGTGAGTTGCTCGATGCTGCGCGGCAGTGCCCCGTCGAACCCGAGCCACCAGAAGCCGTCGCTGCGCACCGGGAATCCGTAGGCGCATCCCATCAGGTGGTCCGTCTCCGCGATCACCATGGCGAACCCCGGCCGCCGGATGTCGCCGGCGAGACGGTTCAGAAAGTCTTGGCGGCCTGGAGGGCGGTACTCCTCACGGGGTGATGTCTCGCGGGAGTCCACGTACAGGTCCGCGAGCCCTCCGCTCACGCCCTGCGCCTGCCAGCGGTTCACCCGACGTAAGCGGACCGCATCCATGGTGGACGGCTCGCCGCCATGGGACTTGTGCGGCTGCCTCCGCTCCGGCCGGGCCGTCACCGCACATCGCCCGAGAGGACGGAGGCGAGTGGAACAGTCCGCTGCGGCGGGGCTTGGGCGGCGGGGGCGGGAACACCTCCGAGAGGAGGTGACAGATGCCCGAACGGAACGCCGAGGAGCAGGAACCCGGAGCCGGTGAGGTCGAGTATGAGGCCCAGCATCGGTGGCGGGTGGTGCAGTAGCAGGGCTCCGCCGGCCTCCGTGGTCTGCTGCGCGGCGTGCAGGAAGGCGTTGAGGCCGCTGCAGTCGCAGAAAGTGACGGGGGTGAGGTCGACGTCGATGGTGCGCATGCCGTCGCGCAGGCACCGCACCAGTGCTGCGCGCACCAAGGGCGCCGATTCCAGGTCGATCTCACCGGCCAGGGTGATCAGCGCCCGGTGCCTTCGGTCATGACGGTAGACGGTGAGCTGCGGTAGGGGCATGACGCCTCGGTTCAGAAGACCATCCGGCAGTGCACGCGGTGACGCCGGGATTCCCGGCCCCCTTGGCGCGCTCCGGCAGGGGCGTACGTTCGAAGGAGGCGGAGCAAGGCCGGTCCGACAGTCTGTGCGACAGGACAGCGGACCCACCCAGTTCCCTCCAGGGATGCGCCGGGTGACGGAGGAAAGATCCGCTCCCTGCAGCCATCTGTGTCGAGCAACGACAAGCCGCCGGGGTCTGGGACGTCCGTAACGCAGCATAGTCCTCAACCGGGTCCGGTGGACGGCCGGAAGTCGCCCATTCCCAGGGTGTGGACAGTGCCAAAACGCGGTGGCGCGCGCATATGCGGTGCCCTGCACGGTACTTGGGCTAGGGCCTGTCCGGCGGATCATGCCGGAGACGCGGGGTCCGGCACGCCGATCTGCGGCGTTGTCGTCGGTTGCCGA